>NZ_AP023359.1:8065106-8365212 GCF_018324255.1 Polymorphospora rubra
GTCGACGAGCAGACCGGGGTCCGCCAGGTCGGCGCCATGCTGGGCTTCCTGTTCAGTATGGAGAGCCTGGCGCTGTCACTGGGCTGTGACCGGTCACAGCTCGAACTCGCGGTCGCGCAGTCACACCCGGAGGCACCGGCCAAGATCGCCCTGTTGTGGGCGGCCCGGCACCACCTGGGCCTGCTGCCGCTGGCCGAACTCCGCGAGCGGTGCGCCGACCTGCTCGGCAACCCGCTGGTGGTGCCGGCCTTCCCGCGTTACCTCGCCGGGTTCGTGCAGGCGCTCGAGCCGGTTCCGGGGCTCACGCCGTTCGTGGTCGAGGTGATGTCGTCGGCGTTCGCCCGGCTGCCCGACCCGGTGCTGCTGCCCTGGCTGCCGACGCTCATCACGACCCTGCGCGAGCAGGGTCCGGAACTGGTGCCGTTGCTGGTGCGGGAGGCGGGGCGTACGTTCCCCGGCAGCCTGCCGGCGCTGGACGCCTGGCTGCCGCCGTGGCTGGCGCCGACGCCGGTCCCGGTCGTGACGGATGCGGGGGCGACCGCCCCGGCGGGGCCGGTCACCGACCTGCTCGCCGACCACCCAGCGGCGGTGGACGCGGT
This sequence comes from Polymorphospora rubra, assembly GCF_018324255.1. Taxonomy (GTDB): domain Bacteria; phylum Actinomycetota; class Actinomycetes; order Mycobacteriales; family Micromonosporaceae; genus Polymorphospora; species Polymorphospora rubra. Next base: position 8,065,706 of record NZ_AP023359.1, read on the forward strand.
CGCGGCGCTGCTCGGCTGCACCGGCGAATGGCGGCGGGACGCGGCCCCGCGGGCCCGAGCGCACCGGCCGCGCTGGCGACGCTGCTCGCCGACCACCCGGAGACGACCGTCGCGGTGGCCGGACTCCTCGCCGGTTGATCCATTGTGGCCGAACGGGCGGGTCCGGGCGCGCCGCCGGACCCGTACCGTCGCGGTATGGCCGTCGACGACGTGCGCCCGCCCCGGCCCGCGCAGGTGACCGTCGCGTTCTGGCTCCTGCTCGCCACCGCCGTCCTGCTTCTCGGCATCGTCGGGTTGACCGTCGCGGAGGCCGTCCGGTACGACGGGCAGATCGACCGGGCCGCCGCGCTGGTGCCCGACGCCGACCCGGTCGAGGTGGGCGACGAACGGACCGCCAACGTCGTCGGCGCGGTGCTCACCGGCGCACCGGCCCTGCTGTTGGCGGTCTTCCTCGCCGTCGCGGCAGTGCCGATGCTGGGGGGCAGCAACGTCGGGCGGATCCTCGTCTTCGTCGCCGGCGGCACGCAACTGCTGTGGTACGCGCTGCAGAGCTGCTCCGGCCTCCTGTTCCTGCCGATGCTGCTCCTGCCCGCCGACCCCGGGTTCCTCGAGGACGAGGCACCCGACGACGAGGTGCCCTGGGAGGACCTGCCCTGGGAGGAGTCGGAGTTCCTCGAGACGCTGTACGCCGAACCGGAGCCGTTCGCCGGCCTCTCCTTCCTCGCAACGGGGCTCGGCAGCGTGGTGGTGCTCGCCCTCACGGGTGCCGTGGTGCTGCTGCTGGCGCTGCCTCCCGCGCACCGCTGGTTCTTACCGCGCGCGGCCCAACAACCGCCACCGCCGCCGCCACCCGCCTGGCCGGTGTACCCCGGCGGTTACCCGATGCCGTACCTGGTTTGCCCCGATCCCTCGGCCCACTTCCGGCCGACCACGGACAAGCCGGCCGCCGCTGCCCCGCCCGGGAGCACGGGCCCACCAACGTCCACTTCGGACTAGGGGTGGACACCGCGGCGAGTTTTCAGGCGGGGTCGCCGACTCACAGTCGTTCCGGCCAGGCGTGGCCCGGCCCGGCGCACCGCCCCGGTCGAGACGGTGCGCCGGTGACGCCGGTGCCGGTGCGCCTCCGGAGGCCCGGCCGCGGCCGTACCCGTCAGAGGAGCAGGTAGCCGAGCAGTCCCTCGGGCCGCTGGCCCTCGCAGTTCGGATCGTTGGAGTCGAAGTGCTCCCCGTTGCTGCGGACGAGGCAGCGGTAGAACGCCCGGTTGGGTGCTGTCGGCGGGGCGCTGTACGCGTAACCGATCAGCCCGAGGCTCGGCCATCCCTCGCAGTCGAACTGCGGGGAGGTGAACCGGTCCTTGCCCTTCGTGCACTGGAAGAGCGGGTGGGTGCCGGCCTCCCACGTGGTGTGGATCTGCCCGAGGACGAACTCGGCCCCGTAGCCCCCACCGGGGTGGAAGACGGAGCTCATGTGGTCGTTTCTCAGCCACCAGTACCGGGTGAGCGGCGCAGTGTCGGCGAGCAGCAGGCGGTCCGGCGCGCCGGTGCCCGAACCGTCGTCGATGACGGCGCTCGGTTGCCCGACACCTCGCGCCTCTCCCATGGCCGTCGCCGGTGCCGCGACTCCTGTCGTCAAGACGGTCGCCGCGATCACCGACGCGACCAGTCCAGCCACACGTTTTCCTTGCCCCCAAAGAGAATTCATGTCTGCAAATTGTTCAGATCAATTTTATGACTGTCAATGCATTTGCATTCTCGCGACATTCGCCAATCGGGACTTTGGCGGAGTGTCCAGGATGAATGAGCGCGTTCACATTCTGGCTGCCGACGTCGAACGACACCACTTTCGACCGTACCGTTCGTCCTTTCTCGCCGGAATCGCACGGTCCGTCGGGAGTGGACAACCGGAGACCCGCCCTAGATGAATGTTGCGGCGGCGATGGACTCCAGGACCGACTGCCGTGCGTTGCCGTCCCCGCCGTACACGACGGCGTACCAGGTCCGGCCGGAGGGTGACCATGCTTCCAGGTATGTTGCCTGGGCGTTCGTATCGTCGCTGACGAGGGTCTTGGTGCCGTCTCTGACCGACTCTGGTCGCAGGTCGACGGGGCTTCCGGGGACGGCGGGCATATGCGCCGGGTTGCGGATGACCACGAGCCCCGACACCGGGCTACCTGCCGTCGCCGAGTACACGATCCGGTCACCGCCGCCCGGTACCCGGACCCCACGGGCGGGTTCGGCGCCCGGGGCGACCGTCAGATACGCCGGAATGCCGGCCAGCCATTCGGATCGGGGTGTGGGATGTCCGGGAACGTCGGGCGGTGCGCCGGTCGCCGCCGAGGCTGGCGGCGTCGATGCGGTCACCGGTGTGGAGTGCGTGGCGCCGGTCGTCAAGCCCGGCCCGCCGCCCAGACTGCCGACCACGCCCTGTGCCCCGATTCCGATACCGACGACCGCGATCGCCGCAGCCGCGGTTCCGGCCACCCGGGCGGTCCGCCGCCGGGCGTACACGTTGCGGAGCACGGCTGCGGCGCTGATCGGTGGGTCCGCGTCCTGCCGGCTGAGTTCGGCGCGCAGCATCTCGTCCAGATCACGCATGATGCAACTTCCCTTCGGCGGAATCGGTCGGCAGATCGTCGATCCTGATCTGTTCGCGGAGCGCGGCGAGGGCCCGGCTGCGCGACGCGCGGATGCTGGATGGCCGGCGGTGCAGTGCCTCCGCGATGGTCCTGTCGTCGGCGTCGTCGAGGTATGTCATGACCAGCACCGCACGCTGGATCGCCGGCAGGGTCATCAACGCATTCCGAACCAGGTCCTGGTTGTCGACGCGGCCGGTGTCCGACGGGCTCCATCGGGGGTCGATGACGGTACGCCCGGACAGCCGACGCCGTAGCTGACGCATCCGACCGGCGTGCAGTCGGGCCATCGCGGTCTTCGTGTACGCCACGGGGTCACCGTCCCGCCGTATCCTCGGCCAGGCCCGCCAGACCCGCAGCAGGGCATCCTGGATCAGATCCTGAGCATCCGGCGTGTTGCCCGTGAGGGCCCGCCCGTGCCTACTCAACACGGGCAACGCCGCAGTAACGAACGCCTCGAACTCCGTACGGTCCATCGTCACCCCCTCCCCCTATACGTCATCCGCCGCTGATCTGCTGCACCTCCCACGCTCCGATCAGGTGCCCCTGTTCCACCGGTCGCATCGGTGGACAGGGCACGGGCACGGCGCTGAACCTCGACAGGTCGAGACTCAGCGCCATGACCATCGGCCGGACCGGCCGCTTACATCGGACTGATCGGGGCAAGGAGGGAGTATCCAGACCAGGGCGATCAGCCCCACCATCGTTGAGCTGGTCTGCTGGGAAAGGCCACGATGTCATGTCCATCCGGCCCACCTTCGACGCAAGCGTGTGCCGGTTACCCCGTCACATTACGAATGGCGCATGTCCCACGGGTATCACGTCGACGACCAGGTCCGAGAAGACCAGCGAGATGTTGTGGCCGTTCGTCCCGATGGCCGCCTCGTGGAACGGCAGGTCGAGATCGCGCGACCACTGCCGGGCCTCGGCCGAGTCCGCGACGAGATCCATGCCCGGATACAGGGCCTGCCACCTGACGCCCCAACCGTAGCCGTCGAGGTCGCGGCCTCGCTCATGGTCCACGAGCCGGTCGTCGAGCGAATCCCTCCAGCCCTGGGGCGACAGGGCCGAGGTCGCGGAGGCCCGGACGCAGTGCGTGAACCGGTATCGCAGGTGCCTCGGCGGGATACCCGTACGGGGGTCCGTGGTGGCGTGGACGAAGACGTCGTAGTCACGCATGTGGTCGGCGTAACCGTGGAAGACCAGCGCCTGATCGAATACCTCGTCGAACGCGGCCTGGATCTCGGATCGGTCCATCAACGGATGATCGCTCACGCCGGGCGGCGATGGCGGGCGACCTCCAGCCGGAGCCAGACGTAGTTGGCGTCGTCCGGCCCGGGTCGGAACCCACCGTCGGGCCGCCAGCCGTGTCGGGCGTAGAACGCCCGCGCCCGCGTGTTCCGCTCCCAGACCTCGAGCAGACCTGCGGGAAGTGCGGCGTCTTCCAGGTATCGCACGAAGCTGGCGTGCAGGATGCCGCCGACGCCCCTTCCCCAACTGTCCGGGCGCACGTGGATCTGGTACAGCTGGCCCACCGTGCCGGGGTGCACCTCGGTCGACAGCGGCGGTCCCATGGCGGCGATTCCGACGATGTCGCCGTCGACGACGGCACACACCGCACGCTGGTCGGGTGACCGTACGGCCGCGGTCCATCCGGTCCGCCGGTCCCGCTCCGCCTCGGGATCCGCGGCGGCGTCAGGGGCGAGTCCGCCGGCCCGGTAATAGGCCGTCCGCGCCCTCGTGTGCACGTCGAGAATGCGGTCCAGGTCGACGAGGGTCGCCTCCCGTACCGAAACCGGTCCGTTCATACGCACCCACCTGTCGTATGTCGACGACCGCTTGCCGCTGCGCGACCGGGTCGGAGAACACGCCGGCTCCCGACCCTACCGTCCGGAGTTCAGTCGGGGCGCGTCGCACGGGCCGGCCGCAGGCCGTACCGCCCGCCGGTCGGGCGCTGTCCGGGCCGGCGTGGAGCGGACCGCTGGTCGCCCCACGCCGGCCCGGCGCACCGGTCAGCCGGCGGTGCAGGTCGGGTTCAGCCCGGTCCCGCTGCCGGTGCCCTGGAAGCCGAACTCGGTCGACTGTCCGGGGGCGACCCGGCCGTTGTAGGCCACGTTGGCGAACCGGACCGTGCCGGTGTTACCACTCGCCTGGGCGTTCCAGGTGTTGGTGACCGCCGCCCCGGACGGCAGGGTGAGGGTCACCGCCCACGAGTTCGTGCCCGACGAGCCGGCCGTGACCCGTACGGTGGCCACGAACCCGCCGTTCCACGAGTTGAGCGAGACCGACGCGGTGCAGCCGGCACCGCCCGGTGGCGGCGTGGTCGGCGGCGGCGTGGTCGTCGGTGGGGTCGTCGGCGGCGGGGTGCCGCCGTTGAGCGCGGCCAGCGTGGCGTCGTACGCGGGCTTCTTGTTGCCGTTGCCGTCGAAGAGCAGTGGGGTGCCGCTGGCCCGCCACGAGTCGGTGTCCCGGATGCCCCAGACGGTGATGCCGGTGCAGCGGGCGACCGCCAGGCAGTCGTTGACGACGTTGCGGTAGGTGTTGGCCTGGGTGGTGCCGGACCCCTCGATGTCGAGTTCGGTGATCTGTACGTCGACGCCGAGCGCGGCGAAGCTGGACAGCGTGGTCCGGTAGTTGCCCGGGTAGGGCGAGTTGGGGTTGAAGTGCGACTGCAGACCGACGCAGTCGATCGGCACGCCGCGCGTCTTGAAGTCGCGGACCAGGTTGTAGACCGCCTGGGTCTTGGCGTGGGTCCAGTCGTCGGTGTTGTAGTCGTTGTAGCAGAGCTTCGCCCCGGGGTCGGCGGCCCGCGCGGCCCGGAACGCGGCCTCGATCCAGTCGTTGCCGGTGCGCTGGAGGTTCGAGTCGCGGCGGGCGCCGCTGCTGCCGTCGGCGAACGCCTCGTTCACCACGTCCCAGGAGTGGATCTGTCCCCGGTAGTGGGTGGCGACCTGGGTGACGTGGTTGAGCATCGCGGCCCGCAGTGCGGTGCCCGACATGTTCTGCATCCAGCCCGGCTGCTGGGAGTGCCAGGCCAGGGTGTGGCCACGGACCTGCATGCCCCGGCCGCGGGCGTGGTTGACGATCCGGTCGGCGTTGGCGAACGTGAACACCCCCTGTTGCGGCTCCGTCGCGTCGATCTTCATCTCGTTCTCGGGGGTGACCGAGTTGAACTCCCGGTTCAGGATCGTCACGTAGGTGTTGTCGCTGAGCTTGTTGGCGGCCACGGCGGCGCCGAAGTAGCGCCCGCGCTCCGCGGCGGAGGCGCCCAGCGTCGTCGCGGCACTGGCGGAGGTCGTGACGACCAACGCCATGCCGGCGGCGAGGGCGCCGACGGCGGCGACCGTGGACACGACGCGTAGTCCGCGCCTGTTGACCGGGCGGCGCGCGCCGCCCCGTTCGGAGTTGCTGTGCATGAGCTGTCACCTCTCTGGCAACGATGTGGACGAGCGTCAGGTCCCGCCTGCGATGGGGACGGGAGCGCAGGAGGGCTGTGCCGATGGGTGGCCACCGCATGGTGGATCGCCGGATCGGGTGCCCGGAGGCACCGGCCGGATGTCACTCGCCGCGCGCGAACGGTTCGACCTGGACGGCCCGGGGTCACGGAATCGACGTGACTCAATCCAGATCGCCGAAAGACTAACCGAGAAATTCCGGTAGTTCAATCCACGCAGAAAGTGGATCAGGATTCGGGAGAGATAACGACACGCCAGGCAGGGCATATGTTCGGTGATTCATAGGCGACTGAAAACTTCCGGAAGTTTCGGAACGACGTTCGATACAACGGCAGACATCGGGGGCGGCCCAAATACTCCGGACGCCGTACGATGTTTCGCATGCGCAGCGAAACGGTCATCCCCTGCCTGCCCTGCCGCCACCTCGACGACGTCCTGCCGTTCTACCTGGCCCTCGGCTTCGACGTCACCTACCGCCAGGAGCGCCCCAACCCGTACGCCGCCGTCCGCCGCGGCGGGATCGAACTGCACTTCTTCGGCGTCCCGGAGTTCGATCCCGCCCAGTCCATGGGGAGCGTGATCGTGGTCGTGCCGGACACCGAGGCACTGCACGCGTCGTTCGCGGCCGGGCTGCGGGCCCGGTTCGGCAAGGTCCCGGTGTCCGGGATTCCACGAATGACCCGGCCCCGGCGGATGCAAGGCACCGCGGGCGGGTTCATGGTGGTCGACCCCGGCGGGAACTGGGTGCGGATCAGCCGGCACAAGGACGATGCCGACGAGCCGCACGTCTCGGAGGGCCGGCTGGCGCGGGTGGTGGCCGCAGCCGCCCGCCAGGCCGACTCCCACGGCGACGAGCACGCCGGGATCCGGATGCTGGAGACCGGCCTGGCCCGGCACGCCGACGCGCCGGCCGCCCAGCGGCTGCCCGCGCTGGTGTATCTGGCGGAGCTACGGATGCGAACCCATGACCACGACGGTGCGGCGGCGCTCCTGGCCGAGATCGAGGCCGTACGACTCAGCCCGGCCGAGCGCGACTCCCTCGCCAAGGACCTCGCCACCGCCACCGAACTGGCCGCCGACCTCCGCGGGCCGGCTCGCGACCCGCGTACCTGACAAGGTCCGCGCCGGCGACCTAACCCGACCGCACGCCGCCGGCCCGCCGGCGACCTAACCCGACCGCACGCCGCTGACGCGCCGGCGGCGCCACGCGGCGACGACCAGGTCGACCGCGATGAACGCGGCCAGCGGGATGCCGAACAGCGGCAGCGCCCAGCCGAGCAGGAAGACCACCGGGAGCCCGACGACGATCGCCCAGGTGGGCAACTGCCACCAGGCGCCCCGGGCGACAGGCGGGGCGCCGACGACCGCCCGGCGGTCGGCCCGGGTGGGCCGGCGCTGCCACCACATCCGGTAGCCCCAGAAGATCACGCAGATCAGCCCGACGGCGAGCGCGGCCAGCAGGATCTGGTTGACCGGGCCGAACAGCAGGCCCATGTGCGCGCTGATGCCCAGGCTGCTCAGCTTCGCCAGCAGCGGCCAGTCGGCGAAGTCGCTGCGGTCGACGACCGTGCCGGCGACCGGGTCGACGGCGACCCGGTCCAGGCGCACCGGCCACACGTTGTCGACCTCCGCCACCGTCCACGCCGACGAGGCGTCGGCGGGCGGGGTCACCTCGAGCGGGCCGGTCAGCCCGTCCGCGTGGGCGATCCGCAGCACCTGGTCGACTGCGGTCGGGTCGACCGGCGGCGCACCCGTCGGCGCGCCGCCGTGGTGTCCGCCGCCGGCGGCCGGCCCGCCCGCGCCGGTCAGGGCGGTGGACAGCGCCGGGGTACGGGCGTCGAGTGCGTCCAGCCCGGCGCCGAAGTTCGCGCCCGCGTACCGGGACCAGGTCAGTCCGGTCGCGGACAGGAACAGCAGACCGACCACCAGCCAGACGCCGGTGCTGGCGTGCCAGCCCCGGGTCCGGCGTACGCCCTTGCGGGCGGCCAGGTCCGGCAGCAGCATCCGGCGCGCCCTGCCCCGGGTACGGCGCTGGCGGCGCCACCACAGCGCCAGGCCGCCCAGCGCGACCACCCACAGCCAGCTCGCCGCCAGTTCCGAATAGTGCCGCCCGACCGCGCCCAGGTGCAGGTTGCGGTGCAGGTCGTCGATCCAGGTACGCACCGGCGTGTAGCCGAACCAGGTGGTCAGCTCACCCGTCACCTGCGCGGTGTACGGGTCGACGTAGACGCTGTGCTGGTTCTCCCCCAGCTCCGGCGCGGTGAACACGACCTGCGTGGTCGTTCCGTCCGCGCCCGGGGCCACGTAGGACAGGGCGCCGTCCGGATAGGCGGCCCGGGCGGCGGCGACCTGCTCCGACACCGGCAGCGCGGTCCGGCCCGCCGGCTCGGCCCGCAGTTCGGTGCCGTAGATGACCGTGTCCAGCTGCGGGGTGATCGTGTACGCCAGTCCGGTCACCGCCGCCAGCACCAGGAACGGGGCGACGAGCACGCCGGCGTAGAAGTGCAGCCGCAGCAGCAGCGGACCCAGCCCGTACGTTCGGCGACCGGCCCCGGACGTGGACGGCGCGGCGGGCGGCGGCGGTGCTTCGGCCGGCTCGGCGGCCCTGGCGGAGGTCAGGGACATGGGGTGCTCCGATCAGACTCGCGGCCGGTACGGAGACACCGGCGCCCGCTCAGTAGTCGCGGCGCGCCCGTAAGTAGTTCCGACCATCCCCGCGGATCGATGACCGGTCGCCCCGCCCGTGGCCGCCGGGCTACGTCTGCGGCACCGACCTGCCGCGGAGCCGGAACCTCTGACCGGTGCTCACGGGGGTTCGATGCCGCCGTCGGGGCGGCGTACCCGGGCGGACCAGCGCTCGTGCAGGTGCGGGACCGGCGGGAAGCGGTCCGCGGCCCGCTCGTCCAGGTCGACGCCCCACCCGGGGGCGTCGCTCGGGAACAGGTAGCCGGCGCGGACCTCGGGGGTGCCGGGGAACACCTCGTGGACGGCGTCGGGATACTCGTGCGCCTCCAGGATGCCGAACGCCGCGGTGGTCACGCTCAGGGCGATGTTCGCGGCGGCGCCGACCGGTGACACGTCGGCCGGGCCGTGCCAGGCGGTGCGTACGCCGGTGAGTTCGCAGAGCGCGACCAGCTTGCGGGCCGGGGTGACGCCGCCGATCGCGGACACGTGCAGCCGGAGCAGGTCGACCCCGCCGTCCCGCACCAGCCGGGCCGCCTCGGTCACCGACGAGAGCTGCTCCCCCGCCGCGACCGGTACCGGCGCGGCGGCGCGTACCTCGGGCAGCCGGGCGTAGTCCTCGGGCGCGACCGGGTCCTCGAGGAAGAACAGCCGGTACGGCTCCAGCGAGCGGGCGAGAACAACGGCCTGCTTGACGGTGAGCCGGCTGTGTACGTCGTGCAGCAGTTCCACCGACGGGTCCAACCGTTCGCGGGCGGCGGCGAACAGCGCCGGGGTGGTCCGCAGGTAGTGCTGTACGTCCCAGCCGTCCGGGTACGGGTGGCCGGGGTAGCCGCCGGGTGTGCCGGGGCTGCCGTAGGCGCCGAGGCCGGGTTGGCCGGTCTGCAGACGTACGTGGCCGTAGCCGCGGGCGACGATCGCCTCGGCCGCCGCCAGGGTCTCGTCGACGGTCGCGCCGCCGGCGTGCAGGTAGCACCGGGCCGCCGCCCGCTGCCGGCCGCCGAACAGTTCGTACACCGGCATCCCGGCCCGCTTGCCGGCGATGTCCCACAGCGCCATGTCCACACCGGACAGCGCGTTGTTGGTGACCGGCCCGGACCGCCAGTACGACGAGTAGTGGACCATCCGCAGGAGGTCCTCGATGTCGGCCGGGTGGCGGCCGACCAGCAGCGGGGCCACGTGCTGCTCGATGGTGGCGGCGACGGCGGCGTACCGCTGGGTGAAGGTGGCGCAGCCGAGGCCGTGCAGGCCGGGTTCGTTGGTGTCGACCCGGACCACCACGAGCGGCGGCCCGCCGGGCGCGGTGACGATCGCCCGCACGGCGGTGATCCGTAGCCCGTCGCGCGCCGGCCACGGCGCCCGCGTCTCGTCGAGGGTCACCGGGCCACCTCCAGCGGGTCGGCACCGTCCGGTGTGGCCGCCGGGTCGGCGGGACGCCGGAAGCAGGGGTGGCGCGGGCCGTCGGGGTCGACGTCGGCCGCGTACACCTCGGCGTCGTCGCGTGGCGCGTAGCCGAGCTGCCGGTTGCTGTCCGCCGTACGCCACAGCGAGCGGGTGTTCGCCGACGAGATCAGGTGTACGCCGTACCGCTGGCCGGTGGTGAGCGCGGCGCGGAACGCCCGGACCAGGTCGTCCGGGCTGACCCAGATCCGCAGCGACAGCTCGTCGGCGGGTCGCTCGGCGAAGTCGCCGATCCGCAGGCAGGTCACGGAGAGGCCGTCGACGTCGGCGTGGTGCCGGCCGAGCGCCTCGCCGAACACCTTGGTCACGCCGTAGCGGCAGCAGGGCCTCGGTGGCCAGGTGGCGTCGACGCCGGGCGTACGGTCCCGGTCGTGGCCGCCGCTCGCGTGGTGCGAACTGGCGAAGACGACCGACCGGGCACCGGTGCGGACGGCGGTCTCGTACACCGCCCGGACGCCGGCGATGTTGGGTCCGTGGAGCCGGTCCCACGGCGCCTTCGGGTCGGCGTCGGCCGCCAGGTGGACGATGCTGTCGACGCCGTCGGCCGCGGCCGCGAGGCTGTCGGCGTCGGCCACGTCGCCGTGGGTCCACTCTTCGCCGGCGAGCCGGTGCGCGGGCGCCACGGTGTCGTGGCAGCGCACGGTGTGCCGCCCGGCGAACGCGTGGCGCAGCAGGGTGCCGATCCGTCCGGCGGCGCCGGTGACGAGGATGGTGGACAACGACGGAACTCCTTCGTGGATGGTCAGGCGATCCGGGCGAGGTCGCCGTGGTGGACCCGGTGCCGCAACGCCTCGCCGCGCACGTACCGGCCGATCTCGTCGACGGTGAGCTCGCCGATGCGCCGGGTCTCGCCGCCCATCGCGCCGGCCAGGTGCGGGGTCAGCAGGACGTTCGGCAGCCGGTGGAGCGGTGAGTCGGCCGGCAGCGGCTCGGGGTCGGTCACGTCGAGGACGGCCCGCAACCGCCCGCCGATGCATTCACGGGTCAGGGCCGCGGTGTCGACGAGGCTGCCCCGGGCGGTGTTGACCACCGTCGCCCCGTCGGGCAGCAGGGCCAGCCGCCGCGCGTCGAGCAGGTGCCGGGTCGCCGGCAGCGCCGGGGCGTGCAGGGTCACCACGTCGGCGGCGGCGAGCAGGGTCTCCAGGTCGACGAGTTCGGCGCCGTACGCGGCGGCGTCCGCCGGGTCGGCGTACGGGTCGGCGACCAACGCCCGCAGGTCGAACGGGCGCAGCAGGTCCAGCAGCCGCCGCCCGGTGCGGGACAGCCCGACGACCCCGACCGTCCGCCGGTGGTTGCCGGGGACCGGCAGTTCGCCGTACACGCCGGGGTCGCCGGGGCGGTCGCGTTGCCGGGCGGCGTACTCCGGCACCCGTTTGCCGGCGAAGAGGATCGCCGCGAGGGTGTATTCGGCGACCGGTACGGCGTTGGCCGCGGCCCCGGACGTGACGACGAGGTCGCGGGTCCACGCCCCGGACGGCAGGACCCCCTTCACGCTGCCGCCGGCGTGGAAGACCGCCCGCAGCCGGGGCGCGGCGGCCAGGTCGGCCTCGGTGACCGGCGGGCAGCCCCAGCCGGTGACCAGGACCTCGGCGTCGGCGAGCCGGGCCCGGGCCGGGGCGGTGTCGAGCCGGGTCAGGTGCCGGGGCCGGCCGGTGGCGAGCAGGGTGTCGAGCCGGGCCAGCAACTCGTCGTCGAAGAGCCGGTCGAAGACGGCGTCGTCGCCGTACAGGACCGCCGCCGGCCGGACCGGGACCGGTCCGGTCACCCCGGGCTCCGGCCGACCACCATCGTCGCCACCGTCGGATCCCAGCCGGACGGCAGCGGCGCGGCCGGGGTGAAGCTGCTCTTCACGGTGACGAACCCGCCGGTGTCGGCGGCCTCGGCGATCGACATCATCAGGTCGAGCACGTGCAGCGCCTGCTCGCCGGAGGCCCGGTGCGGGCGGTCGAGCCGGATGGCCTGGGCCATCTCCACGACGCCGATGCCCCGGCCCGACCGGGGGCCGGGAACCGGTACCGGCACCCAGTCGTCGTCCGTCGCCCGGCGCAGGCGGGGCTGCCCGTCGTAGCCGTTCGGGTCGGGCAGTGCCAGGGTCGCGGTGGTGCCGGTGATCTCCAGGAAGCCGGCGCGGGACAGCGGCGAGTCGAAGCTGAACACCAGCGTCGCCACCTGGCCGGCGACGAACTCGACGAGTGCGGTGACGTGGGTGGGCACCTCGACCGGGAAGCTGGTCCCGGCACGCGGGCCGGCGCCGATGGTCCGGTGCGGGAACGCCCGCCGGCCGGCGGCCGCGACCCGGCTGGCCGGCCCGAACGCCGAGGCGAGCGCGGTCAGGTAGTACGGGCCGAGGTCGAACAGCGGGCCGGCGCCGCGCTGGTAGAGGAACTCCGGTGACTCGTGCCACGACTCCGGTCCGGGGCCCTGCATGAGCAGCAGCGCGGTCTGCGGGGTGCCGACGGCCCCCTCGACGAGCATGGCCAGCGCCGCCTGCGTGCCTGCGGTGAGGAACGTGTCGGGCGCGCCGCCGACCCGTACCCCGCCGTCGGCCGCCGCGGCGAGCAGCCGGCCGCCGGACTCGCGGTCCATGGACAGCGGCTTCTCGTTGTAGACGTGCCGGCCGGCGGCGATCGCCGCGCCGGCGACGGCGTCGTGCGCGGCCGGGATGGTGAGGTTGACGACGAGTTCGACGTCGGGGTGGTGCAGCGCGGTCGGCACGTCGGTGGCGTGCGGCACCCCGTACCGGGCGGCGACGGCGCCGGCCCGGTCGAGGTCGAGGTCGGCGCAGGCGACGACCCGCAGGTCCGGGGACGTGGTCAGGGTGGGCAGGTACTGGTGGCTGACGGTGCCGCAGCCGACGACGGCGACACCCACCGGTCCGTATCCGGTCATCGTGGTGCTCCCTGCTCCAGTGCGGTCAGGTATCGGTGGCTCTCCTCGATCGCGTCGAGGACGTCGGTCGCGCAGCGGTCGAGTTCGACGATCCGCCGGGCCGCCGGTGCGGCGGCGAGCGCGGCGGCGACCGGGACGACCCCGGCGCCGACGGCGGTCATCGGTCCGGCCTCGGTCGCCGGTCCGTCCTTGACGTGCAGGTAGCGGACCCGGTCGCCGAGCCGGCGCAGCAGTTCCGGTACGTCGGCGCCGCCGGTCGCGGCCCAGTAGATGTCGACCTCGAGCAGCACCTCGGGGGCGAGCAGGTCGGCGAGGACCTCCAGGGCCGGCCGGCCGCCGATCCGGGAGGCCAGTTCCCAGTGGTGGTTGTGGTATCCGAGCCGCAGTCCGTGGTCGGCGGCGCGGGTGGCGGCGGCGTTGAGGTCGCGGGCGGTCGCCTCGACCCCGGCCCGGTCGGCGAACCGCTGCGGGGGCGCCATGGGCTGGATGACGGTGTCGGTGCCGAGCACGGCCGCGCCGGCGAGGACCGCGTCGCGGTCCGGTCCGAGTACGTCGCCGTGGGTGGCGCAGACGGCCAGCCCGAGCGGGTCGAGCGCGGCCCGTAGCCCGTGCGGGTCGACGTGGGTGTCGAACGGCTCCACGGCCCGGTATCCGGCGTCGGCGAGCCGGCGCAGGGTGCCCGGCCGGTCGGCGGCGAGCGGTTCCCGCACGCTGTAGAGCTGGACGGCGAGGGGGTCATGGTTTCCCTTCGGGGTCAGCCGACCGTCGGGCCGGTCCAGGTGGTCGTCTTCACCGGGTTGGTCGTGGTGTCGGTGGTGCGGAAGTAGTAGGAGTGCCGGCCGGCCGCCAGTCGGGTGGTGAACCGGTACGCGGCACCGTCGGTGTAGGTGGTGTCGGCCGGGTCGACCGGCGCCATCACGTGGATCACGCCGTCGATGACGACGTCGACGGTGAACGGGGCCTGGTTGTTGGCGTCGGTGTAGGTGGTGGTGAAGGTGAACTCGGTGCTGGTGCCGCCGGTGGTCGCACTGACCGCGCTCGCGGTGAGCGTGGGTGCGGTCCCGCCGGGGCGGTTCACCGCGGTGATGTCGTCGACCAGCAGTTGGCCCGGTTGCCCGCCGGCCTGGTTGAGCCAGATGACCGGGTGGATCCGGGTCTTGTCGAGGCCGGCGAGCGCGTCGAGGTCGAACTCGTAGGTGGTCCAGGTTCCGGGGACCGCGACGAAGCCGGCGGTCAGCTGGAAGTTGCGGGTGCCGTCGTTGATGTCGAACCGCATCCGCGCGTCCGGGGAGCCTGGATTACGCATGGTCATCGACAGATAACGATATCCGGAGAGGTCGACGGTGTCGTGCCACGGCTCGAACTTGGCGCGGGACTGCGCCGAGTTGGGGTTCTGGCTGAACCGTCCGACGCTGCGCCCGTCGTCGGTGGTGCGGGCGTAGGTGCCGGTGCCGGCGTGCTCGTTGTACCAGTTCACCCAGTGCTGCCCGGTGCCGCCGAAGGTGCCGGCGCCGCCGAAGTCGTCGTAGCGCAGCGGGTTGCCGGGGCCGGCAGCGGTGGCGCCACCGTGTAGTGGGCGGAGCTGTACGTGACCCGACCGGCCGCGTCGGTGGCCCGTACGTCGACCCGCCGCGTGGTGTACGGAGCGAACCCGTCGACGCTGAACGTGCCCCGGTACGCCCCGTCGGTCGACGTCATCGGCTTCCAGGTGCCGTCGGCGTTGTGCCGTACGCCGGTGACCGGCCCCTCGCCCTGCGCGAGGACGGTGACCGAGCCGGTGACGAAGTCGCCGATGACCGGGGTGGTGACCGGCATCCGGGTCGGGACCGGGCCGCCGGTGGTGGGCTCGCCGTTCAGCGCCGCCAGCCCCGTCACGGTGTAGAGCAGGCCGGCCTGGATGCTGATGCTGTATTCGTTGTAGCGCCACTGGCTGGTGTCGTCCTGCCACAGGGGACGGTCGGCGTACCAGGGGCTGACGCTGCGCCGGTCGCGGGTGTCGTGGGCGTTCGGGCCGCTGACCATGGCGCCCGGGATCACGACGCCGGGACTGGTCCGCGAGTACGCCTCCTCGTCGAGGCGGGTGTGCAGGTAGTCGACGTGGTCGGCGCCGATGCCGGAGACCCAGCTGATGTTCCACGGGTTGGCCCCGAAGATCCAGTACGTCCCCTTGAGAACCGCCCGGAGCACGGCCGGATCGCCGAACAGCTCGTAGTAGCGGACCATGTCACCGAGGTAGGAGGCGTGCGGCTCGTTGACGCCGAAGTTCTTGAACTGGTTGAGCACGCCGTACGGGGTGTCGTCGGTCGACGAGAGGAAGAACTGCGCCTGCTGGCGCAGCAGCGCCTGGATCCGCGTCCGGGTGGCCGCGTCGGCGACCGGATAGAACTCGGCCATCGAGATCGGCCGCAGGTCCCAGTAGTTGGTGGCGCGCAGGTCGTCGAAGGTCAGCGTGGCGATCTTCGCGGCGGCGGCGGTGGCGTACCCCGCCTCCCCGGTGAGCAGGTGGAGCTGCACCTCGGCCCAGAGCATCGCGTTGGGGATGCCGCCGACGGTGACGTACGTGCCCTCGGGTCCGTCCGGGTTCGCCGCCGCGTACCCGTACGTGGTCAGCGCCGCGGCCCGGGCGGTGTCGGCGAACGCGGCGAGATCGGTGGCGGCGGCGCCGGTGACGTGGCCGGCGGCGACCGCGTGCCGGATGGCGCGGGCGGTGGCGGCCAGGGTGCCGGCGGCCTTGGCGGAGCCGCCGACGCTGAGGTCGGTCAGCACCCGGTCGTCGGCGGTGCCGGGGACGTTGTCGGTGAGCTTCTCCGGGTGGACGAAGCCGCCCCGGTTGCGGATGTTGTAGAGCGCGCCACCGAGCTGGTCGGCGAACTTCACCAGGTATTCGCTGCCCCAGCGGGCCTCGTCGATCAGGTCCGGGATGCCGTTGCCGTCCCGGTCCTGGCGCACCTGCGCGGCGTCGGCGTGCCGCAGGTAGGCCAGGGCGATCTCGCCGCCGACCCACTGGTTTCCGCCGTACTTGCCGTAGTCGCCGGCGTCGTACCAGCCGCCGGTGAGGTCGTACCTGGTGCCGTCCTCGGCGCGGGCGTCGTCGAGGTGACCGGCGGCGTGGAAGACCTTCGCCGACGGGGCGACGCTGCTGTAGCCGGCCGGGTACGCGTCGGCGGTCGCCACGCTGGCCCGCTGGATGCGGTAGAACGCGGTCATCTCGTCGGTGTAACCGGTCCAGATGTTGGCGGCGATCGGGAACGGGTGCGACGAGATCCCGTTGCTGGTGACGGTGACCTGCGTGCCGGCTGTGGTGACCGCCGAGAGGTCGGCGCTGTAGACGCGCCGGTCCCACGTGACGCCCTCGTCGACGAGGGTGCCGCCGCCGACGACCGCGCCGCCGGACAGCACCTCGAAGGTGGGGTCGGCGAGCGTGCCGGTGGCCAGCACGTACGCGGTCTTGTAGGCGCCGGCGCTGTAGCCGGCCTGGCTGACCACCACCTCGGTGACGGTGCCGGCGGCGACCGCCCGGCCCGGCGGGGCGAGGGTCAGGGTGAGCAGGGCGGCGGCGAGGACGACCAGTGCTCGCCGCGGGTGGGTTCGGGTCGCTCGGTTCATCGGTTTACCCCTTCAGTCCGCCGAAGCCGGCACCGCGCACGATGTGTCGTTGGAAGACGAGGAAGATCAGGACGGGTGGCAGGGTCGCCAGGAAGAGCCCGGCCATCAGCAGCGACTCCTCGCTGACCTGCGCCAGGCGGGGAAGGACGGCGGCGATCGGCTGCTTCGTGACGTCGGGCAGCACGAGCATCGGCCAGAGGAAGTCCTTCCAGGAACTCATCAGCGCCAGCAGCCCGACGACGGCGAGGATCGGCCGGGACATCGGCAGCACGATCCGCCAGAACACCGTCCACGGCCCGCCGCCGTCGACCTCGGCGGCCTCGAACAGCTCCCGCGGGATGCCGTCGAAGAACCGGCGCATCAGCAGCACGTTGAAGGCGTGCGCGCCGGCCGGCAGCCAGACCGCCCACGGGGTGTTGAGCAGGCTGACGCCGAGCAGCGGCAGCTCCAGCACGGTCAGGTACTGCGCCACGAGGGAGACCGAGGCCGGGATGAACAGGGTCGCCAGGATCGCCGCGTACAGGAACTTCCCGTAGCGGGGACGCAGCACCGAGAAGCCGTACCCGAGGGTGGTGGCGACGACGAGCTGGACCAGGCAGGAGCCGGCGACCAGGACGACGGTGTTGAACAGGGCCAGCCCGAGGTCCAGGCTGGTCCACGCCTGCGGGATGTTGTCCCAGCTCGGCTGCCCGGGCCACGGACGCAGCGGCTCGCGCAGGATCTCCTGGGTCGGCGAGATCGCCGCCTTGGCCAGCCACAGGATCGGTCCGGCGCCGGCGACGAACGTGGCGATCAGCAGCAGGACCTGGGTGGGCACGAAGGCCGCCCGGGTCGCCGGCCGCCGCCGGTCGGCCTCGGACAGGACGGTACGGGCGGCGGCCTCGTCCGGTCGGCGCCCGGTCGGTCGGCGCTTGGTCGGTCGGCGTTGCGCAAGCAGGGTCATGTGGTGCTCCAGGCTCGGGTGGCCCGCAGGTAGGCGGCGGAGAGCAGGCTCAGCACCACGGCGAGCAGGACGCTGACCGCCGCCGCGGCGCCGTAGTCGCCGTAGACGAACGCGTAGCGGAAGATCAGCAGCAGGACGGTGACGGTGGAGTCCTCCGGACCGCCGTCGGTCATCACGAACGGCTCGGTGAAGACCTGCATCCCGCCGATCACCTGCAACAGCAGCAGGATCAGGATGACGCCGCGCATCTGCGGCAGCGTGACGTGCCAGAACCGGCGCAGGACCGACGCACCGTCGACCTCGGCGGCGTCGTACAGCTCGGGCGAGACTCCGGTCAGCGCGGCGAGGTAGATCAGGATCGCGCTGCCGGCGCCGGCCCAGGTCGCCTCGAGCACCAGGCTGGGCATCGCCCACGTGCTCGACTGCAACCACGGGTACGGGCCGAGCCCGACCAGTCCGAGGAGCGTGTTGAACAACCCGTCGGCCGGGTCGTAGAACCACTTCCACAGCAGCACCGCCACCACCGGGGGTACGGCGACCGGCAGGTAGACCAGGAGCCGGTAGAGGCCGCCGAAGCGGCGTACCTCGGCGATGGCGGTCGCCACCAGCAGCGGCAGCGGGAAGCCGATGAGCAGGGAGAGCGCCACGAACCACAGC
This sequence comes from Polymorphospora rubra, assembly GCF_018324255.1. Classification (GTDB taxonomy): domain Bacteria; phylum Actinomycetota; class Actinomycetes; order Mycobacteriales; family Micromonosporaceae; genus Polymorphospora; species Polymorphospora rubra. The sequence continues at coordinate 8,084,032 of NZ_AP023359.1, forward strand.
GTGTTGCGGGCGCTGGTGGCAAGGAGCGGGTCGGCCAGGACGCGGCTGAAGTTCTCCAGCCCGACCCATCGGGCGGGGTCGACCAGGTTGGTGTCCTGGAGGCTCAGCAGGACGCTGCGCAGGATCGGCCACCAGCCGAAGTAGGCGAAGACGGCCGCCCCGGGCAGGAAGAACAGCAGGGTCTGCGCTGCCCGGGACGGGTTGTGGCGTCGGCTCACGGCGCAGGGCTCACTGGGCCCGGGCAAGCGCGGCGGCGACGGTCTTCTCGGCCTTGCCGAGCAGGTCGGGGATGTCGGCGTCGTCGCGGGAGAGGACGGCCTGCACGACCGGGTCGAGTGCGGCGTACACCTCCTGGGCGGCGACCGGTGGTTCGACCTGGAAGCCGAGGGTGCCGTTGCCGGCGATGTACGGCCCGGCGTGGGCGAGCGGGAAGTTGGCGTGCTTGGCCACCTCGGCGTCGACGGCGGCGGTGGTGGCCGCGTCGAACATCGGCACGAGCGGGGTGCCGACCGGCAGGTTGTCGGCCTTGCGGCCGGCGGCGTCGGTGCCGGCGGCGGCGGGGTCGTGCAGCACCCGCAGGTAGTAGAAGTCGATCCACTTCAGGCCGGCGCGGCGCTGGGCGGCGGTGGCCTTCGGGTTCATCATCGCGACCGTGCCGCCCATGAGCGTCTGGTTGCCGCCACCCTGGGGCAGGGCGCCGATGCCGAAGGTCGACGGGTCGGCCTTGTAGACGGTGAGGTACTGGTTGAACACCTCGGACCCGTTGATCATCATGCCGATCTTGCCGGCGGCGAAGTCGCGGGTGGCGTCCTCGCTGCTGAGCAGCGGCTTGTCCCCCATCGTCCGGTCCTGCCAGCGCATCGTCTTGAGCAGGTCGAGGGCGGCGGTGGCGGGTGCGGCGTTGAAGGCGGCGACCCACTTGCCGTCCTTCTCCTGCTGCATGGTCCCGCCCAGCGAGTAGGTCATCGCGGTGAGGTGCCAGCCGCCGCCGTTCTTGGTGGTCAGTTGCGCGTACGGCACGTCGACGTGGCCCTTGAGCCGTTGGGCGGTGGTGCGTACCTCGTCCCAGGTGGTCGGCGGCCGGTCCGGGTCGAGGCCGGCCTTGACGAACGCGTCCCGGTTGATGATCAACCCCAGCGTGTACGACTTGATCGGGATCCCGTACGTCTTCCCGTCGACCCGGACGAAGTCGAGGATCTTGGGGTTGATCTTCTGGACGACCGGCAGTTCGCCGACCTCGGCCGACAGGTCGGCCACCTGGCGGCGCTCGATCAGGCTGCCGGGTTCGGTGAACGGCACCAGGAAGACCGTCTCGGCGGTGCCACCGGCGAGCTTGGCCTGGAACGTCGTGGTCTCCCACTTGTATTCGACCGGTTCGACGTCGATGTCGGGGTTGGCCGCCTCGAACTCCCGTACCCGCTCCTCGAAGGCGGCGCGGTTGGCGGCCTGGGTGGTGGGCGGCAGCCCCATGACCGAGATCTTCGTCTTTCCGTCGGAACCGCCGTCGGCGTCGTCGCCGCCGCAGGCGGTCAGGCCGCCGGCGGCCAGTGCCGCCGCCAGGCCGAGCACGAGCCGGCGACGGTATCCGCTTTCCATGGTCACGTCAGCCTCCAGGATCAGGGATGTGCAGGAGGCTGTTTCTACCATGTTAATGCAGGTGCCTCAATGCTCGGTCTACGTCATATGTCCGCAATACGACCGTCTCGCACTTATATTAATGTGGTAATCTCTGATCATGAGCAGTGACGGCGACGGGCGGTCGCCCCTCTACCGGAAGGTCCAGCGCGACCTTCGCGCCACCCTGTTGCAGGGTGACTACGAACCGGGCGCGTTCTTCACCACCGAACGCGACGTCTGCGAGCGATTCGGCGTCAGCACCACGACCGCCGTACGGGCACTCAACGAACTCGTCGCCGAGGGACTCGTCGTCCGCCAGCCGGGTCGGGGCACCTTCGTCGCCGACCGGGCCGCGCCGCGGACCGCCGAGACACCCGCCGCACCCACCCCCGGCCCCGGCACGGTCTTCTGCGTCCTGCACGGCCTGCCCGGCCCGCACGTCGCCGACGTCCTGGCCGGCATCCAGACGGCCTGCGGCGAGATCGGCTACCGGCTGGTGCTCGCCGACTCCGGCGGCACCCCGGCGGGCGAGGCCGAGGCGCTGCGGCAGGCGGTCGCGGCAGGCGCCGACGGGGTGGTGCTCTACCCCTGCGACGGCCGGTCCGATCCCACCGCCCTCGACGAGGTGCACCGGCGCGGCGTGCCGATCGTGATGGTCGACCGCTACAGCGACGAACTGCCCACCGACGCGGTGTTCGCCGACAACTTCCTGGCCGGCCACGCCCTCACCACCGAACTGATCGCGCGCGGCCACGCCCGCATCGGGACACTGTGGAGCGAGACCGAGACCACCAGCGTGCGCGACCGGCTCAGCGGCCACAAGCACGCCCTGCGCGAGCACGGCCTGCCGGTGCTGCCCGCGCTGACCACCCTGCGGTCCTACCTCTACCTGCCCGAGACCCGCCGCCGGGCGGTGTTGACGTCCATGCTGGATGGGCCCGACCGGCCGACCGTGCTGTTGTGCGCCAACGGCTTCGCGCTCGCCACCGCCGTCACCGACCTGCTCGCCCTGGGTGTCGGGGTCCCCGACGAGGTCGACCTCGCCGGGATGGACACCGCCGGGCCGTTCGACCTGCTGCCGCTGACCGCCGTCGCCGCCGTCCTGCCGTCGCGGGAGATGGGCCGGCAGGCCGTCGGGCTGCTGCACAGCCGGCTCACCGGCACCGCCGAGCCGGCACCCCGGCACGTGACGCTGCCGGTCGGGATCCGGGTGCGGGAGTCCTCGACCGCGCACCTGCGCGCGGTCACCACCGGGCCCGTACCGGCCTGACGCCGGCTTGCCCCACGCTCCGGAACCCGCCACCGGGCGCAGCCGGTCTGACGGGGGGTGGAGCTAGCCGCCGGTGGCGTACCGGATCCCGCCGAGCAGGTGGGCCAGCACGGCCGGTTCCTCGTACGACTCGACGGTGTGCCCGACCGCGGTGTAGAACGACCGGCCGCCGAGGTTCTCGTGGCACCAGGCGATCGGGTGGTCGGCACCCATCCGGCCGCCCTCGTACGACGTCTCGTCGACCCGCAGCAGCACCCGCACCGACGGGCGCGGGTTGGTGCGAAAGTCGTACCACTCGTCGGTGCGCTCCCAGACGGCGGGCAGGTGTGCGGTGGCCGGATGGTCGTGGTCCGCCACGACGATCCGGCCCGGCTGCACCGCCGGATGCTGGTCGAACCAGGCGCCCACCAGGGCACCGTAGAACGGCCAGTCGTACTCGGTGGTCGACGCGCCGTGGATGCCGACGTAGCCGCCGCCGGCCCGCACGTAGCCCTCCAGCGCCGCCCGGGCGGCCGGGTCGTCGGAGATCGTCCCGCTGGTGCTCAGGAACGTCACCGCGGCGAAGCCGGCGAGTTCGTCCGGGGTCAGGACGGCCGGGTCCTCGGTCGCGACGACCTCGAACCCGTGCCCGCGGCCGAGCGCAGTCAGGGCCGCCACCCCGGCCGGGATCGACTCGTGCCGGAAGCCCGTCGTCCGGCTGTAGACCAGGATCCGCATCCGGTGAGCGTAGATCGTCGGATCCGGCACCTGGCCGTCAGGTAAGCGCTCCCCCGTCGCGGCGGGCGCGGGCGACGGCGAAGGCGTTGACGGTGACGACGATCGCGATGCCGGCCCACTCGTGCGGGCTCAGCACCTGCCCCAGCAACACCAGGCCGGCGAGCGCGGCCAGGACCGGGTGGATGCTCATCACCACGCCGAAGAGGCGGGCGGGTACCCGGCGCAGCGCGACCAGGTCGGCGGCGTACGGCACGACCGAACTGAGCAGGCCGGCCACCGCCGCGAACAGGAGGCCACCGCCGTGCAGCCGGCCCTGGACGAGCAGGGCGACGGCGACCGGCAGGCAGGCCAGCGCCGACACGGCGGTGGCCGCGGCGGGTGCCTGCAGGCCGGGCAGCCGGGCTCCGAGCAGGCGGTTGAGCAGGATGTACGCCGCCCAGCACGCGCCCGCCAGCAGGCCGAGTCCGATGCCGGGACAGTCGCTGGCAGGGCCGGGCAGGACCAGGACGTACACACCGACGGCGGCGCCCGCCGCGCAGGCCAGGTCGAGCCGGGTACGGGAACCGGCCAGCGCCACCGCGAGCGGGCCGAGGAACTCGAGGGTGACGGCCAGGCCGAGTCCGATCCGGTCGACCGCGGTGTAGAGGCTCAGGTTCATCGTGGCGAAGACGACTCCGAGCAGCAGCGTCGGCCACCACTGGGGCCAGGTGAAACGACGCAGGTCCGGGCGGACGGCCGGCAGCAGGACGGCGGCCGCGACGAGCTGCCGGACGGCGACGACACCGGCCGGGCCGACGGTGGCGAACGCGTGCGCACCGACGGCGGCACCGACCTGCGTGCTGGTCGCGCTGGCGACCATCGTCGCCAGCCCGCCGGCCAACGGGGCCACGTCGCGCTCACCGCCACCGGTGTGCGGGTCCTGGCGCGGGCCCGCAGCGTGCTCGACGAGGTCGCCGCGCTGCACCGCGTCGTCGAGCAGTCCCGCACCGAACTGCGGGTCGGGTACGCGTGGGCGGCACTGGGCAGGCACACCCGGCGGCTGCAGCGGGCGTGGGCGGCGACGCATCCGCGGCTGCCGCTGGTGTTCATCCAGTCCGCCACCGCGAGCGCGGGGCTCGCCGAAGGCGCCGTGGACGTGGCGGTGGTCCGCCGGCCGCTGCACGACCCGCGCTTCGACACCGCCCAGGTCGGCGTCGAGGCCCGCTACGCCGCCGTGGCCACCGACAACCGGCTGGCCCGGCGCCGGGCGGTGCGGCTCGCGGACCTGGCCCGGTACCCGGTGGCGATCGACGACCGGACCGGGACGACCACGCCGGACATGTGGCCGGCCGACGCCGCGCCGACCGCCATCCGGATCACGCACAGCGTGGACGAGTGGCTCACCCTGATCGCCGCCGGACAGGCCGTCGGGGTCACCTCCGAGGCGACCGCCAACCAGAATCCCCGACCGGGGGTGGCGTACCGGCCGCTGCGCGACGCCCGGCCGCTGCCGGTCTGGCTCGCGTGGTGGCACGACGACCCGCCCGCGTACCTCACCGACCTGCTCGACCTCGTCCGCGAGACGTACCGGCCGCCGGCCGGTTGACCGGCGGTACGGCCTTCCCGGCGGCCTCGGCCAGGCGGCGGCCGCCGGCACTGTCACATCCGCGGCCCCGCCGTCGACAACCCTGCGGAGGGCATCCCGTCCTCCCGTCGCCCGCGTGCAGCATGGGCGACGCCGGCAACGCTGAAGGACGACGATGGCACGCTTGAACATCAGCCAACACGCACCGCAGGGCTACCAGGCCGTGTTGGACCTGGACCGGTACGTGCGGGAGAACCTCGACCACGTCCTGCTCGACCTCGTGAAGCTGCGCGCCTCGCAACTCAACGGCTGCGGGTTCTGCGTCGACATGCACGCCACCGACCTGGAGAAGCTGGGCCAGCCCACCCGAAGGATCTACGCGGTCAGCGCCTGGCGGGAAACCGACTTCTTCACCGAGCGGGAGCGGGCGGCGCTGGCCCTGACCGAGGCGGTCACCCTGATCACCACCGGCGTCGACGACGCCGTCTGGGCCGAGGCGGCCCGCCTGTTTCCGGAGCGGGAACTGTCCGATCTGTTGCTCGCGATCGGGACGATCAACGTGTGGAACCGCGTCGCCGTGAGCACGCACGCGGCCCCGCCGCCCCTGGCCGGCTAGCCGGCCGCCGGATCCGGCGCGACCGGGCCCGGGACGGTGCCGTGCTTGTCCGGGTTGGACACGTCGAAGATCCGGTAGATCCGGCCGTCCCGCACCTGCAGCGAGATGACGTGGGCGGTACCGCCCAGGGTGACGATCGCGCCCGGCGTGCCGTTGACGGTGACCAGCCGCACGGCACGCCGGGCGTACGTCCCGCTCACCCCGACGACGAACCGGGCCACCTTCGCCGGACCGAACAGCGGGTTGAGGGCCGCACGGGTCCGGCCGCCCCCGTCGTTGTACGCGACGACGTCGTCGTGCAGCAGCGCGACGAGCGCCTCGAGATCACCGTCGCGGGCCGCCGACAGGAACGCCCCCAGCAGCGACCGCGTGACCGCGTCGTCGCCGTCCCGTCCGGCGGTGCCGGTCCCGGTCGGTGGCCCCTGCCGGTCGAGTGTCCTCGTGGCCCGGGTGTGGTGTTGCCGGGCGGCCGCCGGGGTGATGTCGAGGAACCCGGCGATCTCGTCGTGGCGGTAGCCGAGCGACCGCAGGACCACGACCGCCCGCTGCGGCGGGGTCAGCGCCTCGGCGATCAGCAGGAATGCCGTCGACAGGGTCTCCCGCGCCTCGACCAGGTCCGCGGCCGCCGGCTGCCGGTCGACGACGACCGGCTCGGGCAGCCACGGCCCGACGTAGCCCGACTCGCGTTGACGTCTGCGCAGCGCGTCGATCGCCCGTCGCACCGTCGTCTTCGTCAGCCACCCGCCCGGGTTCGCCACGTCGCCCGCGCCGGCCCACCACTCGACCGCGACGTCCTGCACCACGTCCTCGGCGTCGGTCCACGAGCCGACCATGCGATAGGCAAGTGCCGTCAGACGACCGCGCTGTCCCTCGAAGACGCCCTCGCGCGTCATGAAGCGGGGCGCCGATGGACCTGGACCACGTCCCGAACCCTATCGACGGCCGACCGAGGTCGGGTCACCGGTGTCAGGGGCAGGCCGCGACGCGCTCAGCCGGGAACGATCTCGCGGCGGTAGGCGCGGACCCGGGCACCGTCGGTCAGGGTCACCTCGATCCGGCCGTCGGTGTCGAGCGTCCGGCCGACCGAATGGACCTGTTTGCCGGCGTGGTCCGCACCACCGTCGGCGCGGTCGGGACGGAAGATCCAACCAAGGTTCACCGGTTCAGCAGCGCGCACAGCCATCCCCCCGAATAGCACAGACGTACGAGCGAACAGTCTAGTCATCCCACCCCGTCCGTGCGCCCGCGACACGGCGACGAATCCGGACGGCCCCCGTCGCCGCACGGCCGGAAATCCGGGTACGCGGATGTCGTAGGGTCTGAGCTGGGCAAATGGGGTGACGTACCCGGGAGGTAACGGGATGACCGCGCAGGACCGGCTGGAAACGATCTTCGCCGACGTGGTGCGCCGCAACCCCGGCGAGGCCGAGTTCCACCAGGCGGTGCGCGAGGTGCTGGACAGTGTCGTACCCGCCCTGACCCGGCACCCCGAGTACGCCGACGCGAAGATCATCGAGCGGATCTGCGAACCGGAGCGGCAGATCATCTTCCGGGTGCCGTGGGAGGACGACCGCGGCGAGGTGCACATCAACCGCGGCTTCCGGGTGGAGTTCAACAGCGCGCTCGGCCCGTACAAGGGCGGCCTGCGCTTCCATCCGTCGGTCTACCTGGGCATCGTGAAGTTCCTCGGGTTCGAGCAGCTGTTCAAGAACGCCCTGACCGGGATGCCGATCGGCGGCGGCAAGGGCGGCTCGGACTTCGATCCGAAGGGCCGCTCGGACCGTGAGGTGATGCGGTTCTGCCAGTCGTTCATGACCGAGCTGTACCGGCACATCGGCGAGTACACCGACGTGCCGGCGGGTGACATCGGCGTCGGCGGCCGGGAGATCGGCTATCTGTTCGGCCAGTACAAGCGCATCACCAACCGGTACGAGTCCGGGGTGTTGACCGGCAAGGGGCTGAGCTACGGCGGTGCCCAGGTACGCCGGGAGGCGACCGGGTACGGCACGGTGTTCTTCGCCGAGGAGATGCTGCGCGCCGCGGGCGACAGCTTCGACGGCAAGCGGGTCGTGGTGTCCGGGTCGGGCAACGTGGCGATCTACGCGATCGAGAAGGTGCAGCTGCTCGGTGGCACCGTCGTGGCGTGTTCGGACTCGTCCGGCTACGTCCGCGACGACAAGGGCATCGACCTCGACCTGCTGAAGGAGCTGAAGGAGATCCGGCGGGCCCGGATCGACGCGTACGCGGCGCGGCGGCCGCACGCCTCCTTCGTCGCCGGCCGTACGGTGTGGGAGGTGCCGTGCCAGGTCGCCCTTCCCTGCGCGACACAGAACGAGATCGGCGCGGCCGAGGCGGCGGCCCTCATCCGGGGCGGCTGCACCATCGTCGCCGAGGGCGCGAACATGCCGACCCGCCCGGACGCGGTCCGCGCGTTCGTCGAGGCCGGCGTCCGGTTCGCGCCGGGCAAGGCGGCCAACGCCGGCGGGGTGGCCGCCAGCGCGCTGGAGATGCAGCAGAACGCCAGCCGTGACTCGTGGACGTTCGCCCACTCGGAGCAGCGGCTGCGGGAGATCATGGCGGACATCCACGCCCGGTGCCACGCCACGGCGCAGGAGTACGGCATGCCGGGCAACTACGTCGCCGGCGCGAACATCGACGGCTTCCGGCGGGTGGCCGAGGCGATGCTCGCGCACGGCCTCATCTAGGGCGGGTGTCGTCACCGGGGATCTGGTCGGCCCGTCCCTGGCCCGCCCCAGCCCCCGCCCCGACAGCCCCGGCCCGCTGACGAGCTGAGCGTGGGAGGGGTTGTTCCGGCCGGAACAACCCCTCCCACGCTCAGCTCGTCCCGCGGGTTCCCCGTCCCAGAGTCATACGCGCCGAACGTCCGTCATCGGCGGGGGCGCCGCGCGAAGTCCCGTTGTTGATCTGAGCAGGAGGGACCTAACCCACGATCGATAAGGTCCCTCCTGCTCAGATCAACAACAGGGATCACCAACGACGCCCCGGCGCAGCCGCCCGGGCACCCAGGCGCCCCCGGCCGCCACCAGGCGCGGGACCCGGGAAGCATGCGGCCGCTGTCGGCTGTGACGACCACCCACCGAAACTCCCCGACGAAGCAAGCGACGGACAGCAGTAGACCGCGACCAGGGTCGCGAGTCGACCGAGCGCCGCCGCACCGTCTGGAGCCCGAGGACATGCGGCGAAGCCGTCATGCCCGCAGGGCGAAGACGGTGCACAGGGCGGCGCGAAGCGGAGCGAGCCAGCCGAGGCGGAGCCGAGGCCAGCAAACCCAGAGCGAGCCAGCCGAGGCGGAGCCGAGGCCAGCAAACCCAGAGCGAGCCAGCCGACCCGAAGGCGAGGCCAACCAACTCAACGGAAGGCGGCGTGCCCGGTCAGCGTCTGTCCGATGATCAGTTGGTGCACCTCGGAGGTGCCCTCGTAGGTGAGAACGGACTCCAGGTTGGCGGCGTGCCGCATGACCGGGTAGTCGAGCGTGATGCCCGCCGCGCCGAGGATCGTGCGGCAGGTGTTGGCGATCGCGAGGGCCTCGCGGACGCTGTTCAGCTTGCCGAGGCTGATCTGCCGGTGGTCCAGCGCCCCGGCGTCCTTCAGTCGGCCGAGGTGGAGGGCGAGCAGGAGGCCCTTGCCGAGTTCCACGGTCATGTCGGCCAGCTTGACCTGGGTGATCTGGTGTGCCGCCAGCGGCTTGTCGAAGATCTGCCGGCTCTGGGCGTAGGCGATCGTCGTCTCGAGGCAGTCCCGGGCGGCGCCGAGCGCGCCGAAGACGATGCCCATCCGCGCCTCGTTGAGGCAGGACAGGGGGCCGCCCATGCCGGTCACGCCGGGAAGTACGGCCTCGGCCGGCAGCCGTACGTCGTCGAGCACGAGTTCGGAGGTGACCGAGGCGCGCAGGGACAGCTTGCGCTTGATCTCCGGGGCGGTGAAGCCGGGGGTGTCGGTGGGTACGACGAACCCGCGGATCCCCTCGTCGGTGTGCGCCCAGACCACGGCGACGTCGGCGATCGAGCCGTTGGTGATCCACATCTTGGTGCCGTCGAGGATCCAGTCGGTGCCGTCGCGGCGGGCCCGGGTACGCATGCCGGCCGGGTCGGAGCCGAAGTCCGGTTCGGTGAGTCCGAAGCAGCCGATGGCCCGGCCGGCGGCCATCCCGGGCAGCCATTCCTGCTTGTGTTCGTCGGAGCCGAACCGCCACAGCGCGTACATCGCCAGCGAGCCCTGTACGGAGACCAGTGAGCGCAGGCCGGAGTCGCCGGCCTCCAGTTCCAGGCAGGCGAGGCCGTACGCGGTGGCGCTGGTGCCCGCGCAGCCGTACCCGGTCAGGTGCATGCCGAGCACGCCGAGTTCGCCGAGTTCGCGGGCGAGGTCGCGGGCCGGCAGGCGGCCGTCCTCGAACCAGGTGGCGACGTGCGGCCGGATGCGCCCGTCGACGAAGTGCCGCACGGCGGCCTGGAGGTCGCGGGTCTCGTCGTCGACCAGGGCGTCGGCGCCCAGGTAGTCCAACGGGGCGGCGGGGGTCACGAGGGGCACGGCCGGTCCTTCCGGGAGGGTGTCGCAGGGCTCGTCACGGGTTCGCGGAGACCGTCACTGGTTCGCGGACGTCGCGGTGGTGGGTTTCACCGGGCTGCCGGGGTCGGCCGGGCCGGGGTCCTCCGGGAAGTGGCAGGCGACCTGGTGACCGGCGCCCGCGTCGGCGAGGACCGGCGGGGTCACCGCGCAGACGTCCTGGGCCTTCCAGCAGCGGGTCCGGAACCGGCAGCCGGTGGGCGGGTTGAGCGGGCTGGGTACGTCGCCGGTGAGGATCCGCTGTTCGCGCTCGCGTTCGACGTCCGGGTCCGGGATCGGTACGGCCGACAGCAGCGCCTGGGTGTACGGGTGCCGGGGCCGGGTGTAGAGGCTCTCGCAGTCGGCGACCTCGACGACGGTGCCGAGGTACATCACCGCGATCCGGTCACAGAGGTGCCGTACGACGGCCAGGTCGTGTGCGATGAACATCATCGTCAGCCCGAGGTCCTCCTGCAGGGACTCCAGCAGGTTGACGATCTGGGCCTGGATGGAGACGTCCAGGGCGGACACCGGCTCGTCGGCGACGATGAACTCGGGGCTGCTCACCAGGGCCCGGGCGATGCCCACCCGCTGCCGCTGTCCGCCGGAGAGCTCGTGCGGGTAGCGGCCGTGCCACTGGCGGCTGATGCCGACCTTGTCCATGGTTTCCAGGGCTCTGGCGCGGCGTTCACCGGCGGAGCCGCCGGAGTGGACGAGCAGTGGTTCCTCGATGAGTTCGCCGATGGACATCCGCGGGTTCAGCGACGCGAACGGGTCCTGGAAGATCATCTGCATCCGGCGGCGCATGGCGCGCAGGCGGCCGCCGCGCTGGGTGGTGAGTTCGACGCCGTCGAACGTCACGCTTCCGGCGCTGGGCCTGATCAGTTGCAGGACGGCGCGGCCGGTCGTGGACTTGCCACAGCCGGATTCGCCGACGACGCCGAGGATCTCGCCGCGCAGGATGTCGAGGTCCACTCCGGACACCGCACGCAGGCGGGCCGGCCGCAGCGCGCCGCGTACCGGGACCTTGAAGTCCACGGTGAGGTCGCGGGCCCGGACGAGCACGGCGGGGTCGTGCGCTGTCTTGACCAGTGTGTCGCCGGCGGCGGCCGGTGCCTTGGACATCATTTCTCCTCGACGAGTTGACCGGCGTAGCGGTCCTTCGTGGACAGCCAGCCGCCGTGGGACGCGTCCTGCATGCCCCAGCACCTGGTCTGTTGGTCGCGTTCGGACGTCTCCCGGGGGGCGGTCAGAGCGGGCGGCGAGTCGAGGCAGACGTCCCGGCGGTGCACACAGCGGGGCGCGAACCGGCAGCCGGACGGCATCGCCGACAGCTCCGGGGGCTGGCCGCTGATCGGACGCAACCGGCCGCCGCGGGCCTGGTCGAGTCGTGGCACCGAGCCCAGCAGCCCCCAGGTGTACGGCATCTGGGGACGGCGGAAGAGGTCGCCTGTCTCGGCGCTCTCCACGATCTGGCCGGCGTACATGACGTTGACCCGCTCCGCCATGCCGGCGACGACACCGAGGTCGTGGGTGATGAACAGGACGGCGGTGCGGGTTTCGACGGCGAGTTCACGCAGCAGGGCGAGGACCTGGGCCTGGATGGTGACGTCGAGCGCGGTCGTGATCTCGTCGGCCAGGATCAGGCGCGGTCTGCACGACAGGGCCATCGCGATCATCACCCGCTGGCGCATTCCGCCGGAGAGCTGGTGGGGGTAGGAACTCAGGCGGGTCGCGGCGGCGGGGATCCGGACCATGTCGAGCAGTTCGACGGCCCGGGCGCGGGCGGCCGCACCGCGCAGCCCCAGGTGCAGGTTCAGCGACTCGGTGAGCTGTCTGCCCACCGTCAGCACCGGGTTCAGTGAGGTCATCGGATCCTGGAAGATCATCGCGATGCCGCTGCCCCGCACCGCCCGTAGCTCGCGCGGGCGCATCCGGAGCAGGTCGCGGCCCTCGAAGAGCACCTGGCCGCCGGCGACCCGGCCGACCGGCGGAACGATGAGTCCCATGATCGATTGAGCGGTCGCGGACTTCCCGCAGCCGGACTCACCGACCAGGGCCACCATCTCCCCCGCGTCCACAGTGAACGAGACACCGTCGACAGCCGTGACCGCCCGGCGTCCCGCGCCGAACTCCGTGCGCAGGTCCCGTACTTCAAGCAAGGCCATCGGAAACCTCTGTTTTCTGTTCGCCGAGTGCCGTTATTCGTCAGCCGGGAGTCTTGCACATCCGATCATCGTCGTCTAGATTCACCGAATCGTCGAAGTACGGCGATTTCTGAGACGGGGCGGAATGGCGTCGAAAAGCTCGATCGAGAAGGACCGCAGCATCATCCGGGAACTGGTTCTGGACGCCCGCCAGACAAACGTGGCGCTCGCCGCCAAGGTGGGGCTGTCCGAGGGCTCCGTACGACGGCGGGTCGACCGGTTGGTGACTGAGGGCCAACTTCACTTCGCCGCCATCCCGAGCGCGCCCCTCATGGGACGCCCGGTGCACACCGTGTTCCAGATCCAGAGCGCGCCCGGCACCACCGACGAACTGATCGAAACCCTGACGGCGATGTCCGAAATGGCCTACGTCTACCACGTGACCGGCCAGTTCGACATCATCGCCGTCGGCTACTTCGCCTCCAGCGAAGACATGCGCCGGTTCTCCACCGAACGGCTCGGCCACCTGCGCGGCGTGATGGAGATCCGATCCGTCATGGTCCTGCGGGTCGCCAAGCGGGCCCACGAGTGGGCCCGCGACATCGCCAGCGACGACGACTCCGCCGACGCGGACGAGCCGGTGACACTCCCGAACTGAGTCCCCAAGCACCGCGGGTCATACTCACCCCGCAGTCTGGAGTTGACCCTTTGGCCCGCCTCATCCTGACCCGCCTGCTCGCGGTCGTGCCGGTACTACTGGGCATCTCGGTCATCTCGTTCTTCGTGATCCGGATGATCCCCGGCAATGTCATCAGCTCGATCATGGGTCAGGACTTCAGCGATCCCAAGCTCGAGGCCGAGATGCGCGCGTACTTCGGCCTCGACATGCCGATCCACGAGCAGTTCCTGAGCTGGTTCGGCCGGCTGCTCCACGGCGATTTCGGCACCTCCATGCGCAGCGGGCAGCCCGTCCTGGACGAGATCCTGGAGCGGCTGCCCGCCACCATGCTGCTGGCCGTCTCCGCCCTCGTGGTCTCGGTGCTCATCTCGATCCCGTTCGGGGTGCTGAGCGCCACCCGGCGCAACGGCCTGCTGGACGCCGGCTCCCGGCTGGCCTCGCTGATCGGCCTGTCGGTGCCGAACTTCTGGCTCGGCATCCTGCTGGTCTATCTCTTCTCGGTCACCCTGGGCTGGCTGCCGTCGCAGGGCGCCGGCAGCGGCGAGGGCGGCCTGGCCCAACTGAAATACCTCATCCTCCCGGCGGTCACCCTCGGCGCCAGCCTCGCCGCGATCAGCATGCGGATGACCCGGTCCAGCATGCTGGAGGTCCTCAACCAGGACTACGTGCGCACCGCCCGGGCCAAGGGCCTCAGCGAACGCGTCGTCGTCGTGCGGCACGCGCTGCGCAACTCCCTGATCCCGGTGATCACGGTGCTGGGCATCCAGGCCGGCGCCCTGCTCGGCGGCACCGTGGTGGTCGAGCAGGTCTTCTCCTGGCCGGGCCTGGGCACCATGGTGATCCGCGGCATCACCCAGCGGGACTACCCGGTGGTCCAGGGCACGCTGCTCTTCCTGGCCTTCTTCTACGTCGTGGTCAACCTCCTCGTCGACATCATCTACGTCTACCTGGATCCGAGGCTCCGCAGTGGTCACTGAACTCGCTTCCGCGCAACCCCTGCCGCCGGTCCGTCGACGGCCCGGGATGCGCCTCCTCCAGGCACTCGTACGCGACCGCATCGGCGCCGTCGGCCTGTTCCTCGTCGTCACCATCACGCTCGCCGCCATCCTGGCCCCGGTGATCGCCCCGTACGACCCCACCGCGATGTCCAACCAGCGCCTCGCCCCGCCCGGCGGCACGTTCCTGCTCGGCGCCGACGAGGCCGGCCGCGACCTGCTCAGCCGGGCCCTGTACGGGGCCCGGACCTCGCTGAGCGTCAGTCTGATCGTGGTCACCGGCGCCGGGATCATCGGCGTCGTCCTCGGCCTGCTCGCCGGGTTCTTCCGCGGCTGGCTCGACGGGGTGATCACCCCCGCGATGGACGTGCTCTTCTCGTTCCCCACCCTGCTGCTGGCGCTGGCCGTCGTCGCCGCCCGCGGGCCCGGCACCGAGAACCTCATCCTGGCCCTGATCATCGTCTTCATCCCGAGCTTCGCCCGGATCGTCCGGGGCACCGCGATGTCGATCGTCAAGGAGCCGTACGTCGAGTCCGGGCGCGCGGTCGGGCTGAGCAACACCCGCCTCATCTTCAAGTACGTCCTGCCGAACGCGGTGGCGCCGATCGCCGTGCAGTTCACCACCAGCCTCGCGTACGCGATCCTGATCGAGGCGTCGCTGGGCTATCTCGGGCTCGGTGTCCAACCGCCGCAGCCGTCGTGGGGATCGATGCTGTCGTCCGGCAAGGCGTTCATGGAGATGTCGATGTGGCCCTCCCTGGTGCCCGGCATCTGCATCATGCTCACCGTCCTCGGGTTCAACCTGCTCGGCGACACGATCCGCGACGCGCTGGATCCGCGCCTGCGCAGCCGGACCGGACACTAGCCGGGACGGGGGCACACCCGATGGAGTCCGTCGACGAACACCTGGTCCGCCGCCTCACCGAATGGTCCGCGGGCACTCCCCTGCCCGCGGCACTCGAAGACGGGCCGGCCGGCCCCGACGAGCGGTCGCTGCTGGCCTATCTGGACGCGCAACTGGAGAGCCGGCACCTCGACCTCGCGCTGCGCTGGCTGCAGGCGCGCGGCGAAGGGTTCTACACGATCGGCTCCAGCGGCCACGAGAGCAACGCCGCCGTCGCCCTGGCCCTGCGCCCCACCGACCCGGCGCTGCTGCACTACCGGTCCGGCGGCTTCTACGCCGCCCGGGCCGGCCAGGTCCCCGGGACCACGCCGATCGCCGACGTGCTGCACTCCGCCGCCGCGTCGCGGCACGACCCCATCTCCGGCGGCCGGCACAAGGTGTTCGGCCACCACGGGCTGGCGATCGTGCCGCAGACCTCGACCATCTCCTCACACCTGCCCCGGGCCGTCGGCATGGCGTTCGCGCTGGGCCGGGGCCGGCGGCCGACCGGTTCCCCGCCGACGCCGTGGTGGTGTGCAGCTTCGGTGACGCCTCGGCCAACCACTCCACGGCGGTCGGCGCGCTGAACGCCGCCGGCTGGTGCGCGCACCAGGGCATCCCGATGCCCTTGCTGCTGGTCTGCGAGGACAACGGGATCGGGATCAGCACCCGGACGCCCGACGGCTGGACCGGCCGCGCCCTGTCGATGCTGCCCGGCATCGAGTACGTGGCGGTCGACGGCACGGCACCGGGCCGGCTGCTGACCACCGCCGCCGAGGTCGCCCACCGGGTACGCGGGCAGCGCCGCCCGGTGCTGCTGCACCTGCGTACCGTGCGCTTCATGGGCCACGCCGGCTCCGACGCCGAACTGGCGTACCGCACCCGGGCCGAGATCCTCGCCGACTACGCACGCGACCCGATCCTGGCCACGGCGGCCCTGCTGGCCCGCCGGGGCGTACTGGATCCGGCCGCGACGCTGGCCCGCTACGAGGCCATCCGGGAACGGGTCATGACGCAGGCCCGGGCCATGGTCGGCCGGGTCGAGCGGCTGGACAGCACCCGGGCTGTCGTCGCCCCGCTGACCGACCGCCGCCCGGCCGCGGTGAGTGCCGCCGCGGCCCGCGCCGGCGCCGGCCGGGAGTCGGCGTTCGGCGGAAAGCCGCCCGAGACCCGCCCACCGCTCACGCTCGGCCAGTCGATCAACGCCGCGCTGCACGACGCGCTGCTCACCTGGCCCCGGGCGCTGGTG
Source organism: Polymorphospora rubra (assembly GCF_018324255.1). Lineage (GTDB taxonomy): Bacteria > Actinomycetota > Actinomycetes > Mycobacteriales > Micromonosporaceae > Polymorphospora > Polymorphospora rubra. Next base: position 8,100,332 of record NZ_AP023359.1, read on the forward strand.
TTCGGCGAGGACGTGGCCCGCAAGGGCGGCGTGTACGGGGCCACCCGCGGGCTACGGAAGACGTTCGGCGCGGCGCGGGTCTTCGACACCCTGCTCGACGAGCAGACCATCCTCGGCGTCGCGCTGGGCGGGGCGCTGACCGGCGCCCTGCCGATCCCCGAGATCCAGTACCTGGCGTACCTGCACAACGCCGAGGACCAGTTGCGTGGCGAGGCCGCGTCGCTACGGTTCTTCTCGGCCGGCCGGTACTCCAACGGCATGGTGGTCCGCATCGCCGGCCTGGCGTACCAGAAGGGGTTCGGCGGGCACTTCCACAACGACAACTCGGTGGCCGTACTGCGCGACATCCCCGGCCTGGCACTGGCCGTGGCCGCCCATCCGGCCACCGCGCCGGCCCTGCTGCGGCAGTGCCTCGCCCTGGCCGAGCAGGAGGGCCGGGTCTGCGTCTTCCTCGAACCGATCGCGCTCTACCACGAACGCGACCTGCACGCCGAGGGCGACGGCGGCTGGCTGGCGCCGTACCTGCCGCCGGACGGGTGGGCGGCGGCGGAACAGCCGTTGGGCCGGGTCCGCACCGTACGCGACGGCGGCGACCTGGTGCTGGTCACCTACGGCAACGGGGTACGGATGAGCCTGCGCGTCGCGCAGACCCTGCGCCGGGACGGGATCGACGCCCGGGTGGTGGACCTCCAGTGGCTGTCGCCGTTGCCGGCCGAGAGCCTGCTCGACGCCGTCGGGGGTGTGCCGCACACGCTCGTCGTGGACGAGGGCCGGGCCAGCGGCGGGGTCGCCGAGGCGGTCGTCACCGCGCTGGTGGACGCCCGGTACGCCGGTACGGTCGGCCGGGTCACCAGCGTCGACAGCTACGTGCCCCTCGGGCCGGCGACCGAGCACGTACTCCTGGGTGAGACCGGCATCCTGGCCGCCGCCCGCGACCTGCTCGGCCGCCGGTAGACGCAGACGCGGTGCCCACCCGCCGAGGGGGCGGGTGGGCACCGTGGGCGGCTCAGTAGCCGAGGTCGGGCTGTCGCATCGCGCCGACCGGCTGCCCGCCGGCGAGGAACCGGTCGAAGTTCGCGCAGAAGTCCTCGTACAGCCGGTTGATGTTGCCCGCGGCCCGGAACGACGTGTGCGGGGTGACCATCGTGCGGGGCAGTCCCCACAGCCGGCTGGCGGCCGGCAGCGGCTCCTCCTCGAAGACGTCGAGCACCGCACCCGAGATCGTGCCGCTGGTGACCGCGTCCACGAGGGCGTCCTCGACGACCAGCGCACCCCGGCCCACGTTGATGAGGACCGCGGACTCCTTCATCGCCGCGAAGTGCTCCGCGTCGAAGAAGTAGCGGTTCTCCGGGGTCAGCGGCATCGCCAGCACCACCCAGTCGGCCTCCGGCAGCACCGTCCGGGCCTCGCCGGCGGGAACCACCCGGTCGAAGCCCTCGACGGCGCCGCCGCCGCGGTTGACGCCGATCGCCCGGGCACCGAGCGCCCGGGCCCGCCAGGCGACCTCACCACCGATCGAGCCGGTGCCGAAGACCAGCATCGTGCTGCCGATGAAGTCGCGGGCGACCAGCCGCACCCACTCGTGCCGGTCCTGTGCCTCCCGCAACGCGGGGAAGGCCCGGGCGTGCAGCAGCGCGGACGCGATGACGTACTCGGCGATCGGCACGTTGTAGGAGTGCGGCGAGCGGGTGTACAGCAGGCCCTCGGCCAGCCGGCGCTGGAAGAGTTCGCCGCCGACCCAGTCGAAGCCGGCCGCGGTGATCTGCACCCAGCGCAGCTTCGGCGCGTTGGCCAGGATGCCGTCGAACATCTCCTCCCCCATGGAGCTGCGCAGCATCACCTCGGCGTCGAGGTAGTCGGGAAGCAGCGGCCCGGCGTCGGGTACGGCGGTGAACCGGCACCGCGGGTAGCGCGCCACGAGGTCCGGCCGCATCCCGGCCAGGTTCTCGCTGATCAGTACGTGCGGTCCCGGCGTGGTGTCGCTCATGCTGTCCCTTCGGCCCGCGCCGCCGCCGCGCGCTTGCTGTAGGGAATCCCGCCCTTCGCCCACAGGTCCATCGAGATCTCGTACAGGATGACCTGGGTGCTCTCGCGCGGCGAACCGTACTTGACCATCACGTCGGTCAGGTCGGCGATGATCGCCTCCCGGGTCTCCTGGTCACGGGCGCCGAGCTCGACACGGATGGTGGCCATCTGGATCACTCCTTCACGGACGCCGGCACGCCGGCGAAATCGGGGTTGCGGGAGAATTCGGCCTGGACGGCCAGGTAGGCGAAGGCGTGCGCGACGCCGGTACGCAGCACCGCGTCGAAGGTCTCGCGGGCCTTCTCGATGTCGCCGTGGTAGTAGTACCAGTTGCCCAGGCCGTAGCCCTGCGTCGCGGTGCGCAGGTCGTCGCCGGCCACCATCTGCCACAGCTGGTCGGCGGTGAGTTCGCCGGTGTAGAGCCGCATCCGGCTCTCGTAGCCGACGTAGTGGTCCTCGTCGACGAGGTCGATGTGCCGGAACCGGTCCAGCACCTCCTCGGCCTCCACCGGCCGGCCGAGCCGGCGCAGCGCCATGTACTGCCAGTCCTGCGAGGCGACGGTGCCCTCCTGGTGCCGCGAGCTGCGCTCCGCCTCGCGGAACGACGGCAGGCACGCCTCGAAGTCACCGAGCAGGTACTGGGCGACGCCCAGGTGGTACCAGACCGAGGTGTGCAGGGTGGTGTTGTAGCGGCCGAGTTCCGCCGGGTTCTCCGCCGCCTGCCGCTCGCCGAGGTGCTGCGGGCGGACGTTCTCCGGCCGGCCGAGGACGAGGCTGACGACGTCCTTCTCGACCTCGGGCTGGTACATCTCGTACTCGTCCTCGACGTCCGCGAGTCCTTCGGCCGCGACCGTCAGGTCGGCGACCGCGCCGGTGTAGTCCCCGGTCGAGATGCGCCGGTGGCCGCGGAACCGCAGCAGTCGTACATTGCCGGGCTCGGCCTCGAGCGCCTCGGTGAGCAGTGCGACGGCGTCGGCATGCTTGTTCAGGTAGCCCTTGAGCCGGGCGGCCATGATGTAGCGGTCGGTCAGCGGAACAGACGCCATGGTTTGCCTTTCGGTGGTGGCGTCACGGACCCCCGGGGTCCGTGACGCGGTGGGACAGGGTCGTGCGGGCGCGGAGGGCGATGCGGTGGGCCGGCCGGGGGTGCCGCCGGGTGTTCGGCACCCCCGGCCGGGCCGGTCAGCGGTCGAGCCAGAGGTGGCGGTAGAAGCGGTACGTCGGGGTGGGGTCGCCCTTGTAGCCCATGACGTCCTTCTTCACCACGTCGAAGTCGGCGTTGAGGAACGTCATCGCCACCGGGCCGCGGTCGGCCAGGATGGTTTCGGCCTGCTGGTAGAGCGCGGCCCGCTTCTCGCGGTCCAGCTCCGAACGGGCCTGGACGATCAGCGCCTCGTACTCGGCGTCGTGCCAGTTGCCGTAGTTCAGGCCGCCGCCCTTGAGGAAGCTGGCACTGAACCGCTCGTCCGGGTCGTAGGTCAGTCCGAAGCCGGACTGGTACATGTCGAACTCACCGGACTTGGTCTTGGTGTCGGCGATGCTGGCCTCGACCGACTCGATGGTGACCTTGATCCCGATCTTGGCGAGCTGCTGCTGCTCCACCTCGGCGGAACGCACCTGGAACGCCGACGTCGCGATGACCATGAGGGTGGCCTCGAAACCGTCGGGGTGACCGGCCTCGGCCAGCAGTGCCTTGGCCTTCTCGATGTCGGCGCCGCCGTAGACGGGCTGGGTGAGCGCGCCGAAGCGGTCCGGCGGCAGGTAGCCGGCGTTGAGGGCGGTGCCGTAGCCGGAGTTGGCGACGTTCAGGATCTCCTGCCGGTCGAGGGCGAGGAAGATCGCCTGCCGGACCCGGACATCGTCGTACGGCGCCTTGGAGGTGTTGAGCCGCAGGTGCAGCGACAGCGAGCCGGACCCGCCGTACCACTTCAGCGCCTCGTCGGCCTTGAGCGCGTCGATGAACTCGGGGCCGGCCGCCACAGGAAGTCCACGGTGCCGCTGCGGATGGCCGCGGCGCGCGCGTTGTCGTCGGGGTTGAAGGTGAAGTCGAGGCCGTCGAGGTAGGGAACGCCGGGCTCCCAGTACTTGTCGTGCTTGTCGAGCTTGATGGCCTGGCCGGTGACCCGGGCCGCCATCTTGAACGGGCCGCTGCCGCCGTCGACGCTGCCGTTGAGGCCGGTCGAGTCGACGACCGTACGGTCGACGATCGAGGAGGCGGCGGTCGACAGCAGGGTGAGGATGGCGGCGTTGGGGTTGGCCAGGGTGAACACGGCGGTGTGTTCGTCCTGGGCGGTCACCGACGTGATCGACTCGTAGCTGCGGGCCCGCGGGGCCCGGGTCGCCGGGTCCTTGATGCGCTCGATGGAGTACTTGACGTCTTCCGCGGTGACTTTGCGGCCGCTGTGGAAGAACGCGTTGTCGCGCAGTTTGAAGGTCAGGGTCAGGCCGTCGGGGCTCTGCTCCCACGATTCGGCGATCGCGGGCCTGATCTCACCGCGGTACGACTGGACCAGCGATTCGTAGATCTGTTCGTTGATGACGAACGCCGAGGTCTCCGACATGCGGTGCGGATCGAGTTCGGTGGCGTCGAGCCGGATCATGACGTTCAGCCGGCCACCGGACTTGGGCTGCCCGGCCGGCGGGTTCTCGTCCTCGAGGCGGACGTTGCTGCTCAGGCCGTCGTTGGTCGTGCCGCCATTGTCCGCCGACGGCGGTGCGCCGCCTCCGGAACAGCCGGCCAGCACCGCCACGGCGACCCCAGCCGCGAGGACCTTATGTAGGGTTCGAACTCTCATGCCTTTCTCCTTGCTCGGGTGGAGATTGCAGCGTGGTGGTGGTGGCGGGCTTCCAGGTTTCACCGAAGACCCGCAGCCAGTTGCCGCCGAGGATCCTGGTGACTTCGTCGGGTGCGAATCCGCCGTCGAGGAGTGCGGTGGTGAAGTTCGGGAACTGCGCGGCGTCGTCCATCCCGACCGCCCGGCGCTCGTGCCAGGCCCAGTCACCCAGCAGGGTGCGGTGTAGGACGATCTGCTGCTCCCGCATGGCTTCGGTGAGCGTCTCGTCGTAGTCGGTCGCGATGGCGACGTGGTCGACACCCGCCACCTCGACGACACGGGCCACGTGCTCGACGAACCGGGCCAGGTCCGGACGCCGCCGCGGCTCCTCGGGGTAGTAGAGGAAGCCGGACAGGCTGGTGATCCCGATGACGCCCCGCTGTTCGGCGAGACGGCGCAGGAAGGCGTCGTCCTTGGCCCGGATGTGCGGTGACAGTCCGTCGCAGAACGAGTGGGTGACGACGACGGGACGGTCGGAGGCGTCCATCGCGTCGAGGCCGGTGCGCTGGCCGCAGTGGGAGACGTCGACCAGGATGCCGAGTTCGTTCATGGCGCGGACGAAGGTCCGCCCCTGGGCGGTCAGCCCGGAGTCGGTCTTCTCACCGCAGCCGGCGCCCAGCAGGTTCTGCCGCTGGTACGTCAGCTGCAGGACTCGTACGCCCAGGTCGTAGAAGGTGCCGAGCAGGTCCAGGTCGACGCCGATCATCTCGGTGTCCTGCGGGCCGAGGATGATCGCCTCCCGCCCGTCGGCCTTGGCCCGGTGGATGTCGTCGACGGTCAGGGCCAGCAGTGCGGCGTCGGAGTGTTCGTCGATCCAGCGGCGGCAGGTGTTGACTTCGCGCAGGGCGGTGACCGTGTCGACGTACGGGCGGGTGACGGTGTGGTTGACGGCCGTGACACCGCCACGACGGATCCGCTCGAGGTGCTCGTCGCTGAGCTCGATGACGGTGCTCCCGTCGACCACGGTGGCGGCGGTATGCAGCTCGTTGGGCGCGAGGACGGCGCGCTCAGTGTTCAACGTCGACTCCAGGTGTGTGCGCTCGGGAGATGGCCGCGACTCTACGAGGACACGCCAGATCTTGTCTATAGACTCGGGGATATCGTTAGTTGACCACTTTGAAATGACGAATTTCGTCGTTTTGGGTTTCAGGCTTATTGATCACCGATTGAGGGGCGGCCCGGCCGTCACCGCCCCGGCACGGGCGGCCGTCCCGCACCCGTCGCACGGTCGCCGCAGGTCAGACGCCCTCCCCGTGAGGGGTGCCGCCATAATTCCGTATATGGCGCGGTTTGCCACCCGCCATCCGGTCACAGTCGACCGCCGCCGCGCCAGCCATCCGCGGGCGGCGGGTTCCGACAGTCACCACCCGAACAGTCACCACCCGGACGGTCGCCCCGGACCGGCCGGCCGGTCACGACGACGGGACACTCCCGCAGGTTGACGCTGAACACAGCGACGCGGCGAAGGGTGACAGTCACCCTTCGCCGCGTCGACCGTCCTGATCGGACGTTCCCGGTGAGGTCGTCGGCGGAAACCGGCGGTCAGCGACGGGCCGACCGCCACAGCAGCCAGGCCACCCAGAGACACCCGGCACCCAGAAGCACGCCGTGCCCGATCCGGGCGGCCGGCGGGGTGTAGAACTGCGGCAGGAACAGCACGAAGCCGGCGGCGAACAGCAGGCCGCCCGCCCGCGGCAGGACCCCGGACCGCCAGATCGCCACGGCCGCGAGCACCGCGGCGACACCGAGGGCGATCAGGCCGATCCCGAACGTCGTCACCGCCACCGGCCCGAACCGGACCGCCTCGGCCAGGTCGAGCACGTCGACCGCTCCTCCGTCGGCGGCCGCCCGGCCGACGGCGTGCAGCCCGAAGTCCTCGGCGCCGTAGTACGGCAGGGTCAGCCCGGCACCGAGCCAGCCGGCGACGACCGCCGCGAGGGCCACCGGCTCGGCCCGGGTCCGGGCGACCACGCCGTACAACGCGAGGAGGCCGATCGGCACCAGCACGAAGCCAACCATCGCGAACAGGTGGGAGTAGACCCAGGCGGTGGAGCCCAGCGCCGCGGTCGCGCCTTCGGCCGTCGACTCGTCGGCCCACGGCCGGACGGCCGGATACAGGACGAACAGCACCCCGGCGACGGCGAACGCGAGAGCACCGAGACGGACGCGGGGCGCGGTCACCAGGGACCGGACAGTTCGGCTAGGCTCCATAGCCTGAAAGCTAACCCAACTAGCCAGAGAAGTGCAACACCGGACCGCATCCGGCGGGGTCGACGGCTGCCGGTTCCTCTGGCAGTCTGCGTAGTGCTCCCGACGGGAAAGTTCGACCGACACCGTGGTCAGGGGACCGTGTGCCGCCACCGTCACGCGCGGGACTGCTGCGTGATCCCGACTTCCGTCACCTGTTCGCCGCGACCGCGACCGGCCAGCTCGGGGACCGGTTCGTCTTCCTCGCGCTGCCGCTGATCGCCATCGTCTCGCTCGACGTGAGCGAGTTCGAGGTCGGCGTGCTTACCGCCATGACGACGGCCGGGTCGCTGCTCGCCGGCCTGCCCGCCGGCGCCTGGGTCGACCGGTGGCGGAAGCGCTCCGTACTGATCAACACGGACCTGGCCCGCGCCGTACTGCTGGCGCTGATTCCGGTGCTCTGGTGGGCCGACGCCCTGACCATCTGGCTGCTGTACGCGGTCGCCCTGGCACACGGCCTGTTCACGGTGTTCTTCGACGTCGCGTACGTCAGCTACCTGCCGTACCTGGTGGGCCGGGACAATCTCGTGGAGGCCAACGCCAAAGTCGCGTCGGTGCGTTCGGCGGTCAGCATCAGCGGCCCGGGACTGGCCGGTCCGCTCGTGGCCTGGCTCGGCGCGCCGTTGACCCTGCTGGCAAGCTCCGTGGGGATGGCGTTCTCCGGCCTGCTGGTCGCCCGGATCCGCAAGCGGGAGACCCGACGCCGGGCCGACCCGTCGAGGCACCTGCTGCGCGAGGTCAGGGAGGGCCTGTCGTTCGTGCTCGGCAACCCGCTGCTGCGGCCGGTCGTCGTGGCGGACGGGATGTTCAGCCTCTTCCTGGTCACATACCAGACCATGCTGCTGGTGTTCCTGTCCCGGGAGGTGGGTCTCGGGTCCTTCGGCATCGGACTGGTGCTGTCGACGATGGCGTGCGGCGGCCTGACCGGCGCCCTGGTCGCCCGGCGGGTGGTCGCCCGGATCGGAACCGGCCCCGTCATCTGGATGGCACCCCTGTGTACGGCCCCACCGGCCGCCCTGATGCCGCTGGCCGAACCGGGCTGGCGCCTCTACCTGGCGGTGTTCGGCCTGATGCTGCTGTCGACCGGCGGCGTGATCCGCCTCGTCGCCCAGGCCGGCCTCCAGCAGTCCGTCACACCCGACCGGCTGCTGGGCCGGATGAACGCGACCTTCCGCTTCGTCATGTGGGGCAGCATGCCGCTGGCCGGGCTGCTCGGTGGCGCCCTCGGCACTCTCCTCGGGGCGGAGGCGGTGCTGTGGATCGGCGCCGCCGGGATGACGGCGGCCTTCCTGTCGACACTGCTCTCCCCGCTCCGGACCATGCGTGAACTGCCGGTCACCGAGCCGGAATCCCCGCCCGCCGACCGGGAGAAGCCCACACCGCGACCCGCCGGATAGCCGGCCGCCCCTTCCGCCCCCGCCATGCCCACGGACGCTTCTAACGGTGCGTCAACCGGCCGCCGCCGTGCCCTTCGCGACGTGGCGGTGCGTGGTGATCGTCAGTTGTTCCCCTGTTGTCCGTACGGCGTGTCGAGCCGCCGGGCAGCAGATGATCACAGGTGCCCCGACGGTTTGCCGAGGAAGGACCCTGAGGTGGTGTCGCGGTCCACAGCGAATTCGGCGTGCACACAGTGAATTCGCGCTGTGGGGCGGGACAGTGGTATCCGGCCTCCAGGCGGGCCGGTCAAGCTTCTGATCAGGCACCAGCTCACCAGTGAGGAACCGACCCCTCCGTGCGCACGGACGCTCCTATGGTGCGTCGACCGGCCGCCACCCCCGCGCGCCCTTCGTGGGGTGGCGGTGCGTGATGATCGTCAGTTGTTCCGCCGTTGTCCGTACGGCGTGTCGAGCTGCTGGGCAGCTGATGATCACGGGTGGCCTGAGGGTTTGCCGGGAAGGACCCCAAAGGTGTTGGGGGTCCACAGCGAATTCGGCGTACGCACAGCGAATCCGCTGTGGGGCGTGACAGTGGTATCGGGTCGGCGGGTGGACCGGGCCGGTGCGGCGGCCGAGAGCCGGGCGGGACGCTCCTGTAGTGCGTCAGGTGGCTGGGGTGGGCTTCGACACGTCTCCCCGCCGGGCCGGTGCCGGCGGTAGCGGGCGGACAAGTCCCGCCCAAGACACGAGGCCAGTCAGGCGAAGGGTCACGCCCACTACCACCCGCATCAGCTCAGCACTGCTGAACCGACCCCGCCATGCTCACAGTCAGTCGAGCCGGTCGACGACCGCCCGGCCACGCGGCGAGAGCCGGTAGCCGGTCTCGAGGCTCTCGGTCAGGCCGAGTTCCTTCAGCTTGCGGACGTCGCGCTTGAAGACCTCGGTGGCCGGATAGCCGGCCAGTTCGGCCAGTTCGGCGGCCCGCCGGGCCGGGTGTTCCGCGATGATCCGCAGCACCGTCGCGGTCCACGCGCCGCGCGGCCCGGCCCGGTCGAACCGGGCCAGCCGTTCGGTGAGCGCCGCCAACTCCGGCGCGCCGAGCTGATCCTGTTCGCGCAGCGCCGCACGCGGATCCGGGCCGGCGTAGCCGACCCCGATCCGGAACAGCCGCAGGTCGCCGCTTTGCGGCAGGTCGGCGCGCAACGCGTCGGCGGACGGGTAGCCGGCCCGCCGCGCGTCGGCGTCCGACACCTCCCGCTCGTCGACCGGGCCGATCGAGCGGATCTCCACCAGCCCGATCGCGGTCCGCAACCGGCTGCCGGCCCGGACCCGGGGCTGACGCCAGCGCCGGAACACCAGCGAGACGACGCCCTGCCGAATTCCGTCCAGAATCTCGCTACGGAACAGCATGTGCGGCACCCTCCCGGTCGGACGCCCGTTCCGACGACCCGGAGCCGGGCGGTTCCCCCACCCGATTGTGGCCTCCCCTCCCCCGGTCGGTCCCGCTCTTCGGCGCCCCGACGAGCCGTCCGGGGCGACAGCCGTACCCGGGCACCGGCGGCGGGTTAACGCCGGCGCCGGGGAACGCTAAAGGAGGGTTAACAGGCACCGGAAACGGCCGACGACCGGGATAACGTGCCTGGTGTGTCGATGGTGCGACCTTCGGTCCACCCGGCCTGGCAAGGGGTGGGCGATGAGTGTGACCACAGTGGCCAGTGTGGCCCTGGCACTGGTCGCGGTGGCGGTCGCGTTCGCGGCGGTGGTGGCCGCCCGGCCGGCCGCACGGCGGCTGCGGGGAATGGAACTCGCGCGACACGTCCCGGCGTGGGCCCGGGACCGCGTACCGCCGGGTCCGTTCGTCCTCGTCGCCGGGGCGGTCCTGGCGCTCGCGCTGGTCTCCGTCTTCGTGGAGATCCTCGACGCGGTCGTCGACGAGGACGACTTCACGGCCTTCGACCGGCCGGTCGTCGAGTGGGTCGCGCAGCGCCGTACGGGCTGGAGCAGTGCCGTCGTCGTGGCGGTCACCGACATCGGCGGCAAGGCGCTGCTCACCCTCCTGCTCGCCGGGGTCGCGGTCGCGGTGGCGGTCCGGCTGCGGTCGTGGCGTCCGGTCGTGCTGGCCGCGGTGTCCGGCGGTGGCGGCGCGCTGCTCGTCGCGGGCAGCAAGCTGCTGATCGCCCGGGACCGTCCCGACCCGCTGCACCGGGCGGTGGTCGAGAGCGGCTTCTCGTTCCCGTCCGGCCACTCGGCCAGCGCTCTGGTCATCCTGGGCACGGTGGCCTGGTTGATCTCGATGGTGGCGGTCAGCCGCACCGTCCGCGCCACGGCCTGGGTCGCGGCCGGCATGCTCGCGGTGGCCGTCGGTCTGTCCCGGGTCTATCTCGGCGTCCACTACCCGAGCGACGTCGTCGCCGGCTGGGTGCTCGGCGCCACCTGGCTGCTGACGGTCGCGGTGGCGGACCGGCTGCCCGGATCGCCGCTGCCGCTGCTCCACCGGTGGCGTGGCACGGACGGCTCTGCGCGGTGGCTCGCGCGTCGGCCGGTCACCGTCTTCACCGTCACCGCTGTGGCCGGCTTCGCCGCCATCTTCGGGATCGTGGGCGTGGCCGCGCTGGCCGGCTAGTGTGCGGGCGCCCGATCGCGGCGCCGCGGACACGTACCCCAGGAATCCGGACCTGTCGACGGATCCGGCTCGCCCCGCGGTCGCCGCACCCGGCACCGTCGGGGCATGGATACCTCTGTGAACTCCGCGGCCCCGGCCGGTACGCGGGTGGCCGCCGCCCGTTGGTCGGCGCTGGCGCACCGCTGGCCGAGCGTGGTCGGCCTGGCGGCGGCAACGCTGGTGCTGGCGAACGGCGCCAACCGGGAGACCCTGGCGACCATTGTCAGCGTCGCCGCCCTCTGCTATCTCGGTGCCGCCGCCTTCGACCGGCCCTGGGTGGCCTGGGCCGGTGTCGGCGGCGCCTCGGTGGTGGTGGTCGTCAGTGAGCTGGCCGGCCTGCCCTGGTGGGTCGGCATAGCCGTCGTCGCCGGTGTGCTGGTCGTGGTCGGCCTGGTCGGCCGGGTTCCGCGTCCGGCGTTGACCGCCCAGACCCTGGCCCTGCTGGGGTACGGCGGACTCGCGGTCGCCGCGCTCCATCTCGCCCCGCCCGTCGGGCTCGTGCTGGCCGGGGTGGCGCTGACCGCACACGGGATCTGGGACGTGATCCACTACCGGCGCAACCAGGTGGTGCCACGGTCACTGGCGGAGTTCTGCGTCCTGCTGGACGTACCGCTGGGGATCGGTTTCCTGGTGCTCGCCGCGATCGGCTGAAGCATGGACGGCTGAACCAGCAACGGCTGCGCCTCCCCCGGCCGGGGCACCACGGCCGAGGGAGGTGGTGCTGTAGGCGGCGCGGTAGCGGGACGGGGTGACGCCGTACCGGTCGACGAAGGCCTGGCGGAGCGCCTCGGCGGAGGTGAATCCACAGCGGACCGCGATGCGGTCCAGCGGCAGCCGGCTCGAGACGAGCAACTGGGCGGCGGCCTCGGTCCGCACCCCGCGTACGTAGCGGGCCGGGGTCTGCCCGGTGTGGGCGACGAACAGCCGGGTGAGGTGCCGCTCGCTGACCGCGGCCCGGTCGGCGAGCACGGCGAGGCCGTGATCGGCGCCGGGCGCGTCCCGGATCGCCGCGACCAGGTCGCGGACCACGGCGTCGTCGGGGGCCGGCGCGGCGACGAACATGCTCATCTGCGCCTGGTTGCCGGGTCGCTGCAGATACGTCACGAGGGCGCGGGCGATGTGGCGGGCCAGTTCCGGCCCGTTGTCCTCCTCGACGAAGGCCAGCGCGAGGTCGAGTGCGCTGGTGACCCCGGCGGCGGTGGTCACGTCGCCGTCGCGGATCCAGATCGGGGTCGGGTCGACCCGTACGGCGGGGTGCAGGGTGGCGAGCTGGTCGGCGAACAACCAGTGGGTGGTGACGCGGCGACCGTCGAGCAGGCCGGCGGCGGCCAGTACGGACGAGCCGGTGCAGACCGAGGCGACCCGGCGGGTCTCGCGGGCCAGCCGCCGGACGTGGGCGACGAGTCGCGGATTGTCCGCGGCCGCCAGATGCCCCTCGCCCCCTGAAATGATCATGGTGTCGATCGGGCCGCGCAGTCGTTCGACGGCGGCCTGCGCGCCCAGGGTGAGCCCGGACTGACAGGTGATCGGCCGGCCCGCCGGCGAGGCGACCACGACCTGGTAGGGCGGTGTGGCGCCCCGGTTGGCGTAGTCGAAGGTCGTGGTGAGGCAGGCCATGTCCAGCAGTTCGGCGCCGGGATAGCCGACGACGACCACGACCCGGGGCGGCGTCTCCTGGGCGACGGTCATCGATCCAGCGTACGGGGACTGCCCGTCCGCCCCACGCCCGTACCCGGTCGGACGTCAGCGCAGGGCGGTCGCCGCCGCGCCGCGTACGGCGTCGGTCAGGGCCGCGAGAACGGTCGACTCCAGCCGCCAGTACTGCCAGTAGAGCGGTACGTCGAGGTGGCGGCCCGGGGTGAGTTCGACGCAGCGCCCGGCCGCGATGTCGGCGGCGGCGATCTGCTCGGGCACCAGCCCCCAGCCCATCCCGAGCCGGATCGCCTCGACGAACGCCGCCGCGGCCGGCACGTAGTGGATCGGCGGGTCGGGCACGCGTCCGGCCAGGGTGCCGAGGAACCGGTGCTGGAGCCGGTCCTTTCGGTTCAGCACGATCATCGGCGCGGTCCCGAACCCCGCGCGGACGTCCCGGCCGGTGAAGTGCGCCCGCCACAGGGCGGGTGCGGCCATCGCCAGGTATCGCATCGCGCCGAGCCGCTCGACCCGGCAGCCCTGCACCGGCACCCGCTGGGCGGTGACGGCCGCCATGGCCGTTCCGGCCCGCAGGATGTCGGCGGTGTGATCCTGGTCGTCCTGGTGGATGTCGAAGGCGAGAGTGGCCCCGGCCGGCAGGCCCGCCAGGGCCGGCAGGAACCAGGTGGCCAGGGAGTCGGCGTTGACCACCACCGCCACCCGGGTCCGGGCACTCCCGCCGCCGACCGGGCCGCGTGCCGCGTCGAGCGCCTCGCCTTCCAACAGGGCGATCTGGCCGGCGAGGCGGACCAGCGCGGTGCCCGCCTCGGTCGGCTCGCACGGCTTGCCGCGCCGGACCAGGACCTGGCCGACCGTCTGCTCCAGAGCCTTGATCCGTTGGCTGACGGCGGAGGGTGTGACGTGCAGCGAGCGGGCGGCTGCCTCGAAGCTGCCGTCGTTGACCACCGCGTGGAAGGTGGTGAGCTGCACCGGGTCGAGCGCCATGATTAGCGATTCTAATGGTGCCTGAAAATCTTTAGCTGGAGTGAAGAGGCGCCGGCTCCTAACGTCGTCGGGGTGCTCGCTTCGACCGTCGCCGGCTTCACCGTCTCCGTCGCCCTCATCATGGCCATCGGTGCCCAGAACGCGTTCGTGCTCCGGCAGGGGCTGCGCCGTGAACACGTACTGCCGGTGGTGTTGACCTGCGCCGTCTCCGACGCGGCCCTCATCGCCGCCGGCATCGCCGGCCTCGGCGCCGCGATCGCCGACCGGCCCACCGTCCTGGCCGCCGTCCGCTTCGGCGGCGTCGCGTTCCTGCTCGGCTACGCGGCACTCGCCGCCCGGCGGGCGATCCGGCCCGGCGCCCTGACGCCGACCGAACGGCCGGCGACCACGCTGCGCGCCACCCTGCTGACCTGCCTCGCCTTCACCTATCTCAACCCGCACGTGTACCTCGACACGGTGCTGCTGCTCGGCTCGATCTCGCGGCAGCATCCGCATCCGTGGTGGTTCGGCGGTGGCGCGGTGCTGGCCAGCCTGACCTGGTTCACCGCACTGGGCTTCGCCGCCGGCCGGCTCGCCCCGGTGCTGGCCCGGCCGGCGGCGTGGCGGGTCCTCGACGGCGCCGTCGCCGTCCTCATGGTCGCGCTCGCGGTCACCCTGGCACTCGGGTGAGGGGTACGACCGGCCGGACCGACTAGGGTGGGCCGGTGAGTGTGCTGCACCTCGACGCCCTGGAGACCCTGCGGGACTGGACGCCGACGCCGGACGGCGAGGACGACTGGCGGCTGACGACGAAGCTGCTGGAACGCGGGCCCGAGGTGATGTGGCGGGGGCACGACGGCGCCCACGTGACCGCGAGCGTGATCATCTTCTCCCACGACCGGCAGCGGGTGCTGCTGTGCCTGCACGGCAAGTTCGACGTCTGGGTGCAGCTGGGTGGGCATCTGGAGGCCGGTGACCCGTCACTCGCCGCCGCCGCGTTGCGGGAGGCGACCGAGGAGAGCGGCATCGCCGGGCTCGTGGTGGATCCGGTGCCGGTGGACGTGGACATCCACCAGGTGGTCAACTGCGCGGGTCGGCGGCTCGACCACCACGACGTGATCTTCGCGGTCTACGCGCCGCCGGACGCGGCCGAGCAGGTGAGCGACGAGTCCCACGCGCTCGGGTGGTTCACGCCGGACGCGCTGCCGACCCCGCTCGGCGGCGACACCGACCGGGTGGTGCGCAACGCGGTGCGCCGTGCCGCCGTACGCTGATCCCCCGCCCGCGGGGCGTCGCGTGACGGTGTTCTCGCTCGGCGGCACGATCGCCATGACCGGCGGTCCGGGCAGCGGCGTGGTGCCGACCCTGACCGCCGCCGACCTGGTCGCGGCCGTACCGGGGCTGGCCGGTACCGGGGTCACCGTCCGGGTGCACGACTTCCGCCGGCTGCCGGGCGCCTCGCTCGGCTTCGACGACCTGACCGCCCTCGTCACGGCCGCCCGCCGGGCCGTGGACGACGGCGCCGACGGCGTCGTGGTGACCCAGGGTACGGACACGATCGAGGAGACGGCGTTCGCGCTGGACCTGCTGTGGCCGTACGACGCGCCGCTGGTGGTCACCGGGGCGATGCGCAACCCGACGCTGGCCGGCGCGGACGGCCCGGCGAACCTGCTGGCGGCGGTGACGGTCGCCGCCGCCCCGGCCGCCCGGCGGACGGGCTGCCTGGTCGTGCTCGGCGACGAGATCCACGCGGCGCGGTGGGTACGCAAGACGCACACCACCAGTCCCGTCGCCTTCCGCTCCCCCGATGTCGGACCGGTCGGGCTGGTCGCCGAGGGGCGGCCCCGGATCCTCACCCGGCCCGCCCGCCACCGGCTCGACGCGGACGTACGCGATCCGGGGACGGTGCGTACCGCCGTCCTGCCGGTGGTGCTGGGCGACGACGGGGCGACCCTGCGGCGGGCCGGATCGGGGCTGGACGGTCTGGTCGTCGCCGGCTTCGGGGTCGGTCACGTGCCGGCCGCCGCCGTGGCGGTGCTGACCGACCTGGCCGCCGGGATGCCGGTGGTGCTGGCGTCCCGGATCGGCGCGGGGCCGGTGCTGGCCGGCACGTACGGCTTTCCCGGCTCGGAATCCGACCTGCTCTCCCGCGGCCTGATCAGCGCCGGCACGCTGGACTGCTACAAGGCCCGGATCCTGCTGCACCTGCTGGTGGCGGCCGGCCACGACCGGGGCCGGATCACGGCGACGTTCGCGACGATCGGCGCCGGCGACTGAGGCCCGGTCGACCGGGCCGTGACGTCGGCCGGGCGCGCCGTGACGCCGGCCCGGCGCGTCATCCGGCCGGAACGCCGACGGTCAGCCGGCGAAGGCCGGTACGCCGGTCTGGAAGGCGTCGCGCAGGTGCTGCGCCGCCTCCTGTTGCGCCTGCTGCGCCTTGTCGAGCACCGCGGAGGCGCCGAAGAACTCGTGCATGACCCCGTCGTAGCAGGTCAGCGTGGTCGCAACGCCGGCCGCGTCGAGGTGGCGGGCGAACTCCCCGCCCTGGCTGCGCAGCACGTCCCGCTCGTCGGTGATGACCAGGGTCGGCGGCAGGCCCGTCAGTTGCGTGGCGTCGAGCGAGAGCAGGTCGACGCGCGGGTCCTTCGCGCCGTCGGGTACGCCCTCGAACGCGTACATCGCCATCCACGACAGCAGGGGGCGGTTGAGCGGGCGGGCGTCGGCGGCGTCGGTCATCGAATCGCCGAACTGCTCGCCGGTGGTCAGCGGATACACCAGCACCTGTGCCACCGGCAGCCGCTCCCCCGCCCGCTTGAGTTGCCAGGAGGTGGCCGCGGCCATGGTGCCGCCGACCGACTCGCCGCCGATGGCGACGCGGTCGGGGTCGCCGCCGATGAGGCCGGCGTTGGCGCGCACCCAGCGGAAGGTCGCCAGCACGTCGTCGTGCGCGGCCGGGAAGACGTCCTCGGGCGCGCGCCGGTACTCCGGGGACACCACGATCGCGCCGGTCTTGTTCACCAGGCCGCGGCACGAGGCGTCGTACGTGTCGACGGTGAACAGCACCCAGCCGCCGCCGTGCACCCAGACGACGACCGGCACCGGGCCGGTGGCGTTCCGCGGCTTGTAGATCCGCACCGGCAGCTCGCCGCCGGGACCGGGGATCGTGACGTTCTCGACCGAACCGACGGGTTCCGGGTGGGTCGGTCTGCCGTCCTCGGCGAGAATCCGCTGGACCGCGTCGACCTGGGTCGGCTGTTCGCGGGCCTGCACCGGGGTGAGGATCTCGGGCGGCTGCGGTTTCAGGCCGGAGAACGCGTCGAGGATCCGCTGCGCCTGCGGGTCGAGGTGCCCCGACGGGTCGGTGGCCAGGTGTTTGATCCGGCCGGACGCCGTGTCGCGTACCTTGTCGACCGCGGCGGCGGCCAGGTCCGCGACCTTGTGGCCCATCCTGCCCGACGGCGCGTTCGGGTGGGCGTACGTCGGCGCGGTCCGCTTGGCGGCCAGGAACTGCCTGCCCAGTTCGGCCATCCGGCCCGCGCCGACCAGTTGCCGGAAGCGCGGCAGGAAGTCGGCCTCCTCCTCCGCCACGTGGTGCCGGACGGAGGAGATCAGGGTGCCCAGCGCCTGCTCGAACTCCGCCGCACCCGGCTCGCTGTTGCGCAGCCGCACCAGGAGTTCCTTCATCTCCTGGTGCTCCCGGCGGGCGTGTTCGGCCTCGTCGGGCTCGCCGGCCTCGGCCATCGCCGGATACACCACGGACTCCTCGGCGTCGGCGTGCAGCGCCAGTTCGAACGACACCTGGTCGACGAGCACCCAGCGGTCGCCCCGCCCGGCCTCCAGGTGCTGGAACTGCCGCTCCACCACCGCGTGGTCGTC
Source organism: Polymorphospora rubra (assembly GCF_018324255.1). Lineage (GTDB taxonomy): Bacteria > Actinomycetota > Actinomycetes > Mycobacteriales > Micromonosporaceae > Polymorphospora > Polymorphospora rubra. The sequence continues at coordinate 8,117,968 of NZ_AP023359.1, forward strand.
CGCGATGAGGTGGTCGACGTCTCCGGGCAGCGTCTCGTACGACAGCGGCGGCATGTGCGGCTCCTGACCTCGGCCGGGCGACGCCGCGTGGCACCGCCCTCGGGCTCCCGCATACCCGGCGGGCCCGGCCCGACTCATGCGGCCCGGTCGATCGGGTACGGGTCCGGCCGTACGGAGCCGCCCCGCCGTCCCCGGCAGGCGACGCCCGCATCACGTACCGTGGCTCGTCGACGGCCACCAAGATCGATCCGGACGTGGTGGCGAGGTTGCCCGGGGCGGCATGGTGAAGGGGCGCGTGATGGACGGTCGGCTCGACGACGATGCCAAGGGCACTCCCTCCGGCGGCGCGGTTCCGACGCCACCACAGCAGCGGTTGATCGATCGGGGCACCGAACTGTTCCGCCGGATCGCGCCCGGAGCCCAGCTCGCACACCGCCTGCTGCCGGACGACGAAGGCGTGGTCGTCGTCCAACCGGTCCGCGGCGGCGGCTCGATCTACGTCGCGCCGGACGGGAGCGTGTTGTTCGCGGCGTCGGCGATACCGCCGCACCGGGCGCTGGAGGCGTTCCGCGCCGGACGCCGGACGCCGGTCGACCGGTTCGTCGAGCCCGGCACGACCGCCGCCGGCGAGCGGGGCTGACCCCGCCGCGCGACCGACGTCGGTCGACGCCAACGGCCGGCCGCAGGCCGGCATCGGCAACCGGGGCGACGGCGCCACGCACCGCAGCGCGGACGGCGGCGGGCACCGGACCGCCTCCCGCGCCGTCTGTACGGAAGGCGACAGGGGCGGATCTTCCGGCACCGCGCCCCGCCGAACTACCGTGACTGTGCACGACGTGCCATCACGGCGCGACGCAGCGTGGTTCGCCGCCCCGGAGGTAGGTGTTGGCTCACGCACAGGACCACGACGCCGGATTCGGGCGGCTGTTGCAACGGGTACGTCGGGCCGCCCGCCTCACCCAGGAGGAACTCGCCGAACGGTCCGGCGTGGCGGTACGCACCATCAGCGACATCGAGCGCGGCAAGGTGCGTACGGCGCAGCGGGAGACCGCCCGGCGGCTGGTCACCGCGCTGCGCCTCACCGGACCGGACCAGACCGCCTTCGAGGAGGCGGCCCGGGGCCGCCCGCCCACCGACGCCGGCGGGGCCGGCGCTCCCGCCCCGAGCGGACCGGCCGGGACCACCAGCGAAGGGGCCGACACCGCGCCCGGTGCGGTCGCCGCATCCCCACCGGTCACGTTCCGCCAGGTCCATCCCCCGCCCACGCCGTTGATCGGCCGCGAGAACGAGAGCCGGGCGGTGGTCGGCACACTGTCCCGCCCCGACGTGCGGATCGTCACGCTCACCGGCACCGGCGGGGTCGGCAAGACCAGGGTCGCGCTCGCGGTGGCCGAGGCCGTCGGCGCGGACTTCGCCGACGGAGTGTGCGATGTGGACCTCACCCTGGTCTCCGGTTCCGCGGACGTGGTCACCCACCTCATCGGGGCGGCCGGCGGCGAGATCCGGCGCGGCGACGTCGCCGAACTGGCCGACGTACTCGGACAGCGGCGGTTGTTGCTGCTGCTGGACAACTTCGAACACGTCCTGCCGGCCGCACCGGCGGTCGCCGCCGTACTCGCCCGGTGCCCGAACCTGAAGCTGTTGGTCACCAGCCGCGTCGCGCTGCACATCCGGGGCGAGCACGAGTACCGGCTCGACCCGCTGCCGGTGCCGGACGCCGACCCGCCGTCGGACGCGGCGCTGCTCGCCCGGTCGGCGTCGGTACGGCTGTTCGCGTGGCACGCCTCGGCCCGCCGGTCCGACTGGCGGTTGACCGACGCGAACGCGGCGACGGTGGCCCGGATCTGCCGGCTGCTCGACGGCGTACCGCTGGCGATCGAGCTGGCCGCGGTGCGGGTCGGCCTGTTCCCGGTGGACGTGATCGCGCAGCGCCTGGACCGGCGGCTCGGCCGGATCCAGTTGCTCACCGCCGGCCCCCGGGACGCGCCGGACCGGCAGCGTACGCTCGCCGCCGCGATCGGCTGGAGCGTCGGCCTGCTGCCCCCGCCCGCCCAGCGGCTCCTCGCCCGGCTCAGCGTGTTCCCGGCCAGGTACACGGTCGAGGCCGCCGAACTGGTCTGTGCGGGGGACGACGGGCGGCCGGCGGTCGACGTACTCGAGGGTCTGGCCGTGATCGGCGACCACCACCTGCACCGGAGTCTGGCCGACGGCCGGTTCGCGATGTACGAGGCGGTCCGCGAGTTCGCCGCCGAACGCCTGCGCGAACTGGGCGAGGAGGAGGCGATCGCGGCCCGGCACACCGGATACGTGGTGGCCGAGGCGGAACAGGCCGCGATCGGGCTGGCCGGTGCCGAGCAGGAGCACTGGCTGGAACGCATGGAGGGATTGCGGTACGACCTGCCGGTGGTGCTGGCCCGGGTCCGGTCGGCCGGCGATCCGGAGACCGCGGTCCAGATCGCCGGTGCGGTGTGGCGGTTCTGGTACGGACGCGGCGCCATCGCCGACGGGCGGCGCTGGCTGGACGAGGCGCTGGCCGCCGGCGACCCCGATCCGACGGATCCGACACCGGCCCGGCACCGGGCCCGGGCGCTCAACGCCGCCGCCGCCCTCGGCCACTACGTCGGTCTCGACCACGCCGAGGTGGCGGCCCGCTACCGCGCGGCGACGGTGCTCTGGCGCCGGGCCGGTGACGACGTCGGCCTGGCCGGCACGCTGAGCAACCTGGCCATGTCCCAGCAGTACGCGAACGACCCGGAGGCGGCCCGGCGCACGTACGACGAGGCGCTGGTCGCCGCCCGGCGGGCCGGCGACGAGCGGGTGGTGGCGACGGCGCTGTTGAACCTCGGCATCCTGCTTGTGCAGCAGGGCGAGCCGGATCCGGCCGGGCCGGCGCTGGACGAGTCGCTGCGGCTGTTCCAGCGGGCGGGGAACGTACGGGCGACCGCCGACGTCTACACGGCGCAGGCGCTGCTGGCGACGGCGACCTGCCGCTACGCGCGGGCGGAGCGGCTGGCCGAGCGCAGCCGTGAGCTCTTCCTCCGGTTGCAGGACGAGCTGGGCGACACCGAGTCGCTGCTGGTGATCGCACAGGCGGTCGAGTTGTCCGGCACCGACGACGCGCGGGCCCGGAAGCTTTACGAGACCGGACTGGAAACCTGCCGCCGGCTCGGTGACGTATGGGGCCCCGGCCTGGCCCTGGTCGGCCTGGGCCGGCTGGCGCTGCGCCGGGCGGACCGGGCGGCCGCCGCCGAACTGGCCGACGCCGCGCTCGCGCACTACCGCTCGCTGGGGTTCCAGACCGGGGTACGGATCGCGGCGGCGCTACGGGCGGCGGTGGAGTCCACCGACGACCCCGTGCCGTCCACGGACCTGTACGCCCTGCTGCCCCCGTGACCGGCCGGCGGGGCCGGGCACCGACCGGCGCCTGACCGTCGGTTCCGTGGGTTGTTCCGTGGGTGCTTCCACGTGGTCGCGGCGACCCCGGGCGGCGACGCTGATTGCAGCGGACAAGCCGCTCCCGGCATCGCTACCGGGACCACCGAAAGGACGTGGGTTCCATGTTGGACGACATCGCCGAGGCCCTGCTGCACGTCGGCAAGCACGTCGTGATCACCGTCGTCGAGCACCTGTTCGACTGAGCCCGGCCGATCCCGATGTACCACCTCTGGCCGTACCCGGACGGCGGCGCCGGTTCCTGCTTCCCGCCGGAACCGGAAGGGTGCCTGGGGCGCGAGCCGCGCCGGCACCAGATCCCCGACGGCGCGCCGCCGGTCCTGGCCGTGGCCGCCATCGTCGGCGCCAGCTGCGCCTGACCGCGAGCCACCGGCCGCGAACGGTCCGCGACGAAGCGGCACCGTGCTCCGACCGCGCCGCGATCCGACCGGCCGCGGTACCCGCACCCCGAACGATCCGCCGGGCCCGGCGGACTGCCCCGCCGGGCCCGACATCCGTCGTACCCAGGTTCGGAGGAACCGATGAAGATCTCCCGTCTCGTCCACGTGGTCGCCGCCGCGACGGCCACCCTCCTGCTGTTCTCCGCCGCGCCCGCCCACGCCGCCGAGGACCGGGCGTCGACCGGCAAGGCCCGGTCCGCCGGTACGCTCGCGGTCACCGGCCCGACGTTCTGGGTCACCATCTCCGGCAACGCCGGCGGCACCGGCTTCACCCGGACCGGCACCCTGGTGCTCGGTCCGACGGTCACGAGCGTCACCACGAACGGGATCAACCCGCTCGAGGTCTGCCTCAGCTCGGGCTTCCCGGCCGGCAGCCCGCAGGTCGGCGCGATCCGGTTCGGCTCGAACGCGGACTGCTTCCCGTCGTCGGGCACCTATCTCGACGTCGCGTACGTCTCCGTCTCCGGCGGCACCGTCTACATCGCGCCGGACTCGGCGATCGGCGCCACGTACATCAACAACTTCACCCGCAGTTCGAGCATCACCGCCTGCATCTACACGCCGGTGTCGGGGCAGGCGTCGTACACCTTCTACACCGACGGCAGCGTCTACGGCTCGATGTCGATCACCGGGTACGGCGGGGCGTTCTGCGGATACTCGTCCTACACCGCCTCGGTCAGCGGATATCAGATCGCCTGACCGACCCGATCACCGGTAGGACGACGGCCGGCGGTTTCCGAGGGGGGAACCGCCGGCCCGGGTCCGTGCCGGTCGTTGCTCCCTGGAAAGCGGCGGGCCCCGACGATGACGATCATCGCGTATCGTCGGGCACCCACCTGACACGGCCGAATCCGGTCCTGCTCGGTTTCGGCCCGGACGGGCCACCCGAGGTGGCGACCATCCACGCGCAAGTATCTAGCTGTTGCCACCAGTTTGCAACAGAGGTCCGGCCGCCGGCCGCGCGGACCCGAGATCCCACTCGGCGGCGAGGCGGCCGCGACGGCCTGTGCCGCCGCGGCCGGACCGGTTTCGGTCACACGTCGGTCGGTGCGGCGAAGGGCCGCAGTTCGATGCGGCCGGCGCGGGCCATCGGGTGGGTGCGGGCCACCTCGATCGCCTCGTCGAGGTCGGCGCAGTCGAGGATGTCGTAGCCGACGATCACCTCTTTGGTCTCGGCGAACGGGCCGTCGCAGAGCAGCAGTTCACCGTCGCGTACCCGGACCGTGGTGGCGGCCGACGTCGCCGCCAGTTCGTGGCCGTCCAGGCGGCGGCCGCGGGCGTCGTTGTCGGCCACCCACGCCTCGATGTCGGGCCAGTCGGTCTGGTCCTGGTCGGGTTCGGCGTCGGTGCAGACGAACATCAGATATCTCATCGCACGCTCCTCGGTGTCGTGACGTCACCAGCATGACGAACGGCGGCCCCGGTTCCGGACAGCGCCGGACCGGAAAAATCCGCCGGACGGTTTCCGGTGCCGGTAGCGGGCCGCCACGGGGCGCCCGCCGAACTCGGTGACGACCGCCGGGATTTCTTAGCGAAGACATAATTCGGCGCCGCACCGACCACCTCCCGAGCTGCACAATGATAGTTTTGATTCCCAACTAATGATGCCCTTCGATCCCCTGTCGGACGGGACGGCGGTTTCGAGGACGGCGAAACCCGACGACTGGAGTGTGGATCGAGATGCGTGTGACCCGGCCGGGAAACAGACCCCGGCACCGCCTGCTACTTGTGCTCGCCGCCGCGCTGGCGTTGACGCTGCCACTCGGGCTGCCGAACCTGCTGCCGCAGGCCTCGGCCGCGACGAAGACGGTGTGGATCCCGGCCCGCTGGACCCAGACCGGCGAGGTGCCGTGGGTCCAGCAGCGGACCCGGGAGTCGGCGAACTTCATCCTGCTGTGGGGCGACCGTTCCGGCACCGATCCGCGTACCGCCCCGGCGAGTACCGGTTCGACCCGGCCAACATCCTCGACCAGCTCGAGCGCCTGTACTCCTTCTACGTCAACGACATGCGCTTCACCCCGGAGACCGGGCTGCTCGCCCAACACAAGATCATCGTCATCATCACGCGGACGTGGTCGAACGCCCCACTGGACGCCTGGGCCACCGGAGGATCGACCGACGGCCGGGTCGGTGTCATCAACATCGCGCCCGGTGCCGCCCAACCCGGCTCGTGGGGCCTGGCGCACGAACTCGCGCACGTCTTCCAGAACTACACCTTCCTCGGCCGGCCGGGCTACGGCTTCACCCACCAGTCCGCCGGCACGTTCTGGGAGGCCAGCGCGGAGTTCATGGCGATGCAGGTGTATCCGACGGCGGCGGCGGGCGACCTGACCCGGTTCATCCGCACCGAGAACCTCGCCTACAGCAGCAGCCGGCACCACTACGGGGCCTGGATGCTGTTGCAGTACATCAAGGACCGCGACGGGTTGGCGATGTTCAACCGGTTGTGGAACGAGGCCCGCAACACCGAACATCCACTGGAGACGTACCGGCGGGTCGCCGGGATCACCCAGACCGAACTCAACCGCCGGGTGGGCGAGTACGCGCAGCGCAACGTCACCTGGGACTACTCCAACCGGGCCGACTTCATGCCCTTCATCAACCGGCTCTACCCGTTCATCACCGCGTACAACGGGGTACCGGTCGACGCGGTCAACGCCACCGCCGGCCACTACCGGATCCCGGACGCGCTGGCGCCGTCCGACTACGGATACAACAAGATCAGACTGGTGCCGCAGCAGGATGGCGGCCTGATCCGGCTCCGGTTGCGCGGGCACGTCAACCAGGCCGCCGGCTCCGGGTGGACGTTCGGCCTCGTCGCGGTCCGCAACGGCGTCCCCCGGTACGGCCCGCTCACCGTCGCGACCGACGCCGAGGTCACGTTCCAGACCCAGCCCGGCGAACGCGACGTCTGGCTGGTGGTCACCGGAACCCCGACGACGGTCCACCGGTACGCGTTCCTGGAGGGCTATCCCCGCAACTTCCGCTACCCGTACCAGTTCCGGGTAGCCGGGGCGACCCCGTCCGGCCACGACCCGGTCACGTCCGTCCGCCCGCACCCGGCGGCGGTCGCTGGCACACCAACGGTGGCGGTTGGGTCGACAGCCGCGCCAACGTCGCCGCCACCGCGTACGTCGGTCCGCGGGCCGCGGTCTACGGCAACAGCACGGTCAGCGGCAACGCCCGCATCGAGGATCTCGCCTGGGTCAACAGCGGCGCCACCGTCGGCGGGAACGCCGTGGTCAAGAACAACGCGCTGGTCCAGGGCGGCGCCAACCTCGGCGGCAGCGTCGTCGTCGGCGGTGATGCCGAGCCGGCGACCGCCTGCGGCTCCGGGACGTATCTGATCTTCAACCCGGACCGGCGCTGTGACGGTGGGCCGGGTGAAACCGACATCAACCCGTCCTACCAGCTGTTCACCGACGACCAGCTCGCGCTGGGCGGGAGCGGCCCGAACCCCACGCCCACCCCGACCGTGCCGCCGACGCCGACGCCGACCACACCGGCACCGACCACGCCGGCACCGTCGCCCGGGCAGCTCGCCTGCACGGCCGGCTACGCGGTGACCGGGCAGTGGCAGGGCGGTTTCCAGGGCGAGGTCACCGTGCGGGCCGGCAGCCGGGCGATCAGCGGCTGGACCGTCACCTGGACGTACGCCGACGGGCAGACGATCACCCAGTCCTGGGGCGCCACGGTGACCGGCAGCGGCGCGAACGTGACGGCGACCAACGCCGCCTGGAACGGCGGCCTCGCCGCCGGTGCGGCCACGAGCTTCGGCTTCATCGGCTCGGCGGGGGCGACCAACAGCAGTCCGACCCTGAGCTGTCAGGCCCGCTGACCGGGCCGGACGGTCCGGGTCGGGACCGGCGCGGGCGGCGCTTTCCCGCCCGCGCCGGTCACCGCCAATGGGTCAGTCGACCGGCGGCGCGGCCCAGTCGCACGGCCGCACGCTGAAGACGAGGTAGCCGGACTGGACGCCGAGCCGGGCCTCCCGCCCCTCGCAGTTGACGCTGAAGCTGCCCCGCCAGACCGTCCGCGTCGAGTCGGCGTACCAGGTGTGCAGGCACATGTTGTTGGCCGGGCAGGGATAGAGGGCGTGGGCCGGCGTGCTGGGAACGAAGAGGGTGACGCCGACGGCGAGAGCCGCGGCGACGAGGACACGACGCAACATGTTGTCTCCCTGTGTCGGCCGCACCCACGCCTGGTGTCCATTTTGGTGGGACGGATGCGGCGCGCCTTCCTGGATTGTCCGGCAGGAATCGACGTCCGACAATCACCTGTCCGGTATCCTCGCAAGGGCCCGCGATCTGGGAGGCATCCCGTGGACCCCATGACCACCCGCAGAGCTCTCGTCGTCCGGGGCGGATGGGAAGGGCACCGGCCGGTCGAGGCCACCGACCTGTTCCTGCCGTTCCTGCACGCGCAGGGCTTCACCACCCGGATCGAGGACTCTCCCGGGATCTACGCCGACACCGGATACCTCGCCACCGTCGACCTCATCGTGCAGTGCGTCACGATGGGCCGGATCGGTCCGGACCAGTTGGCCGGGCTGCGTTCGGCGATCGCGGCCGGCACCGGCCTGGCCGGTTGGCACGGCGGCATCGCCGACTCCTACCGCGACAGCTCCGACTACCTGCACCTGATCGGCGGCCAGTTCGCCTGCCATCCCGGCCGCCCGCCGCACGAGTCGGTCGAGGGCGAGGAGAACAACTTCGTCCCGTACACCGTCAACATCCGCCCCGCCGCGGCGGACCATCCGATCGTCGCCGGGCTCGCCGACTTCGACCTGGTCACCGAGCAGTACTGGGTGTTGTCCGACGACTACGTCGACGTGCTGGCCACCACCACCCAGCGGGTCCGGCCGGGCGACCCGTGGCACCGCGAGGTCACGTCCCCGGCCGTGTGGACGCGCCGGTGGGGCCGGGGCCGGATCTTCGTCGCCACCCCGGGCACAGCCTCGACGTGCTCACGCACCCGTCCGTACGCACCATCGTCGAACGGGGGATGCTGTGGGCCAGTCGCTGACCCCGCCGGCGCGGATCGGCCTGGTCGGCTGCGGCGCCATCAGCGGCCAGTACCTGACCACGCTGGCCCGAACCGCCGGACTGGAGCTGGTCGCCGTCGCCGACCTGGACCGGTCCCGCGCCGAACAGGTGGCGCGGGCCCGGCCCGGGATACGCGACCTGCCCGTCGACGACCTGCTCACCGATCCCGACGTCGACATCGTCCTCAACCTGACCACGCCGGCCGCCCACGCCGACATCGCGCTGCGGGCGATCGCCGCCGGCAAGGACGTGTACGGGGAGAAGCCGCTCGCGGCGACGACCGCACAGGGCCGCGCGATGCTGTCCGCGGCCGCGTCGGCCGGCGTACGGATCGGCTGCGCCCCCGACACCGTGCTCGGCACCGGCACCCAGACCGCGCGCCGGGCCATCGACGACGGACTGATCGGGGCACCGGTCGCCGCCACCGCGACCATGGTCACCGCCGGCCACGAGCGGTGGCATCCCGACCCGGACTTCTACTACCAGCCGGGTGGTGGACCGCTGCTGGACATGGGCCCGTACTACGTCAGCTGTCTGGTCACCCTGCTCGGCCCGGTCACCGCGGTCATCGCCGCCGGCAGCCGGACCCGCGACGTACGCGTCATCGGCAGCGGCCCCCGCGCGGGGGAACGGATCCCGGTCGCGGTCGACTCGCACGTCACCGGCGTCCTGACCCACGCCGGCGGGGTGCTGTCCACGCTGGTGATGAGCTTCGACGCCGGCGCGACCAGGGCGGCCCACGTCGAGGTGCACGGCGAACTCGGCTCCCTGGTCGTGCCCGACCCCAACCGGTTCGACGGCGCCGTACAGGTCCGTGGCCTGTCCGACCCGGACTGGCGGCCCGTACCGGAGTCGGCGGGCTACCGCGGCGCCGGGCGCGGGATCGGCCTGGCCGACCTCGCCGCCACCACGCCCGGGCGGGAGCCCCGCGCCGGCGGTACGTTCGCCTACCACGTGCTGAACGTGCTGGAGTCGATGCTGACCGCCGCCGCCACCGGCGGGACGGTCCCGGTCCGGTCCCGCACCGGACGGCCGGCGGCGGTGCCGCTCAGCGACGGGTAGCGGCCCCCTCCTCCGGACGGGGCCCGCCGAGTTCGGCGATCATCTCCAGCAGGCGGGACAGGACCCGGCCCGAGCCGATGCCGTCGTGCTCGTACTCGTTGGTCACCCAGACCCGGGTGCCGGCGAGGTGGGCCGCCGTCGCGAGTTGCAGGTCGGCGTCGACGTACATGTCGTCGAAGTACACGGCCGCGGCGACGGGCACCTCGTTGGCCGCGAGCCGGTCGAGGTCGTACAGCGCGCTCCACTCCGCGCGCCCGGCGAGGATCTCGACCGCCGCCCGGAACGGCCGCAGGGTACGGATCTCCTCGAACATCCACGGATACACCATCTCGCCGGTGAACAGCAGCGGCCGGGCGCTCTCCGCGAACTCCGGCCGGCGGTCCCGTTCCGTCTGCGCCGCCCACGCCGTCGCCCCGGTGCCCGTCGAGCCGTAGAGGCTCTCCTGCAGCGCGATGAACAACGGGTTGTCGGTGTACGCCGTGCGGGCCTCCACCTGGGCCAGGAACGTGTCGCTCGGTACGTCGTCGCCGGTGGCGAACGCCTCGTCGAGCAGCCAGTGCATGCGTTCGTACCCGGGCTTCATGCCGAAGTCGAGGCCGAGGTTCTGGAACCGGCGGACCGTGAGCGGGTCGCCGGACGGCAGCACCACGTCGCCGGCGGCGAGCCGGTCCGCGATCCGCGCGGCGGTGCCGACGTGGTGCGGGTAGCGGGCGTAGAACTCGCGGTTCTTCGCCTCGACCCGGGGATAGGTGCGCCGGTAGACCTCGGCGGCGTCCGGCCACACGCTGGGCAGGCCACCGGTCACGTAGCAGGCGGCGAGCCCTTCCGGCGCCAGCGACAGGTAGGTCAGCGTCAGAAAGCCGCCGTAGCTCTGCCCGAGCGTCGACCAGCGTCCCCCGCCGAAGACGGTGCGGCGCAGATGCTCGGCGTCCCGGACGATCGAGTCGGCGCGGAAGCAGGCCAGGTAGTCCGCCTGCGCTTCGGCGTCGCCCCGGGCCGCGAGCACCCGGCCGTCGATCCGGGAACTCCGACCGGTCCCCCGCTGGTCGAGCAGCACCACCCGGTGGCTCTTGAGCGCCTCACCGATCCAGCCGTCGACGGCCGTCGGCCGCGGGCTCTTGCCGCCGGGACCGCCCTGCAGGAACAGCAGCCGCGGCAGGTCGTCGCGGCGCCGTACCGGATCGACCAGTTCCCGGGCGAAGACCCGGATCCGGTCCCCGCCGTCCGGGGCCGACCAGTCCAGCGGGACGTCGACCTCGTGGTCCGTGACGTGCATGCCCGGAATCGTGTACTCGGCCGTGATCATCACGCCTCCCCTCCTGCGGTTGGGGACGACTCTGCCTGATCATCCGAGCCCTCTGATCACGGGGCCGTCCGGTTCAGGCGGAGGTGGCGCGGCCGACCGGCCGGGGCGTACCGGTGACCGCGCGCAGCGCACCGGGGCGGCGTCCGGTGAGGCGGTCGAGGGCGACGGTGGTGGCCTCGTCGGCGGGCAGGTAGACGACGAGTCGCTGGCCGTCCGTCTCGGAGAACTCGAGGATCTCGTACGCCAGCCGGAGCCGCCCCACCTCGGGGTGCACCAGCCGCTCGACGCCCACCCGCTGCGGCGTGACCGGCGGCCCGGTCATCCGGCCGGTGAACGGTGCACCGGCGGCGGCGGTGAGTTCGTCGACGAGTCGCGCCGCGTACGGGTCGGGGCGCCCCAGGTTGAGCCGCAGGTTCGCCGCCTGCTCGTCGGCGATCCGCTCCCAGTGGGGATAGGTGGCCCGGGCCCGCGGGTCGGTGAACACGTAGCGGGCGAGGTTGCCGGGTTCGGCGTCGAGGACGCCGATCGGACCGGCGAGCCGGGCGTAGCCGCTGGTGTGGGCGAGCACGTCGGAGAGCCGGTTGAGCAGGACGGCCGGGGTCGGATCGAGCCGGTCGAGAATCGCCCGCACCGTGGGTCGTACCGAGCGGGCCGGCGTCGCGGCCGGGGTGAGACAGAATCCGCCCTCGGCCGCCTTGGCCGCCCGGCGCAGCAGATCCCGCTCCTCGACCGAGAGGCGGAGCGCGTCCGCGAGTGCGGCCAGCACGGAAGCGGACGGGCGGCGGTCGCGGCCCTGCTCGATGCGTACGAGGTATTCCACGCTGATCCCGGCGAGCGTCGCCAGTTCGGCCCGGCGCAGGCCCGGCGTACGGCGCCGCGCGCCGGTGGGGAGCCCGACCTCCGCCGGGGTGACGGCCCCGCGACGGGCGCGTACGAAGTCGCCCAGCTCGTTGTCGCTCACGCTTTCACGCTACCGGCGGACCCGTTCCCGGTCGTGGCCCTGCCACTACCACCCTCGGCCCGGTCTCCCCCGACGGCGCCGACGGGCGCAGATTGGTGTCGCCGTCGTCCGGCGGCGCCGCAACCCAGATCCCGACCGGCGGGTCCACCCGGACACGTCACTCGTCAACGAAGGGACAGCCATGCCCAGACAGCCTCTCCGACTCGCCGTGATCGTCGGCAGCGTCCGGCAGGGACGGTTCGGCCCCGTCGTCGCGCGGTGGTTCGTCGAGCAGACGGCCCGGCACGGCCGGTTCGAGGTGGACGTCGTCGATCCGCTGGAGACGACGCTGCCGGCCGCGCTCCCGCCCAGTTCCGAGGCGCTCGCCGCCACGCACGAGCGCCCGGCCGAGATGATCGCGCTGGCCGACCGGCTGGCGGCGGCCGATGCGTTCGTCGTGGTGACCCCGGAGTACAACCACAGCTTCCCCGCGTCGGTGAAGCACCTCGTCGACTGGCATCTGACCCAGTGGCAGGCCAAGCCGGTCGGCTTCGTCTCCTACGGCGGGGTGAGCGGCGGGCTGCGGGCCGTCGAACAGTTGCGGCTGGTCTTCGCCGAACTGCACGCCGTGTCGGTGCGCGACACCGTGAGCTTCGACAACTACTGGGCACGGTTCGACGACACCGGCCGGCTGATCGACTCCAGCGGTGCCGACGGCGCGGCCAAGGTGCTCCTCGACCAGCTCGGCTGGTGGGGCGCGGTGCTGCACGACGCCCGGATCGCCGACCCGTACCGGGCGAATGGTTAGCGGGATGGGCCCAGTTGGCCGCGACCGCGGATCCCGTCGGCGGTCCCGGTCCGGACACCACCACCGGCGAAGGGCGGTCATCGGCGCCCGTTGCCGGCGGGTAGCTACCGGGTCGCCTCGCCGATGGCCCGGTCGAGGATGTCGAGGCCCTCCGCCAACTCGGCCCGGGTGCAGGTCAGCGGCGGCGCGATCCGGAACACCCCGCCCATGCCCGGCATCTGCACCACGTTCATGTGCAGCCCCAGTTCCAGGCAGCGGCGGGTCACCGCGGCGCCGAGGGCGTCGGCGCCCTCGCGGGTCTCGCGGGAGAGCACCAGTTCCAGGCCGATCAGCAGGCCGCGGCCGCGGATGTCGCCGATCACCTCGTGCCGGTCGGCCAGGTCGGTGAGGCCCTGGCGGAGGAAGGCGCCGAGGTCGGCCGCGGCGACGTCGAGCTTGTCGCGTTCGAGTACGTCCAGGACGGTGTTGCCGACGGCGGCGACCAGGGGGTCGGCCACGTGCGTGGTGTAGAACAGGTAGCCACGATCGTGGGCGGTCCGCTCGATGTCGGTGCTGGTGATCATCGCGGCGAGCGGCAGTCCGGCGCCGAGGGTCTTCGACAGGGTGAGGATGTCGGGGACGACGCCGTCGCGTTCGAAGGCGTACCAGGTGCCGGTGCGGCACAGGCCGGTCTGCGCCTCGTCGAGGATCAGCAGCATCCCGCGTTCGTCGCACTTGCGGCGCAGCGCGGCCAGGTATCCGGGCGGCGGGTCGATGACCCCGCCCGAGCTGAGGATGGGTTCGACGATGCAGGCGGCGAGGCTGCCGACCGACTGGGCGTCGACGAGGTCGAAGGAGAAGTCGAGCTGGCGGTGCCAGTCGAGTTCGCCGTCGGGGGTGCGGAAGTCCGGCCGGTAGGGGTTGGGGGTGGCGATGGCGAGGTTGCCGGGCGCGGCCGGGCCGTAGCCCTTGCGGCCCGCGCTGTAGGTGGCGTTCGCCGCGGCCTGGGTCATGCCGTGCCAGGACCGGGCGAACGAGACGATCTCGTGCCGGCCGGTGACCAGCTTCGCCATCCGGATGGCGGCCTCGTTGACCTCGGCGCCGGTGGTCAGGAGCAGCACCTTGTCCAGGGGGTCGGGCAGTGATTCCGCGAGCCGCCGGGCCAGGTCGACCACCGGCCGGCTCAGCATGCCGCTGAAGAGGTGGTCGAGGGTGGCGACCTGGCGCTGGACCGTGGCGACGATCTCGGGGTGGCTGTGGCCGAGGATGGCGCTCATCTGTCCCGACGTGAAGTCGAGGACGCGCCGGCCGTCGGCGGTGAAGACGTAGCTGCCGGCGGCCTTCTCGATGATCTCGGGTGTGAAGCTTCCGGCTCCGCTGTAGCGGACGAGGTGCCGGTCGACGTCGGGCCAGAAGGAGTCCATGTGCCGACGGTAGGCACGGCTGAGCGTCACGTCCATCGCGGGAAACTGCCGCTGCTGTTAAGCGGATCCGTACAGTCTGCGGTCATGAGTCTGCACCCGTGGCGGCTACGCCTGCTCGCCGACCTCGCGGCGCTGGGCACGATCCGGGCCGTCGCCGCACACGAGAACCTGAGCCCGTCGGCGGTCTCCCAGCAGTTGAGCGTGCTGGAGCGGGAGACCCGTACGCAACTGTTGGAGCGCACCGGGCGCCGCGTACGGCTGACCACGGCGGGGCTGATCCTGGCGCGGCGGGGCCGCGAGATCCTCGACCGGATGGACGCGGCGGAGGCCGAACTGCGCGGGCTCGGCGCCGAACCGGCGGGGCGGGTGACGCTCGCGGTGTTCCAGAGCGCCGTGCACGCCCTGGCGGTGCCGGTGGTGTCCCGGATAGCCCGGGCGCATCCCGACATCGAGGTCGTGGTGTTCGAGTTGGAGCCGCACGACAGCATGCCGGCGCTGCGCCGGGGCGACGTCGACGTCATCGTCACGACGACCGACTTCGTCGGTACGGAGCTGGACCCGGCGGTCGACCTGGTGCCGATCGGCGAGGACGAGATCATCATGGTCCTGCCCCCCGGTCACCCCGCCGCGGCGGCCGAGACCGTCGACCTGGCCACCTGCGCCGACCAGCGGTGGGCCTTCGACGTGGCCGGCTCCTACATGGCGCAGTTGGCGACCGGGCTGTGCCGGGCGGCCGGGTTCGAGCCGAGGATCGTCTGCCGGCTCAACAACTACCTGCTCACCCTGCAGCACGTGGAGGCCGGACTCTCCGTGGCGATGCTGCCCAGTCTGGCGATCGACCCCCGCTTCGAGGTCGTCACCCGTCCGCTGCGCAGTCCGGTGTCCCGCCGGATCACCGCCGCGGTCCGGCGGCACTCCACCGCACGGGCCGCCGTCGCGGTGGTGCTGGACGCCCTACGCGCCGCCTGACCGCGTCCCGACGTCGTACGTGGTGCCCCCGGCGACGGCCCGGAGCTTGTCCGGGTTGGCGACGTTGTGGATGGCGGTGATCCGGCCGTCGGCGTCGAAGTCGAAGGTGACGGTGGCGACCACCCGCCCCGGTCCGCTGAACACCAGGCCCGGCCCGCCGTTGATCCCGACCAGGGCGACGGTCATGTCGGCGGGCTCGACGCCGGCGTAGGTGACGGTGCCGATGGCGGCGAACCAGGCGGCCACCGTGCCGGCGCCCACGACCGGACGCATCGCCTGACGGACCCGGCCGCCGCCGTCGGTCCACAGCGTGACGTCCGGGGAGAGCAGTTCCATCAGGGCGTTGATGTCACCACCGGTCGCGGCGGAAAGGAACCGCTCGGTGGCGGCCCGCTGCCGCGAGCGGTCCACGGCGAAGCGCGGCCGTCGGGCCCGTACGTGCTCGCGGGCCCGGTGGGCGACCTGCCGTACGGCGGTTTCCGAACGCTCCACCGCCTCGGCGATCTCGGCATGCCGGAAGCCGAAGACCTCCTTGAGCACGAACACCGCGCGCTCCAGCGGGCTCAGGGTCTCCAGCACGACCAGCATCGCCATCGACACCGACTCGTCGACCGGGCCGGCCCCGGCGGTGTCGCCGCCGGTCAGGATGGGTTCCGGGAGCCACGGTCCCACATAGGTCTCCCGCCGGTGCCGGGCGGACCGCAACCGTTCCAGCGCCAGATTCGACACGATCCGCGTCAGGTACGCCTTCGGGTCGGCCACGTGCGCGCGGCTGGCCGCCGACCACCTGATCCAGGCGTCCTGCACCGCGTCCTCGGCGTCGGTCGCGGTGCCGAGGACGCGGTACGCCACCGCGAACAGCAGGTTGCGGTGCTGGTGGAACACCTGCTGGTCGGGGTCCGGGGACGGGTCGGTCACCGCTCCTCCCGGGTGAAGCGGCCGCCGCGGGGCCAGAACGCGCCCGAGGCGGGTGCCTTTTTCATGCGGCCGTAGGTCGGCCAGGGTGACGCGGTCACCGTCTCCTTGTACCGGGCCGCCGTCCGGCCGGTCAGGTACACCCGCCGGGGACTGTCGTCGGGGCGGGTGAACTGCACCACCGCGTCGTGCCGGCCCAGGCTCACCGGCGTGTGGTAATAGCCGAACCGGAACGGCCGGGGCCGCTTGCCGCGCAGCGCCCGGACGATCGACACGGCGGCGTGCACGCCGGTCGGCATACCGCCCTGGCAGGTGCCGTGCATGACGCCGTAGCGCTGGCGGATCGCGGCCGCGTCGCCGACGGCGTACACGTCGGGGTGCGACACCGACCGCAGCGTGGCGTCGGTGACGACGCGGCCGCGTTCGTCGACGGTCAGCCCGGCGGCGGCGGCCAGCGGCGACGTCCGCGTGCCGCACGTCCACAGGACCACGTCGGCGGCGATCCGCTCCCCGCCCGCCAGTCCGACCGCGTGGGGCAGCACCTTCACCACCTCGACCGCGCCGCACACCTCGACGCCGAGCCGGGCGAGCGCGGACCGCAGGTAGGCCCCGGCATTCGGATGCATCGCCGCGCCGGGTTCGCCACGCCCGAGCAGCACGACCGTCAACTCCGGGTACCGCTCGGCTATCTCCGCGGCCGACTCGACGCCGGTCAGGCCGGTGCCGGCGACCACCACCGTGCCGCTGCCGAGCCGGGCCAGCCGCCCGGCCAGCAGCTCGGCGTCCTGTGCGCTGTCCAGCGTGAACGCGTGGTCCTCGACACCCGGCACCGCCGCCGGGTCCGCCACCCCGCCCAGCCCGTACACCAGGGTGTCGTAGTGCAGCACCCGGTCGTCGTCGATCCGGACGGTCCGGGCGTCCGCGTCCACGGCCGTCACCCAGCCGCGTACGAACCGCGCACCCGTGCCCTCGAGCAGTTGCGGGATGCCCAGTTGGGCGACCCGCTGCCCGGTCGCCGTCATGTGCAGCCGCAGCCGCTCGGTGAACCGCTCCTGCGCGTTCACCAGCGTCACCCGTACATCGTCGCGCCGCCCGACCCGGGCCGCGAGCTGGACCGCCGCGGCCATACCCGCGTAGCCCGCCCCCAGGACCAGCACGCGATGGGGGGTCGCCGTACCGGCTTCCTGCCGTTCGCTCATGGTTCCGCCTCCTCCACGTCTTGCCGACGACCACCAGATGCGGGCGGCCGGCCGGTCCGTGACACCACGACGGTGTGACGCGCGACACGGTCGGCCCGGCGGCGGAGGCGCCCCGGTCAGCCGCGCAGAGCCGCGACCAGAGTGTCGGTGATCGCGGCGGCGATCTCGGGTGTGGTGTGGACGGTGATGCCCAGCCCTCGTACCTCGTCGAGTTGCTCGTCGTGGTCACGGACCCCGAGGATCACCAGATCCCCGTCCCGGCAGTACGGCCCGAGTCCGTCGATGTCGGCGATGTCGGGCTGTCCCCGCCCGGTGACGATCGCGGTGCCCTCACCGGCGGAGGCGCCCACCCGCTGGGCCGGGCACCGGCGACGGACCGCCGGCCATCCGACGCCCGGCACTGCAAAAAACCTGCAAACCCGAACTATTGCATTCCTGGAAATCGCTTTCCTACGATTGCGTTTCATTGATGTTTCATTCGGGAGCCGGGCGAGGACGTATCGGGCGACGTCACCAGCGGCGTGCGGGCAGTTTGGCGGTGTCCGTGCCGCGATCACAGCATGGGAGATTCTGATGAGACGCACTGAGGCGACCACTCCGGCACCTGCCATCGACTCCTGCGGCCGCCGCACAGGTGGTGCCGTCGCCACCGACACCGCCTAGCCCACCTCGGCCCACTCCACCGCCACTGTCCGTGCCGCGGCGGCTTCAGCCTGCGCAAATGACGCCGCGCGACCGTGGGCGACGGCGGAACCGGCGGTGGACGGAAGCTCCCGTCCGCGCGGCGCCGGCGCCCCGCGGGGTCGGGGCCGGGGCCGCGCCCGCCACCCGTCGGCACCGAGAAAGCACCCGATCCGGGACGGCCGCGAACCACCCGCACCGTCCCGCCGAGATGACCACGCATTCACCAACGACATTCGACGAAGGAGAGAAAATGAAACGACCAGTCGCAATGCGACTACTGGCGGCAACGGCCACGGCCGCCGTCGGAGCCGTGATCGTCGTGGCGCTGCCGAATCCCCAGGCGTCGGCGGCGACGGGCACCGTCACCGGCTACGCGACCCAGAACGGTGGGACCACCGGCGGGCGGGGCGGACAGACGGTACGGGCCACCACGGGAACCGCGATCCACGCCGCCCTGTGCAACCGGGCCAGTAGCAGCACCCCGATCATCATCCAGGTCGAGGGCACCATCAACCACGGCAACACCACCAAGGTGTCCGGCCCGAGCTGCAACACCGCCGCCGGCGTGATCGAGCTCAAGCAGATCAGCAACGTCTCGATCATCGGCGTCGGCGGCGGAGCCGTCTTCGACCAGCTCGGCATCCACATCCGCGAGGCCAGCAACATCGTCATCCAGAACGTGACCGTCCGGAACGTCAAGAAGTCGGGTTCCCCCACGTCGAACGGCGGTGACGCCATCGGCATGGAGAGCGACGTCCGCAACGTCTGGGTCGACCACGTCACCCTGGAGGCCTCGGGTGGCGAGTCGGAGGGCTTCGACGGCCTCTTCGACATGAAGGACAACGTCCAGTACGTGACCCTGTCCTACAGCATCCTGCGCAACTCCGGCCGGGGTGGCCTGATCGGGTCCAGCGAGAGCGACCGCTCGAACGGCTTCGTCACCTACCACAACAACCTGTACGAGAACATCGACTCCCGTACGCCCCTGCTGCGCGGCGGCATCTCCCACATCTACAACAACCACTACGTGAGCATCCACGAGTCCGGCATCAACTCGCGCGCCGGTGGCCGCGCCAAGGTGGAGAACAACTACTTCAAGAACGCCAAGGACGTCCTCGGCACCTTCTACACCAGCGAGCGCGGCTACTGGCAGGTCGCCGGCAACATCTTCGACAACGTGACCTGGTCGAGCCAGGGCAGCGACAACTACCCCGCCGGCCCCAACCCGCAGTCCAACACCACCGTCAGCATCCCGTACTCCTACCGGCTCGACGGGGCCAACTGCGTGCCGAACATCGTGCAACAGACGGCCGGCGCCAACAAGGGCCTGCGGGTCTCGGACGGCAACTGCACGCCGACCAACCCCACCCCGAATCCGACCAACCCGACGCCGAACCCGACCACGCCGACCCCGGGCCCGACCACGCCCACCCCGGGTCCGAGCCAGCCCAGCGGGACCAACCTCAGCCTCGGCGCCGGCGCCGACGGCTCCAGCAAGGCCAGCGGGACGAGCTACGGCAACGTGACGGACGGCAACGTCAGCTCGTACTGGTCGCCGTCCGGCTCGACCGGTGACATCTCGGTCAAGTGGGGTTCGGCCACCAGGGTGGGCCGGGTCGTCATCCGCGAGGCGTCGGGCGCCGTGGGCAACATCGGGGCCTGGCAGCTCATCAACCACGACACCGGAGCCGTCCTGACCTCGGGCACCGGGGCGGGCACCGCCACCTTCTCGGCGACCTCGTTGAAGAAGATCACCTTCCGGATCACCGGTTCGAACGGCGCTCCCCGGGTCGCCGAATTCGAGACCTACGCCGGCTGACGGCGCGGTCCCGCCGTCACCGCGGGACCGGCATCTCCCGGGTCCGCCCGGCGCTGACGGCATGACCGCCGGCCCCGACTGACCGCCCGGAACAGGGGCGGGGACCGTCCGACACGACGGTCCCCGCCCCTTCGCCGTGGCGGCTCGTCCCTCGCGCGGATCAGCGGTCGCGGAGGAATCCCGCGATGTCGGCGGCGATCTCGTCCGGCCGTTCGCCGTTGACGGCGTGCGAGGCACCCGGCAGGGAGGCCGGCTGGGAGACAGGAGCTGGCGTGCCTGCGGCGGCGACATCCGAGGATCATGGCAGAGCTGGCCCGGTCGTACGGAAAGGCGTGACAGGCGTGACTGAGCTGCTCGTGGCGAAGGTGATCCTGGCGGTCGTGATGGCGCTCTCCGGTGCGCTGATCGTCTGGGCTGCCCGGGCCACGGCGTCGGGGCGGCTGGGCCGCAACGAGGCCGTCGGCATCCGTACCGCCTCGACGCTGTCCAGCGACCAGGCGTGGCTCGCCGCCCACCGCGCCGCGCGGTCGGTGACCGAGGCCGCCGGCTGGAGCGCCGTGGCCACCGCCGTCGTGGTCCCCTTCACCCCGGGCCCGGGTCAGCTGGTGACGGTGGTGGGCATCGGAACCGCCGCCCTACTCGTCCTCGCCCTGGTCGGTGCACGCCGGGGCGTCCGGGCCGCCACCGCGCTCCCCCCGTCCGACCGGCCCTCCTGATCCGACGCCGTGCCATACGTGACGGGGCGGCGGGTGGTGATCGTCAGTTGTTCCCCTGTTGTCCGTACGGCGTGTCGAGCCGCCGGGCAGCAGATGATCACAGGTGCCCCGGCGGTTTGCCGAGGAAGGACCCTAAGGTGTCGCGGTCCACAGCGAATTCGGCGTACGCACAGCGAACTCGCTGTGGGGCGGGACAGTGGTATCCGGCCGCCGGACGGGCCGGTGGACCGGGCCGGCGCCCGGCGGTAGCGGGCGGACAAGTCCCGCCCACGGCACGAAGCCAGTCAGAGCAAGGGTCATGCCCACTACCACCGGCATCAGCTCGCCACTGATGAACCGACCCCGCCATCCCCACGGTCAGTGGTCGGGGGTCGTCTCGGCGGCGGGGCGCCGGGGGCAGCCGCGCAGCGTGTACGCGGCGAGCCCGGTCACCGCCAGGACCGTGGCGCAGACGGTGGCGGCGGTGGTGCCGGCGGGCTGGATCAGCCAGCCGGCGACCTGCATCGCCGGTTTCGTACTCGGCTCTATGAACGGCAGGAGCGAGGCGAGCGTCCAGCTCAGCGGGGCGACCCAGGACAGGGCCGCCCCGACCAGGGCGGCGCCGAGGGCGGTGAGCCCGAGCAGGCCGACCGTGTTGCGGACCACGACGGCGAGCGGCGCGAAGCGCGTGTCGGTGACCGTGGTGAGCAGCAGCGGCGCCACTATCACCGCGGCGGTGACGACCAGGTGTCCGGCCCGGCGTACCGGCCAGTTGATCGAGGCGGTGTGGTCCAGGGCGTCGTCGGCGCCGCCGAGGGTCGCGGCGAACGCCGCCACCGCGACCATCACGGTCAGGCTCACCGCCCGGGCGTCGATGGTTCCGGCGTCGGAGTAGACCAGCGCCAACACCCACACCAGCGCCGCCGTCGCGGTGGAGACGGCCAGGGCGGGCGCGACCCGCCGGGAGCGCAGATACAGCCGGAGCCACCTCACGGGATTTCCCCACGGACGATCGCCCCGAGCGCATCGGCCCGGCAGGAGAGCGCGGCGTCGCGGGCCGCCGCCATCCGCCGCTGCTGCTCGGCCTGCGGCAGCCCGACCAGGGTCCGGTACGCACTGTCCACCAGGGCCCGCTCCTCGACGTCCCACCAGTCCTCCGGGGTCGGTGGTTCGCCGGTCAGCCAGGCCGCAGCCACGGTTCGGGCGAGCACCGCGTCCCTGTCGTATGCCTGGTCGCCGCAGTCCTGCCGCCAGGCCGCCTCGAGCAGCAGCGGCAGGAAGTAGTCGCCGGAGAGGTCGGCCCGACCGTCGGATCCGATGGTCGGAGTCGCGAAGACGATCGTGTCGGCCGGATGCGGGGTCGGCGTCCGGTCCTGGCCGGCGAGTGCCCAGGACGCGACCTGCCGGTCCTCCACCGCCCGGCTGGGGGCGTCGGGTAGTTTCGCCGCCATCATCGCCAGCGCCTGCCGGGCCGGGCCGGCGACATCGGGCAGCAGGGCGGCGTGCACCCGGGCCACGCAGACCTGCAGGCCGGCGTCGTCGCAGACGAGTTCGGCCGCGCCCGGGTCGTCGGCCGCCGCCTGGTAACCACCGGTCGGCATGAGCGGCACCGCCACCGCGGCGCCGAGCACCGCGGGGAGTACGGCCAGTGCGATGCCGCGGCGGCGGGCCGCGCCCAGCAGGAGCAGCCCGGTGGTGGCGAGGGCGGCCAGCCACAGCGCCTGGGTCAGGTTGACCCGCGCCGTGACCGTCTGGAAGTCGTCCAGGCCGCCGATGTAGACCGGGGTCAGCAGCAGCGCCGCCGGTGCGGGCCGGTCGTCCACGACGGCGGAGACGGTCATCCAGTCCGGCAGCAGCGCTGCCAGCGCGACCCCGGCCACGGCGAGGGCCGGGGCGGTCACCAGCCGGGGTACGGCCCGACCGACGGCCATGCCCACCCAGGCCGCGGCGACCAGCGACAGTGCGCCGACCGCGGCGACGGCGACGGCGGCGACCGGGAAGTAGTCCGCGGTCGGCAGCACCCACCCCGCGCCGACGAGCAGGAGCAGGACGTACGCGGACACCACCGCAACCGCGAGCGCGCCGGCGGTCGGCAGGATGCGCTGCCACCGCGGCCGGCCGGTGCTGGCGAACAGCTCGTCGACCCGGTTGCGCGCGTCGCGCCGGCCCAGCCACGCCCCGCCGGCCAGGGCCAGCGGCCACAACACGAGCAACCCCGCCCGGACCGACACCGCCAGCTGCATCCAGCGTCCGGCGAACCCCTGCGTGGACGACAGGAGGGCCATCGCACCGATCACCAGCAGGAGCAGGGCGACGCCGACGGCCGCGGAGCGCCGCAGCTCGATGCGCAGGATCCGGCCCATCATGCCGACACCTGCCCGCGGTGGGCACGCAGCAGCGCCGAGTAGCCGCGTTCGGTGGCGCTGTCGCCGGCGTCGCCGGCCCCTCCCCGTTCCGCGAGCTCCCCCGTACTGCCCTGCCACACCAGCCGGCCATCGCTGACCAGCACCACGTCCGTGCAGGCCGCCGCGACGTCCTCCACCAGGTGGGTGGAGACCAGTACGCAGCTGTCCAGGCCGATGTCGCGCAGCAGTTCGCGGAAGTCGAGGCGCTGCTCCGGGTCCAGGCCGACGGTCGGCTCGTCGAGCAGCAGCACCCGCGGGTCGTTGACGATCGCCTGGGCGATGCCGGCACGACGCAGCATGCCGCCGGACAGCGTCTTCATCCGCGAGTCGGCGCGGGTGGTGAGGCCGACCCGGTCGATCGCCCGCTGCACCGCGCCGGGAATGTCGGCCTTCGGCATCTCCTTGAGCCAGGCCATGTACTCGACGAACTCCCGCACGGTGAACCGCGGGTAGAAACCGAAGTGCTGCGGCAGGTAGCCCAGGTCGTGGCGCATCCGGCGCAGATCGCCCCGGCCGGCGATGTCGACGCCGAGCACGCTCAGCCGCCCACCGGCGGGTTTCACCACCGTGGCCAGAGCCCGCATCAGCGTCGTCTTGCCGGCACCGTTAGGGCCGAGCAGCCCGTGTACGCCGGTGTCGAGCGTCAGGTCGAGCCCGTTGACCGCCAGATGCCGCCCGGCCCGGACGACGAGCTTCTCGGCGTGCACCGTCCACCCGTACGTGGTCGGTGCGGTCTCCGCCGCGCTGACGGCGCGCATCATGTCTTCTCCGTTCGTCAGTGGATGGATCCCGATCTCGACGGGTCCGGGACGTGCTGTCGGTGTCGACGCCCGGGCCCGACGCAGCGTCGGCCCGGTCGAGGGCTTTCGTGGGGCCGCGGTCAGGTGCGGCCGGCGCCGAGCCTGCGGTGGTCGGCGGCCCGGACGATCACCACGGCGACCAGCGCGACGGTGACGGCGACCCAGCCGGGCCAACTGCCGTCCGAAAGGACGACCGGGAGTTCCTCGCCGGACAGGCTCGGCACCACCACCGCCCCGGACCAGACGGCGGTCAACGCGACCGCGGCCCGGTCCACCCGCACCAGTCCACCCAGCGCCAGGCTGCCGGCGGTGAAGGCCAGGCACGGCAGGAGCCACAGGGCCGGGGAATGGCCGGTCCACCAGCCCGCCACCGCCAGGACCGGGACGACCGCCGCCAGGACCGCCAACGTACGGCGTAGCAGCAGCCACAACCCGCCGCGCGGCACGGTCGCCAGCAGCTCCCAGGCGGGGTCGGTACGCCGGCTCCACACCGCGGCCACCGGCAGCAGCGGGGCCACCGGCGCGACCAGCAGCACCAGCGACGGCAGGCTGGCGAACATCCGCTCGAAGACGACCGCGGCCACCACCAGCCCGGCCGCCACGGCCAGCCAGGGCAGGACCCGGACGGCGACACCGGTACGACGCAACCGCCGGCGGGGTGCCGGTGCCGGGCCGGCGGCGATGCCGGTCGCGATCCCGCCGGCGACCCGGTCCAACAGGTCCCGGGTCCCCGGGTCGACGGCGTCGGCCAACCGGCTCCGGCAGGTGGCGCAGGACTCCAGGTGCGCCTCGACCGCCCAGACGGTCGCGTCGTCGACGCCGTCGGCACCCGCGGCGTACCGGGAGATCAGGGCGGGCGTCGGGTGGGTGGTCATGACAGCGCCCTCCGCAGTGCGATCCGGGCCCGCCGCGCGCGGGTCTTCACGGTCCCTTCCGGCATTCCGAGCAGCACCGACGTCTCCCGCGTGGTCAGGCCGTCGAGAACCATCGCGCGCAGCACCTGGCGCAGTTCCGGCGGCAACGCCAGCAGCGCCTGTTCCAGGTCGGCGTCGATCCCGCCGGCGAGCGCCTCCTCCTCGGCCGCCGGTGCGACGGTCTCGAACGTCTGCACCGCCGGCACGCGCCGCTGCCGGGCCCGGCGGCGGAACGCGTCGACCAGCCGGTGCGCGGCGATCGTCCACAGCCAGCCCAGCGCGCTGCCCCCGGTCGAGGTGTGCGTCTGGCTGCCGGCCGACCGCCACACCACCAGGTACGTCTCCTGGAGCACGTCGGCCACCACGTCGTCGTCGGCGCAGCGCCGGCGTAACCGTACGGTCAACCAGGGCGAGGTACGCCGGTACAACTCGTCGAAGGCGCGCCGGTCGCCGCGTGCGATGCGGCGCAGCAGCGCACCCTCGTCGAGCTCTTCCAGGCTTCGTCTCACATCAGGCAAGACGATGCGTACCCCCGCCCCGGTTCTCGCCAGCCTGTGACCCCGGTCACATTCGCGCCACTGACGCCCCGGCGGCCAGCGGGTAGCGGAGTTGATCTGGGCGTCAGCCACCTTATCCACGGTGGATAAGGTGGCTGACGCCCAGATCAACAGGCCTGGCCCACAGGTCGGGTGGAGCGTGTCACTGGGCGAACCGGGCCGGGTCGCCCGCGCCGACCCGGACGATCTGGGGCTCGCCCTCGGAGAAGTCGACGACGGTGGTCGGTACGGTGCCGCAGTCGCCGGAGTCGACGACGGCGTCGATCGCGTGGTCGAGGCGTTCCTTGATCTCCCAGCCCTGGGTCATCGGCTCGTCGTCGCCGGGCAGGATGAGGGTGCTCGACAGCAGGGGCTCGCCGAGTTCGTCGAGCAGCGCCTGGACGACCGGGTGGTCGGGGATCCGGACCCCGACCGTCTTCTTGCGCGGGTGCAGCAGCCGGCGCGGCACCTCCTTCGTCGCCGGCAGGATGAACGTGTAGCTGCCGGGGGTGGCCGACTTCACCGCGCGGAACACCGCGTTGCCGAGGTGGACGAACTGGCCGAGCTGCGCGAAGTCGCGGCAGACCAGGGTGAGGTGGTGACCGCTGTCGAGGCGGCGGATCTCCCTGATCCGGTCCATGCCGTCCTTGTTGCCCAGCCGGCAGCCCAGGGCGAAGCAGGAGTCCGTCGGGTAGGCGATCAGGCCGTCCCGGCGGACCAGGTCGGCGACCTGCCCCATCGTGCGGGGCTGCGGGTCGTCGGGGTGCACGTCGAAGTACTTCGCCATGAGCGGAAGCTTAGGCGGCCCGCCCCGCCGGGGACGGCGGTCGTCGGGAGTCAGTCGATCAGGTGGGCCCGGTCTCCGACGCGGACCTCACCGGGTGTCTCGACGGCGGCGTACACGCCGAGGGCGTTGCCCAGTTCGCGGGCGACCCAGCGCAGCACGGCACGGTCGTGGGGGACGCTCGGGGTCTCCTTGGTGATCATCACGCACCGGTCGCACGGTTCGGTGACGCGCAACCGCAGCGTCCCGATCGCGATGTGGCGGCCGATCCAACCGTGTTCGGGATAACCGACGGCGCCGTCGTCCGGCACGCCGTCGAGCACCAGGTTGGGCCGGAACCGGGAGACGTCCACCGCACTGTCCGGCAGCGCCGCGGCGAGACTGCGCAGCGTGGTCGTGCTCATCACGTGCAGCGCGCCCTCGGGCCGGTGCGGCCCGTGCCCGGCCAGCGTGACGTCGGCCCCGACCGCGGCGCTGAGCCGGCCGGCGGCGTCCGGCGCGTCGGAACGGAACCGCTGCCCGTCGGGCAGGATCAGTTCGGCCACGCCCGGGCCGGCGGTGACCGCCCGCACCCGCATGAGCGCCGGAACCGCCCCGGCCCAGGTGACCTCGTCCCGTTCGTCACGTACGGCGATGCGCCGGTCGCCGTCGATCCCGGCCGCGCCGACCGTGACGGCGTCCAGCCGCTCACCACCCACCGACTTCACCGGATACCGCCACAACTGGTCGACCCGCATCGCCGCCCCTCCCGTCCCGCCGGTCCGGCGACCGAAACCGGCGCCGCCACAAGCTTCCTACGCGGAGCGGGATCGGGACAGACGTCGGGGGAGGCGCGCCGACCGTGGTCACGCGTCTCCCCCGACGGTCACCCGCCGGCGGGCGCGGGTCCGTTGTCGACCAGCCGGAAGCTGCTCTCCGGCTGCGCGTGCCCCAACTCCTCCAGGATCAGACCGTGCTGCGCCGAGGTACGCAGGTACGCCCCACCACTGCTGATCAGGAAGGTCTCCGCGTCACCACCCTCGGCGGCGGTGACGGTGAACTGCTGGCGCGGCTCGTCGGGCTTGCAGTCGGCCCCCTCGACCACCAGCGGCCGGGAGTTGCCCGGGTTGAGCACCTGCCAGCAGACCGGCTTGGTGCCGGAGCCGCGACCGCCGCCGTAGTACGCCTTGATCAGGTACGTCTCGCCGTTCGGCGTCGGCACGAAGAGCTGCCGTCCGCTGTCGTCGACGGTCTCGGCCAGCCGGCCTTCGTCGGTCAGCGACAGCCCCGACTCGAACGACTGGACCCGTACGATCGTGACCTGGCGCTCGCCGGACAGGACAGCGGGCGTGGCGGTCGACGTCGGGCCGGACGGCGACGCGGAGGTGTCCGTCGGGACGGCGTCCGCGGAGGTCGGCGGGCCGGACGTCGGCGTACCCGAGGCATCGGTGGTCGGGCCCGCTCCGCACGCCCCGACCGCCCCTGTCATGACCACCAACCCCACGCAGGCGACCCATCTCCTCATCGACATGTCCACTCCTCCCCTTTCGTGACCCGCCCGGCCGGCCGGAGACCGCCACACCGGTCCGCGATCCTGGCATCGACCGACATACCCACACCGGACGTGGACATGCGGACGACCTCCACCGCTTCCACAACCGACACCTGCCCGGTCCACAGAGGACGATAACCGGCGTGGTCGCCGCCGCGTCGGCGGGCGCGGACCCGGACCCGCGCGACCTGACGGTGTCCCGGGTGCGGAGCAACCGCGAAACGTGCGACGGATGCCACCGCGCCGCACCGGCCGGGGTGGGGACGCCGTGCCCGGGACTACGCCGCCGGTGGGACCGCCGGCCAGATCCGGCGGGATTCCAGGAGCGGGTAGGCGACGTCGGACACCGGGACGTTCCACAACCGGGTCGTACCGGATCGGCCGTCGAAGCGCGGCCAGCCGGGATCGCCGGTGGTCGCGAAGGAGGTCCAGGCTGTCCGGATCCGGTGGGACAGGTCGGCGAAGTCCGGCGGCGGCGGGGCGCCGAGGAAGCGGGTCGCGAGCGGCGACGCGGCGTTGCCGAAGACCAGCGGGACGTCGAGGATGTGGCAGGCACCGAGGCGGGGCCCCTGCCAGGTGAGGTCGTAGAGCCAGGTGCGGCCGCCGGCGGCGGCGTGCGCCTCGGCCACCCAGGTGGTCGGCATCCGGAAGAGCGCGTCCGACATCATCACGGTGAGCAGTTCGGGGTCGGTGCTGCTCGGATACGCCGTGCGGTAGTCGGTCACGGCCCGCCCGGGTAGCCGCAGCGCGGCGGCGGCAGCCGCCAGGTCGATCGCGGCCGGCGGGATCGCCGCGGTGTAGAGGCGGGCTTCCTCGTGGGTGAATCCGCAGATCAGATCGATGTCCCGGCCGGCGCCGTCGCGAAGTTGCCGCCACGGGGCCCGGCGACCAGGTCGTCGTCGACGACCGGGGTGAAGGCGCTGCCGCCGGTGGTCGGGTCCGGCAGGGGCGCGTCCTGGTGCCGCAGGATCTCCTCGGGCGGCAGCCCGGCGAGGTCGGTCCAGGTCGCGGCGACGCCGGCCGCCTCGGCCAGGACGGCGGTGGCCCGCCGCGCCTCGGCGTGGGACAGGTAGGCGTTGGGGATGCTCTGCGCGATCGCGCGGCGGAACAGGCCACGGGCGGCCGGTGCCGTCATCAGCAGTGCGATCGAGGCGGCGCCGGCGGACTGTCCGAAGACGGTGACGTTGGCCGGATCGCCGCCGAACCCGTCGATGTTGTCCCGCACCCATTCCAGCGCCGCGATCTGGTCGCGCAGGCCGCGGTTGTCGGGTACGCCGGGGATGTGGCCGAAGCCTTCGAACCCGATGCGGTAGTTGAAGGTGACGACGACGACGACCCCGGCGCCGGCCAGCACCGTGGCGTCGAAGTCCGGGCGGCCGGCCGAGCCGTGTCTGAATGCGCCGCCGTGGAACCACACCATGACCGGCAGTCCGGCCGTCCCGGGGTCCGGCGTCCACACGTTGACCGACAGGCAGTCCGGCCCGTCGCCGGGGTGCCAGGCCGAGGGCGCACCCGGCCCCGGGGCGAGTTGCGGCGGTGCGGCACCGAACGAGTTCGCGTCCCGGATGCCGTCCCAACCGGCCACGGGAACGGGTGGCCGGAACCGCAGTGGCCCGGTCGGCGCGGCGGCGTACGGAATGCCCCGGAAGCTGGCGACCCCGTCCCGGGACGTTCCACGTACCTTCCCGGCGCGGAGCGCGGCTGTCACATCCACGTGGTCCCCGTTCCCCGTCGTCGCGCCGACCCGGTGATCGTAGTGCCACGCGACAAGCAACCGACCACCGTCGGTAACCGCCGGGTCCCACGATCGGGTCGGATTCACCGGTGTCCCCGCCCCCGGCTCCTTCGTACCGGCCCTGGTCAGCCAGGCGCGAACGGCGACTTTTGGCCATTTCCCACAACAGAAGCCGTCTGGCGTGCAGTGTTTGCGACATGGCGCCGCCAGCCGGGAGGCGGAAGGGTGAAAGACTGCCGGGGCCACCATGTCCCGGCACGCACATCGTCGGTCAACAGGGAGGGCTCGGTCGGTGTTCAGCCGTGTCGCCATCGTCAACCGTGGTGAGGCCGCGATGCGGCTCATCCACGCCGTCCGGGAGCTGGCCGCGCAGACCGCGACCCGGATCGAGACCGTAGCCCTGCACACCGACGTCGACCGAAGCGCCACGTTCGTGCGCGAGGCCGACATCGCGTACGACCTCGGTCCCGCGTCCGCGCGCCCGTACCTCGACCTGAAGGTGCTGGAGCGCGCGCTGGTGGAGACCGGGGCGGACGCCGCGTGGGTCGGCTGGGGCTTCGTCGCGGAGGACCCGGCGTTCGCGGAGCTGTGCGAGCGGGTCGGGGTCACCTTCGTCGGGCCGAGCGCGGACGCGATGCGCAAGCTCGGCGACAAGATCGGCGCGAAGCTGATCGCCGAGGAGGTCGGCGTCCCGGTCGCGCCGTGGAGCCGCGGCGCGGTCGAGAGCCTGGACGCCGCCCTGGCCGCGGCGGCCGGCATCGGCTACCCGCTGATGCTGAAGGCGACCGCGGGCGGTGGCGGACGCGGCATCCGCGTGATCACGGGCGAGGTCGAACTCGCCGACGCCTACGAGCGCACCAGCCAGGAGGCGGCGCGGGCGTTCGGCAGCGGCGTCGTGTTCCTGGAGCGGCTGGTCACCGGCGCGCGGCACGTCGAGGTCCAGGTGATCGCCGACGGCCAGGGCACCGCGTGGGCGCTCGGCGTACGGGACTGCTCGGTGCAGCGCCGCAACCAGAAGGTGATCGAGGAGTCGGCGTCGCCGGTGCTCAGCCCCGCGCAGGTGGCCGAACTGAAGGCGTCGGCCGAGCGGCTGGCCGTCGCGGTCGGCTACCGCGGCGCGGCGACCGTCGAGTTCCTCTACCACCCCGGCGACCGGCTCTTCGCGTTCCTCGAGGTCAACACCCGCCTGCAGGTCGAGCACCCGATCACCGAGTCGACCACCGGGTTCGACCTGGTCAAGGCGCAACTGCACGTGGCGGCTGGCGGCCGGCTGGAGGGCGAGCCGCCGGCGGAGCGTGGGCACGCCATCGAGGCCCGGCTGAACGCCGAGGACCCCGACCGCGACTTCGCCCCCTCCCCGGGCCGCATCGCGCGGCTGGACCTGCCCGCCGGCCCGGGCATCCGGGTGGACACCGGCGTCAGCGAGGGCGACACGATTCCCGCCGACTTCGACTCGATGATCGCGAAGATCATCGCGTACGGCCGCGACCGCGACGAGGCGCTGGGCAGGCTGCGCCGGGCGATGGCGCAGACCACCGTGATCATCGAAGGCGGCGCGACGAACAAGAGCTTCGTACTCGATCTGCTCGACCAGCCCGAGGTGATCGACGCCAGCGCCGACACCGGCTGGATCGACCGCGTACGGGGCGAGGGCCGGCTCGTCTCGCACCGGCACTCCGCCGTCGCGCTGGCCGCCGCCGCCATCGAGGCGTACGAGGAGGAGGAGCGCGTCGAACGGCAGCGCCTGCTCTCGACGGCGTTCGGCGGACGCCCGCAGGTGCAGCACGAGAGCGGCCGACCGCTGGACCTCAAGCTGCGGGGCGCCGGCTACCGCGTACGCGTCGCGCGGATCGGCGCGCACCGGTTCCGCGTCGGTATCGAAGCGGGTCACGACGTGCGGACCGCCGACGTCGAACTCGACCGGTTCGACCGGCACACCGGGCAGATCGCCGTCAACGGCACCCGCTACCGCCTGCTCACCGACACCCACGGACCGACCCACCTGGTCGAGGTGGACGGCGTGACGCACCGGGTCAGCCGTGACGAGGGCGGCGTCGTCCGCTCCCCCGCGCCCGCGCTGGTCGTCGCGACGCCGGTCGCGGTCGGTACCGAGGTCGAGGCGGGCGCCCCGGTGCTGGTGCTGGAGAGCATGAAGATGGAGACGGTGCTGCGGGCGCCGTTCAAGGCGCGGCTGAAGGAACGTGTCGTGTCCGTGGGCAGCCAGGTGGAGACCGGCGCCCCGCTGCTGCGGCTGGAGCCGCTGGCGGACGCCGAAGCCGAGGACACCTCGGCCGCCGGCGCCGTCGAGCTGGACCTGCCCACCCCGCCCGCGCGGATCCCGGCCCGGGAGGCGACCACGCGCGGTCAGGAGGACCTGCGCAGCCTGCTGCTGGGCTTCGACGTCGACCCGCACGACGACCGCCGGGTGCTCGCCGACTACCTCACCGCGCGCCGGGTGGCCACCGACGACGGCCACCGGCCGCTGGCCGAGGAACTCGACCTCGTCGACGTGTTCGCCGACCTCGCCGAGCTCAGCCGCAACCGGCCGGCGGGCGAGGACGGCGGCGACAGCCACGTGCACAGCGCCCGCGAGTACTTCCACACCTACCTCCAGTGCCTCGACGTCGAGCGGGCCGGCCTGCCGGAGGCGTTCCAGGCCAAGCTCGCCAAGGCGCTCGGCCACTACGGCGTCACCCAACTGGAGCGCTGCCCGGACCTCGAGGCCGGAGTGTTCCGGATCTTCCTCGCCCAGCAGCGCGCGTCCGCCGACGCCACCGTCATCGCGGCGCTGCTGCGCGCGTGGCTTCGTGAGCCCCCGCCGGACGAGACGCTGCGCGAGCCCGCCGGTCTCTCCCTGGAGCGGCTGATCGCCGCGACGCAGATCCGCTTCCCCGTCCTCGCCGACCTCGCGCGCGGCGTGGTCTTCGCCTGGTTCGGGCAGCCGCTGCTGCGCCGCACCCGCGCCCGCGTCTACGCCGGCGTCCGCCGGCACCTGCGCCACCTCGACGCGCAGCCGGACGCGCCGGACCGCGCCGAGCGGATCGCCGAGATGGTACGCAGCACCGAGCCGCTGGTGCGCCTGCTGGGCCAGCGCCTCATCCGCGCCGACCTCGACAACACGATCATGCTGGAGGTACTGACCCGGCGGTACTACGGCAACAAGGGCCTGACCGGCATCCGGACCGGTCAGGTCGGCGGGTGCACGTTCGTGGTCGCCGAGCGGACCGGCTCGTGCGTGGTCTCCGCCGCCGTCAGCTTCGACGCCTTCGGCGACGCGCTGCGCGGACTCGCCGAACTGGCGGGCCGCGAGAACACCATCGACGCCGACATCTACCTCGCCTGGGAGGGGCAGCCGGCGGACTCCGACGCGATGGCGGACGCCCTGCACGAGGTCATCAGCGCGCACCCGCTGCCGAACCAGGTCCACCGCCTGACCGCCACCGTCGCGGGACGCGGCGGCGCGGTGATGCACCACCACTTCACGTTCCGTCCGTCGACCACCGGGATGACCGAGGAGCGGCTGATCCGCGGCCTGCACCCCTACATCGCCCAGCGGATGCAGATGGAGCGGCTGAGCAAGTTCAACCTGACCCGGCTGCCGTCGTCGGACGAGGAGGTCTACCTCTTCCAGTGCGTGGCGCGGGAGAACCCGTCGGACGAGCGCCTCGTCGCGTTCGCGCAGGTGCGTGACCTGACCGAGTTGCGTGAGCACGACGGTCGGCTGGTCGCGCTGCCGACGGCCGAGGACACCATCGCCACCTGCCTCGACTCGATCCGCCACGCGCAGTCGCGGCGGCCGTCGAAGACGCGGTTCAACACCAACCGGATCGTGCTCTACATCTGGCCGGCGAGCGACATCACGCGGGCCGAACTGGAGTTGCTCGCCGGACGGGTGCTGCCGACGACCGCGGGCGCCGGGCTCGAGGAGATCCTGCTCATCGCACGGCAGCGCGACCCGAGGACCGGCGAGTTGGTCCGGATCGCCGTACGCATCGCCTTCGACGCCACCGGCGGCACCGAACTGACCGTCGGTGAGCCGTCGGACGAGCCGGTCGAGCCGCTCGACGACTACCGGCAGAAGGTGCTGCGGGCGAGCAGCCGCAACGCGGTGTACCCGTACGAGTTGACCGGGCTGCTCGGCGACTTCGTCGAGTACGACCTCGACGGCGACCACGCGCTGGTGCCGGTCGACCGGCCCAAGGGGCGCAACCGCGCGGCGATCGTCGCCGGCGTGGTCACCACCACGACCCGGCGGCACCCGCAGGGCGTCACCAGGGTCGTGCTGCTCGGCGACCCGACGAAGTCGCTCGGCGCGCTGTCGGAGCCGGAGTGCCGCCGGGTGATCGCCGCGCTGGACCTCGCCGAGCGGATGCGGGTGCCGCTGGAGTGGTACGCGTTGTCCGCCGGTGCCCGGATCTCGATGGAGTCCGGCACGGAGAACATGGACTGGGTGGCCGCGGCGCTCAAGCGGATCGTCGAGTTCACCCAGGACGGCGGCGAGATCAACATCGTGGTCGCGGGCATCACCGTCGGCGCGCAGCCGTACTGGAACGCCGAGGCGACGATGCTCATGCACACCAGGGGCATCCTGGTGATGACGCCGGACTCGGCGATGGTGCTGACCGGCAAGCAGTCGCTGGACTTCTCCGGTGGCGTGTCGGCCGAGGACAACTTCGGCATCGGCGGCTACGACCGGGTGATGGGACCGAACGGGCAGGCGCAGTACTGGGCGCCGAACCTGGCCGCCGCACGTGACCTGCTGATGTCGTACTACGACCACACGTACGTCGCACCCGGCGAGGAGTCGCCGCGGCGGGCGACGACGACCGACCCGGTCGACCGCGACGTCTCCGACTTCCCGCATGCCGTGGCGGGCAGCGACTTCACCACCGTCGGCGAGATCTTCTCCGCGCAGGCCAACCCGGACCGCAAGAAGCCGTTCGACATCCGGACCGTGATGCGGGCGCTCTCCGACCAGGACCATCCGGTGCTGGAACGCTGGGCGGGCATGGCGGACGCGGAGACCGTGGCGGTGCAGGACGTGCATCTCGGCGGGATCCCGGTCTGCCTGCTCGGCATCGAGTCCCGGGCGGTGCCGCGGCGCGGCTTCCCGCCCACCGACGGCCCGGACACCTACACCGCGGGCACGCTGTTCCCGCGGTCGTCGAAGAAGGCCGCGCGGGCGATCAACGCGGCCAGCGGCAACCGGCCGCTGGTGGTGCTGGCGAACCTGTCGGGGTTCGACGGCTCGCCGGAGTCGATGCGCAACCTGCAACTGGAGTACGGCGCCGAGATCGGCCGGGCGATCGTGAACTTCCGCGGGCCGATCGTGTTCTGCGTCATCTCGCGCTACCACGGCGGCGCGTTCGTGGTGTTCTCGAAGGCGCTGAACCCGAACATGACCGTGCTCGCGCTGGAGGGCTCGTTCGCCTCGGTGCTCGGCGGCGCACCCGCCGCCGCGGTGGTGTTCGCGGGCGACGTCAAGGCCCGCACCGCCGCCGACCCGCGGATCCGGGACCTCGAGGCCCGCGCCGCGGCCGCCGCCGGCACCGACCGGGCCGCGCTGACCGCGGAACTCGACGAACTCCGTACGTCGGTGCGCGCGGAGAAGCTCGGTGAGGTGGCCGCGGAGTTCGACCGGGTGCACAACATCCAACGGGCCGTCGAGGTCGGCTCCGTCGACGCCGTCATCCGGGCCGCCGAACTGCGCCCGCGCATCATCGAGGCCATCGGGTCCCGACTGGGTTGACGCGGCGCCGGTGGGACCACGACGTCCGTGGTCCCACCGGCCGCGCCGCCGTCCTCCGGTCGACGGTGGCGTGCTTGCCGGAGTTGACTACGATCTGCGGCGTCGCCACACCGGTCCACACCTGTCGAGGGATGCCCAGATGCCGACCCGACCGTCCACCGTGTCCCGCCGGGCACTCGCCGGGCTCGCCGCCGTCGCCGTCACGGTTCCGCTGCTGGCCGCCTGTGGGCAGGACAATTCCGAGCTGCGCCAGATCGGGCCCGGCACGACCGTCTACATCGACGCGTGGGACGAGGACGCGGACCGGGGCGACCAGGCACTGATCGAGCAGAAACCGTCGGGTCTGTGGGTCGTGCCGTTGCAGGCCCCCTTCCGGCGCACGAAGGGCGGCAGGTTCGACGTGCAGGTCGAGCTGACCCGCGAGGGGGTGTGGCGGGTCGACCCGCAGGGCGCCCGGGTGGGCCGGGACCATGACGACTGCCTCGCCGACGGCGAGGCGTACGCCCAGCTGGTCACGCCCGAGGCCCAACTGAGGTGGGAGTCCGGCTCGGCCCGTAACGAGCGCGACAACGACGACTGCGTCACCGCCGACCAGAGCCGGTGACCGTCACTCCCCGGCGTCGACGGACCGCTTGCGCAGCCGCACCTCGGCGGTGTTCTGCTCGTACGACCGCTCCGACACCTGCACCAGCACCGCGTTCTCGTGGAAGTCGCGCAGCGTCGTCGCCCCGCAGCTGACCATCGTCGCCTTCAGTTTCGTCCGGGTCAGGCCCACGTTGTCGGCGAGGCTGCCGGCGTAGGGCACGAAGCCGTCGACCCCCTCCTCGAAGGAGATCTCACCCGTGTGGCCGTACCGGGCCGCGTTCTGTGCCCGCCGGGACCCCTCGCCCCAGTACTCCTTGAAGAACTGTCCCTCGACGCGGACCTTCCGCGACGGCGCCTCGTCGAAGCGGGCGAAGTAGCGGCCGAGCATGATGAAGTCCGCGCCGCAGGCCAGGGCGATCGCCATGTGGTAGTCGGCCAGGAGTCCGCCGTCACAGCACACCGGCACGTACATGCCGGTTTCGGCGGCGTACGCGTCCCGCTCCCGGACCACGTCGATCAGCGCCGACGCCTGCCCCCGGCCGATGCCCTTCTGGTCCCGGGTGATGCAGATCGACCCGCCACCGATGCCGACCTTGACGAAGTCGGCGCCCGCCTCGGCGAGGTACCGGAAGGCACGGGCGTCGACGACGTTGCCCGCCCCGACGAACACCTTCTCCCCGTAGCGGTCGCGCACGAACTCGATCGCCTTCTTCTGGTAGACCGAGTAGCCGTCCGACGAGTCGAGACACAGTACGTCGGCGCCGGCCTCCACCAGTGCCGGCACCCGGTCCGCGTAGTCGCGGGAGTTGATCCCGGCGCCGACCCGGAACCGTTTCCGGCTGTCGACCGACGCGTTGTGGAACGTCTTGTGCGCCTGGTAGTCCCGCTTGAGCACCAACGACACGAGGCGGTCGCCGTCCAGCACCGGCAGGACGTCGAGGCGGTTGGCCCAGATCATCTCGTTCGCGTCCGACAGGCTGATCGTCGCCGGGGCGGTGGTCAACTCGTCGTACGCCCGCATCCGCGCCGTGACGACCTCACCGGACCCGTGCCGGTGCAGGTGGAAGTCGTCCGGACCGATGATGCCGAGGAACCGGCCCTCGGCGGAGCCGTCGTCGGTCACCACCGCGACGCCCTGGTCCACGTCACCGAGCAGTTGGGCGACCTCACCCAGCGTCGTCGACGGCTTGACGTTGATCTCGCTGGTACGGAACCCCGCCTTGTGCCGCTTCACCGCGCGCACGTCCTCGACCTGCGCGCCGATCGGCTGGTTCTGGTGTACGAAGGACAACCCGCCGACCTCGGCGAGCGCGACGGCCAATCGTGGCGACGACACCGCCTGCATGATCGCACTGACCAGGGGGGTGGCGATCCGGACCGGGGACTGCTCCCCCACCCGGTGCCGCACCACCGGCGTGGTGAGGTCGACGTTGTCGGGCGTGCACTCCTCCGTCGTCAGTCCGGGCAGGAGGAGGAACTCGTTCAGCGTGCGGGAAGTCTCGTCGAGAATCTTCACGGTGGTGGCCGTCTCCCATCGAGCGGGTGCGACACTTCCGCCCTCGAAAAGGGCAGCGCATCTCTCGGTAACCGGCCCGGCGGGACGGGCTCACCGCACCGCCGCGCCCGGCCGAGCGTATCGGGCATACCGGTGGGGTCCGGTGCGGGGCCCCGCGGATCGTCGTACGGCGATACGGTGTCCGGCCCGCCGAGATCCGCGACGGATCGCGGCGACCGGTCAGCGTCGGGGTACGGCGTCGCCGTACCGGGCGAGGAAGGTGTCGACGGCGGCGCGGGCGATCGCGTCGAGCCGGTCCGCCTCCGGCGGGGCGTCGCGGCCGCTCAGGGTCTGGTCGTTCAGCGGCGCCGCGACCGCGAGCCAGGTGAACTGCTGCGCGGCGACCAGCGGATCACCGGCCCGGATGAGGCCACGCCGGTCGAGTTCGGCGAACGCGTCGCCGAGGTCGGCGATGTTGCGGTCCCAGCTCTGCGCGACGTAGCTCGTGGCGACCTCGGGAAACCGGGTCGCCTCGGCGGCCACGAGCCGGCGCATCCGCAGCACGTCGGGGCTCAGCACCGCGTCCTGCACGGTGCGGGCGAACTGCGTGAGGGCGGTCGGCATGTGCTCGGCGGCCAGCAGCAGGTCGAGGTACGGCCGCATCGCGCCACGGCCCCGCGCCGCCCAGTCGAGCACCGTCGCGGCGAACAGCGCGTCCTTCGACGGATGTGCCTGGTACAGCGACGCTTTCGAGATCCGTGCCCGGGCGGCGACGGTGTCCATCGTCGTCTTGGCGAACCCGTGCTCCAGGAAGACACTTCGCGCCACCGCGAGCAGGTCGGCGCCCTGGCTGCCGCCGGGCCGTCCACGGCGGCGGGTCTCCGGTTGCCCGCGCATGACCCTCCAATTGAGTACTTGACAGTACTGTATCCGCGACCTACGTTTCCCACAATCAGTACCACCTGGTACTGAAACTTGGGAGGTCGCCCGTGCCCGCCCTCGCGATCAGTGCCGCGACCGTCGCCGCACTCGTCATCAGCTTCGCCTTCTATGCCATCGCCCCGGCCGGGCCGGCCGCGCGGACCGGCCCGACCGAGCCGGCGGCGGACCGGCCCGCCGCCTGGCAGATCGCGGTCGAACTACTGCGCGGCGCGGTCACCGCGGCACTCGTGGCCGGGCTGCTGCGGGCCGCCGGATGGAACGGGCCCGCCGCCGGCGCGCTCCTCGGACTCGTACTCTGGGCGTTGCCCCTCGTGCTCCTCACCGGCTCGGTCGTGTGGGAGCGGGTACCCGTACGAAGCGCCGTGCTCCATGCCGGCGACTGGCTGATCAAACTCATCGCGATCGGCGCCATCGTCGGTGTCCTCGCCTGACCCCGTCCCCGGCGCGGCCGAGAGGAGCTCGACAATGGACAGCAAGGCCGGACCGCTCGACATCACCTTCACCGCCATCCTCGGCAAGGTCCAGGCGGGCGACACCTGGACCTGTGTCAAACTGCCCGGCTCGGCCGAGATCTTCGGCACCCGCGGCCTCGTCAAGGTCGCCGGCACCGTCGACGGCACCCCGTTCCGCGGCGCGTTCATGGCGCTCGGCGACGGTACGCACAAGCTTCCGGTCAACGCCGCCGTACGGCGCGCGATCGGCAAGTCGGACGGCGACCCGGTCGTCGTCCACCTCACCGAACGCCTCAGCTGAACCACCGCACCCGGCCTCGTTCCTCAGGGCCGGCGTCCGTCGTCGGGCCCGGGTTCGAGGACCCGGCGGAACCGGACCACGACGACGAGTGCGAGCGCGACGAGGCTGCCGCTGGTCCAGACGGGTCCCAACTGGCCGACCCTGGCGGTGAGGGTCGCCGCCGCGATCGCGGGTCCGGCCGCGGCTCCTACGTTCAGGGCGGCGGTGGCGTAGGAGCCCGCCATCGTCGGGGCGTCGGCGGCCTCGTAGAGCACCCGGGTGATCAGGGTGCCGCCGACGGCGAAGGACAGCGCTCCCTGGACGAACGCGAGAACCGGCAGGACCGCGGGTGCGCCGGCGGTGAGGCCGAACACGAGCCAGCCACCGAGCAGCAGAGGGCCACCCACCGCGACGACGGCACCGGGGTGCCGGTCGGAGAGGCGTCCGGCAACGGTGACACCGACGAAGCAGCCGAGGCCGAACAGCGCCAGCACGACCGGGATCCACAGCGGTCCCAGCCGGGCGACATCGGTGACGATCGGGGCCAGGAAGGCGAAGGTGGCGAAGGTGGCGGCGTTGACCAGCGCGCCGAGCAGCAGCACGACGACCAGTCGTGGTCGCCGCAGCTGCGTCAGCTCGGGACGCAGGAAGGCACCGCCCGGGCCGCCGGTGGGGCCGGGGATGCCGTGCACCACGGCCAACGCGGCAGGCAGACACAGCAGCGCGACGGCCCAGAACGTCGCCCGCCAGCCGACGAGCGTTCCCAGCAGTGCCCCGCCCGGAACGCCCACGACGGTGGCGACCGTCGTACCGGCGAGCAGGACCGAGAGAGCGCGCCCCTTGCGGTGGGCGGGAACGAGGTCGGCGGCGGCGGTGAGCGCGACCGCGAGGAAGCCGGCGTTGGCGAACGCGGCGACGACCCGGGTGGCGAACAGAACCGGGAAGCTGTCGGTGAGCGCGCCGACGACGTGTGCGGCGAGGAACGTGACGAGGAACCCCGACAGGCTGATCCGCCGGGACCACGTACGGGCCAGGGCGGCCATGAGCGGCGCGCCGACGACCATGCCGATGGCGAAGGCCGATGTCAGCAGTCCCGTGGTGGCGACGGAGACACCGAGGTCGGCGGCGATCTCCGGCACCAGGCCGGCGAGCATGAACTCCGAGGTGCCCATGGCGAACACAGCCACGGCAAGCAGGTAGAGAGGCAGGGGCATCGGGTACTCCGAGGTGACGAGTGATCGGCGAGACGTCGTCTCGGTCACCTCGGGCAGGGCCCCGGACACCTACCGCCGGTGCGGTGGGCGCCGGCGGGGTTGGGATGTCGGTGGTTCAGGGGGCTGACGGGTGACCGAAAGCCCCCACCCTGGATGCCTCTGGACTCGACATGCCGCCATCCTACGACGGCACCGGGTCGGTGCTCAGGCGGCCTGCTCGCCGGCCGGCCGCAGGTACGGGCCGGCCGCCTGCGCCAACTCGGTGAAGACCGCCCGGTTGAGGTCGAAGGCGACGACGGCTTCCCCGGCCATCCGGTCGAACTCGTCCGGCCCCAGCCGCAGCGCGTCGAGCCGTTCCCGGTACTCCCGCTTGAACCGGCCCCGGCTGGTGATGCGGTCGAACTCGTAGAACCGGGTGCCGCGGC
Organism: Polymorphospora rubra; assembly: GCF_018324255.1. Classification (GTDB taxonomy): domain Bacteria; phylum Actinomycetota; class Actinomycetes; order Mycobacteriales; family Micromonosporaceae; genus Polymorphospora; species Polymorphospora rubra. Next base: position 8,158,553 of record NZ_AP023359.1, read on the forward strand.
CGGCCGGGAACGCGTACGTGTCGCGGATCGCCTTGCCGACGATCGCGCCGCCGGACAGGTCACCGAGGTACCGGGTGTAGTGGTGGGCGACGAATCCCGCCGGCCAGGTGAAGCAGACCTCGCGCAGCCGCTCCCGGTACGCCTCGGTCGCCGTACCGGCCCGGCTCCGGTCGCGCCACTGTGGACCGTGGAGGAACTCGAGGTCCTCGACCAGCGCGGGCAGCCGGGTGAGCTCGTCGGCGACGAACGGGCCGGCGACGGGGTCGTCGCGCATCACCTCGGCCGCGCTCTCCAGGACCTCGTAGATGAAGTAGTGCTCGGTGACCAGGAGCGCGTACCCCTCGACGGTGAGCTTCCCGCCGATCAGCGCGGTCACGTAGGTGGTCGACTCGGCCGCCTGGTGGGCGGTGTCCGTGGCGGCGCGGAGCCGGGCGGCGATCCCGGGGGCCACTTCGAGGCTGTCGGTCATTTTCCAGTCTCCGTCGTTCGGATCGGCAGCACCAGGTGGGTGCCGGTACGTGGGTGGAGCACGATCTCGATGTCGTGCTGGTAGGTCTCGGTCAACTGTCGCGCGGTCAGCACCTGTGCCGGGGAGCCGTCGGCGACCACGCGGCCCTGCGCGAGGAGGGCGATCCGGTCCGCGTACGCGGCGGCCAGGCTCAGGTCGTGCAGGACGACGACGACCGCGTTCCCGGCCCCGGCGCGCTCCCGGGCGATGCCCAGCACCAGTTCCTGATGGCGCAGGTCGAGGGCGGCGGTCGGCTCGTCGAGCAGCAGGATCGGCGCGCGTTGGGCCAGCACCCGGGCGAGGGCGACCCGGGCCTGTTCGCCGCCGGAGAGGCGGGGGAACGGCCGGTCGGCGAGGTGCTCGATGTCGGCCAGCCGCAGCGCCGCGGCGACGGCTTCGGTGTCCTCGGCCTGTTCGGGCCGGCCGGTCCACGGGGCCCGGCCCATCCGGACCACGTCGGCGGCGGTGAACGGGAACGCGACGGTGGCACGCTGCGGCAGCATCGCCCGGCGGCGGGCGAGTTCGATCGGCCGCCAGGCCGACAGTGGCGTGCCCTGGATCCGGATCTCGCCGGCGGAGCCGGGTAGATCGCCGCAGAGGGCGGCGAGCAGGGTCGACTTTCCGGCGCCGTTCGGCCCGACCAGGGCCAGCACCTCGCCGGCCCGTACCTCCAGGCTGACGTCGTGCAGCACCGGGCGGCCGCCGAGCCGGACCCGCAGGTCCCGCGCGACGACCGGTGGCTCCGAGGTGGACGCCGTCGCCGTGGTGGTCCGGCGGCCGCGCCACCAGCCGGTCACGCCCAGCCTCCGGCCCGGGCCCGGGTCCGGCGCAGCAGCCAGAAGAAGCAGGGTCCGCCGATCAGCGCGGTCAGGACGCCCAGCGGCAGCTCCTGGTAGTCGATCAGCGTACGGGCGACCAGGTCGCCGGCGACCACGACGGCCGCCCCGCCCAGCGCGCTGGCCGGGACCAGGATGCGGTGTCCCGGCCCGGTCACCATCCGGATCAGGTGGGGTACGACCAGGCCGACGAAGCTGATCACGCCGGTGAAGGCGACCGCGGAGGCGGCGAGCAGCGCGGTGACGGTGATCATCACGATTCGCAGCCGCTCCACGTCGACGCCGAGGTGGCGGGCCGGTCGCTCGCCGAGGGCGAGCAGGTCCAACCGTCGGGCGGCGGCCACCGAGGCGGCGATTCCCACGGCGGCGCACGGTGCGGTGACGGCGACGGCCGCCCAGTTGGCCTGGGCGAGGCTGCCGAGTTGCCAGAACGCGACGGCGCGTACGGCGTCGGCGTCACCGAAGAACATCAGGATGCCGAGCAGCGCGCCGGCCACGGCGTTGACGGCGATGCCGGTCAGTACGAGGGTGACGACCTCGGTGCGGCCGTCGGACCGGGAGAGCGCGTAGACCAGGAGTGTGGTGAACAGGCCGCCGCAGAAGGCGGCCGCGGCGACCGTCCAGCCGCCGGCGACGGAGACTCCGGTGACGATGACGGCGGCGGCGCCGACCGCGGCGCCGGAGGAGACGCCGATGACGCCGGGCTCGGCGAGCGGGTTGCCGAAGACGCCCTGCATGACGGCGCCGGCGCAGCCCAGTGCCGCGCCGACGATGACGGCGAGGGTGACGCGGGGGAACCGGACGACCCACAGGGCGTTGTCCCCCTGCGGTGCGGTCGGCGTCGGGCCGATCGGCAGGCCGAGGCGGTGCAGGACCGAGCCGAGCACCTCGGCCGGCGGGATCCTCACCTGTCCGGTGCCGGCGGCGACCAGGCAGAGCAGCGCCAGCAGGCCGAGCAGCCCGGCGAGCAGCAGCCAGCCGCGGCGACGGCGGCGGGGCCGTCCGGTCGGCCGGGGTTGCCGGGTGTCGGCGGGCGGTGGTGCGGCGGTGGGCTGCCGGATGTCGGTGGCCGGGTTCACTGGCATTCCCCGTAGACCGCCTCGGCCAGGGCCGCGATCGCCGGCCCGGTCCGGGCGCCGAAGTTGAGCAGGAGGCCGTCGTCCATGTCGACGACGCGGCGGTTCCGCCCGGCCGGGGTCTGGCCGACGCCGGGCATCGCGACCAGGCCGTCGACGCCCTTGACGGACTCCAGGCCGTGGGTCATCACGAGGATCACGTCGGGGGCGGCGTTGATCAGTCCTTCGCTGGTCAGGGGTCGGAACCGCTCCAGTCCGATCTCGGTGCCGGCATCGACCGCCCCGATCGCCCGGATCATCTCGTCGGATCCGGCGCCCTTGCCACCCATCAGGTAGACCCCGGCGGTGCCGCGCAGGTAGAGGAAGGCGATGCGCAGGGGCCGGCCGGGTGGTGCCTGCCGCCGGGCCGCGGCGATCTCGCCCTCAACACGGGCGACCAGCTTCGCACCGCTGCCCGGCACGCCGAGCGCGGCGGCGATGGTCCGGATGTGCCGGGAGATCGCCGGCAGGGTCTGTTCGTCGTCGATGAGGACGACCGGGATCCCGGACCGGCGGAGTTGGTTGAACACCTCGGGGGGCCCGATGCTCCTGTCCGCGATGACGACGCTCGGGTCGAGCCGGAGGATCGCCTCGCCGGACAGGTCGTGGCCGGCCGGGGTGACCACCGGCAGGTGGGCGGCGGCGGCAAGGGTCGTGGAGGTGTCCCGGCCGACGACCCGGTCGCCGAGGCCGAGGCTGAAGACGATCTCGGCGATCGAGCCGTACAGGTTGACGGGCAGGATCCGACTGGCGTCGGTGACGGTGACGTCGCCGCCGTCGGCGGAGGTGACGGTGACCGGCAGCCGGCTCGGCGGATTCTGGTCGACGGGAGTGACGTCCTGGTCGGGCAGTCGGGCGGTGGTGGGCCCGCAGCCGACCGCGGGGTCCACGGTCGACGCGGCGCCGGTGGGTGCCGGGGCGCAGGCGGTGACGGCGAGCAACGCGATCCCGCCGAGGGCCGCGATCAGTCGGCGGGCGGCGGGGCGGGGGCTTCTCACCGCGCACCCCGCCGGCGCCGGAACCGCAGAACGAGCAGGAGGGCGACGACTCCGGCGAGTGCGATCAGGGCGGCGTTCCACCACCGGTCGGCCGCGGTGCTCTGGCTGACCCGGGTGACCTCGGCCGCGGCGGTCGCGGCCGCGGTGGGTGCGCCGGCGCCGGGATCGGCGGCGGAGGCGGTGGCCGCCACCCCGGCGGCCGACGGGGACGCGGTGGCCGGGCTGACCGGGGCCGCGGCCGTACGCCCGGGGCCGGGGTTGGTCGGGTTCGCGGCGGGCGCGGTCGGGTCGGCCGATGCGGGCTGGGCGGCGGCGAAGGTGACCGGCACCCGGACGTCCTGGGACCGGTCGGCGGTCCGCAGGTGGTCGGTGCGGGTGACGACGGCACAGCGGCGCACGGTGCAGTCGACGTCGCCGATCCTGCTGCTGACCTTCACCTGCACGGAGAAGGAGCCACCGGGCCCGTACGGGATGGCGAGTCCCTCGCCGTACGCGGGCGGGTTGGACGAGATCCATTGCGATGCGCCGGAGTCGCCGGACATGTCGATGCCGCCGCCGCACGGCGACGGCGCGCTGCCGGCGCCGTTGTCGACGCAGAACGCCACGTAGATGCCCTTGTTCGTGTCGTAGCCGGTGCCGGAGACCGAGAGTGTCTCGCCCTGCCGGTTGATCCCGGTCGTCTTGCTCACGGTCAGTCGTTGTCCGGCGGTGCCGCGGCCGACGGTTTCCGCCCGGGCCGCGTCCGGGGTGAGCCCGATGGTGGTGACCACGGCGGCGCAGAGCAGGGCCAGCAACGGGCCGACGCCGGCGAGGCGTCGAAGGGTTGGGCGGATTGGCATCGGACTCCCCAATGCGAGACAGCTTAGGACTGCCTAACCTAAGTCCACAACCCCTCGATGATCAAGTCGGCTGACCAGCCGATTGATCCTGCCGATCACGCCCCCACTTCCCCGCCGGAACGTCGAGTTGACACAAAGTTGGGTGAGGCTAACCTAAGTTGCTCTTGGTGGGGAACTCTCCCCGCCCTGACGAAAGGAAGCAGCATGGGCAGACTCGGCGCCGGAACCACCCGGCGCAGTCCGCTACGTTGGGTAACGGCCGTCGCACTCGGCGGGGCCACCGCCCTCTTCGTGGTCGCCCCGGCGTCAGCCGCCCCGGTGGACGTCACCGCCGGCAGCCTCGACTGGGGTTTCAAGGCGTCGTTCCGCAGCTACGTCGCCACCGGCAACGGCAATCCACCGATCGCGGCCAGTGACGGGGCGACCCGCAACGCCGACGGCACGTTCCGGTTCTCCTACCACGACGGCAGCTACGACGCCGCCGCCGGGACGGCGACCGTCCACTACGACGGCACGGTCGTGTTCTCGTACCCGGCGCACTTCTTCACGATCACCATGGCCAACCCGACGGTGGTCCTCGACGGCGCGGCCGGGTCGCTGCGCGCCGACGTCGACCTGACCGTCACCGGCGGTGGCTTCGAACCGATCTCGGTCGACCAGGCCGAGATCGCGACACTGGCCACCGGCACCCCCCAGTCCGACGGTTCCACCGTGACGTGGTCCAACCTGACCACGACGATGACCGAGATCGGGGCGTCGGCGTTCGCCGGCTTCTACGGTGCCGGCACCGCCCTCGACCCGGCGACGGTACGGATCAGCACGTCGGGCGGCCCGGCCGGCCCGGCGGTCACCGTGACCCCCGCCACCGGCGTCGACCCGGCGGGAACGACGGCGACGGTCACCGGCTCCGGGTTCGACCCGCAGGCGGCGAACGGCAACGGGATCTACGTGGCCTTCGGTCCGAAGAACGACGCCGACTACTGGGTCAACTCCCGCCGCTACAAGTCGGTCAAGTGGGTCAACAAGAACGTCACGACACCCGGCGGCGGCCAGGACATCCTGAACGCCGACGGCACGTTCGACACGACCCTGGAGGTGGCGGCCCGGTACACCGACGGGAACGGCAACGAGGTCGACTGCACCGCGGTGCAGTGCTACATCCTGACCTTCGCCGCGCACGGCTCGGCCGACCGCAGCCAGGACACCTTCACCCCGGTCAGCTTCACGACCCCGGTGGCCGGCAGCGCCGACCAGGAGATCACCGCCGAGGTACGCCAGACGGGCCCGCTCACGCTCGCCGTGGCCGGTTCGACGGTCGCCCTGGGCGCGGTCGAGCCGGGCGGCACCGCGACCGGTGCCCTCAACACGGTCACGGTCAGGGACCAGCGCGGCACCAACGCGGGCTGGAGCCTCGTCGGGCAGGTGGAGCAGTTCACCGGCTCGCTGGGCGGGACCATCGCCGCGGACAACCTCGGCTGGGTGCCGAACGCGTCGTTCGTCGACGACGGACTGGTCAGCACCCCCGGGGTGGTGACCCCGGGTGCTCCGGCCAACCCGGGTGAGGGCACCGGCCTGGGTACGGCCCGCACGCTGTGCTCGTCGGCCGCCGGCGCCAGCGGTGGGCAGTTCGAGTGTGGGGCGCAGCTCAACCTCGGCGTACCGGCGTCCAGCACGCCGGGCGACTACACCGCGACGCTGACCGTCACCCTGTCCTGATCCGCCACGCGGAGGCGCCCGCTGCTACGACGGGCGCCTCCGCTCACCCTCGTACCGGAGAGTCCTCATGCGGCACCGTTGGCTGCCAGCACTCCTCGCGGCCGCGCTGCTCGGCGTACCGACGCCGGTGGCCGCGGCGCCCGAACCGTCCAGCCCCGCCGGCGCCGATCCCGGAATCACCTGGGCGGTCCAGCCCTCGGACGCCTCCGGCCCCACCGGACGCAGCTACTTCGTCTACGACGCCGCTCCCGGGCAACGCATCGACGACCAGATCGCGGTGCGCAACCTCGGCCGGACACCGCTGACCCTCCACCTGTACGGCACCGACGCGTTCACCACCGACGACGGAAGCTTCGGTCTGCTGCCGGCGAGCCAGCCCCCGACCGGCGTGGGCACCTGGGCGACGATCGGCGAAGACCGGGTCGTGGTGCCGCCCGGTCGGCACGTCGTCGTCCCCTTCCATCTCGTCGTCCCCGCCGACGCCAGCCCCGGCGACCACGCCGGCGGCCTCATCGCCTCGGTGGCGACCGTCGGCACGACCGCCGACGGCCAGCGGGTCAACGTCGACCGGCGGGTCGCCGCCCGGGTCTACCTGCGGGTCGCCGGACCGCTGACCCCCGCCCTGCAGATCGAGACGCTGCGCGTCACCAGCCACGTCCCGCTCAACCCGCTCGACCGCGGCACCGTGGAGGTGCGGTACCGGCTGCGCAACACCGGCAACGTCCGCATCGCCGGCACCGGGAGCGTCGCCGTCAGCGGGCCGTTCCGGTGGGAGCTGGCCCGGACCGGCACGGTCGACGTGCCGGAACTGCTGCCCGGTGGGGTCACCGAGGTGACCGAGCGGATCACCGGACTGCCCGCCGCCGGCCGCCTCGACATCGCCGTGCACGTCACACCCTCCACCATGGACGTTCCGCTGTCGACGGTGACCCGTACGCACGGCGTCTGGGCCGTACCCTGGGTCCTGCTGGTCCTCGGCCTGCTCGCCGCCGCCCTGGCGGTGGGCGCGATCCGGCGGCGCCGGCCCGGCACCACCCGTCCCGCCGCGCCCGCGACCACCGACGGCCCGGTGGCCGCCACCGCGACACCTGCCGGCCGGGCCGGATGATCCGCCGCCACTCCCCCGGTCGCCCCGGGGCGGCGCGGCACCGCACCGGCCCACTGTCCACCGCGGCGGCGTTGGCGTTGGCGGCCGCCCTGGGCACGCCGGTCGCCGCCGCGGCGCGGCCGGTCGCCGGCCCCCCGACGATCGGGATCGACCGCGCCGAGGTCGCCGTCGGTGCGCAGGTCACCGTGACACTGACCGGCTGGCCGGCCGGTCTGGTGAATGTCGAACTGTGCGGCAACGGCGGACGGCGCGGCTCCGCGGACTGCGCGGTCACCTCGGCGGTCCAGGTCGCCGTCACCGCGGGCGGCCCGGCCCGTACGCGGCTGCGGGTCGTCGCCCCACCCGTCGCCTGTCCCTGCGTGGTCCGCGCCAGCAGCCTGGACCAGGGCACCAGCGGCACGGTCCCGCTGGCCGTCACCGGCAGCTCCGCCCCGGCCGTCCCGGCCGGGGACGCCCTCGACCCGGCGCCGTCCGCCCGGCTCGTCGTCACCGAACTCGAGGTGACCGGGGACGCGTCCTGGAGCGGTCTCTTCGGCGGCCCCGCCCGGCGGCTGCTGGTGGCGACCGTACGCAACGACGGCACCGCGCCGGCGGTCGAGCCGGCCGTGTCGGTCACCCTCGGCCGGGGCGACGCGCCGACCGGGTTCGTGCCGCCACCGCTGTTGGACACCATCGCCCCCGGCGAACAGCGGGTCGTCCGGCTGCCCTTCACCATTCCCGGCCCCGCCGTCGGCCGCTACACGGTCCGCGGCGAGATCGGCGGGCTCGGCCAGCCGGTCGTCTTCAGCGCGACCACCCGGAACCACCCGTGGGGGCTGCTCGGCCTCGCCGCCGCGCTCCTCGTGGCCTGGCAGGTCCGGTCGACGTGGGCGGCCGGCGCGGTCCGGCGCAGAAGACCACGCCCGCGGTCAAGCGGGGTGGACGACAATTCCCGAATACCCGCACTTTAATCGACTGCTGTCGATTCGATGCTCCCGGGTGTGGAACCTGGTCCCAGCGGTTCCCACGACCCGAGGGGGCACTCATGATCCGGATCCGGGCCAGATGGCCGCGTGTCGCGGTCGCGGTCGGCGCCGCGTCGACCCTCGCCGTCACACCGGTCGCCGCACCGGCGGCGTACGCCGCCGTACCGCAGCCCGTCGGGGTCACCGTCGGCGCGGACGGCCGCCTCCACCTGGCCACGACGGGCGCGCCCACCCCGGCGACCGGTACCCCGTTCGCGCCGCCCGGTGCCGGCGTCACCATCACCCCGGGTCCCGACGGCACCCTCGCCGTGTTCGCCATCGGCACCCACGGTGGCCTCGTCGCGGCCCGCACCAGCGCCGCCAGCTCCGGAATCACCGTCCTCCAGGACGGCCCCACCGGACTCGCCCCACCCGGCGGCCACCTCGACGCGATCACCACCACCAACGGCATACACGTCTTCTTCACCGGCAACGACGGCGCCCTGCACACCGTCACCTACCCCCGCTTCGTCACACCCGGGGCCGGGCCACGACCCGTCACCGCCGCCGGCCTCGCTCCACCGGGCGCCGCCGTCGCCGCCACCCGCCAACCCGACAACAACCCCGGCGCCGCCTTCGTCGGCGTCGACGGCGCACTCCACACCGTCTGGCGCACCACCGGCGGCGCCTGGGCGACCGTCCCCGCCGGCCCGCCCCAGCTCGCCCCCGCCGGCGGCGGCGTCGCCGCGACCGGTCTCGACACCTTCTTCACCGGCCTCGACGGCGCGCTCTGGTACGTCCGCCTCACCGCCGGCCCGCTGCCCGACCCGTGGACGGCGGTCGCCGTCGCCGGCGCCGGGACGGTCCCGGCCGGGGCACACCTCGCCGCGGCCCACTTCCCCACCGGCCCGGCCGTCGTGCTCTTCGCCGGCCACGACGGCGCCATCCACGCCACCACCAACGCCGGCGGAACCTGGCGGCCACCGTCCGGGACGACGGCGCCCGGCGTCGCGCGTCCGGGCGCCCCGGTCGCGGCCACGATCACCGGCGACCAACTCCTCGCCGACTGGTGCGGCAACAGCATGTGGTTCCGGCTACGCATCCCGAAGCCCCGCGGGCCGCACCCGGAGCCGTGGAACGCCACCACGTTCCCGTTCCCGTCGCTGCCCACCATCCGGGCCGGCCTCAACGTCTCCGCCGCCCTGATCTAGCCGGACGCCCTGATCCGGCCGGACGCCGCCACGGTGCCCGGCGACCCCGGCGGCGCCTTCGACCTCACGCCGGAGCCGGTCGCACCCGGCGGGAGCCCGACCAGCGCGGCCGGCGTACCAGGACGACGATGATCAGGATCAGGGACGGCAGCGGCATCGGGTGGCCGAGAACGAGGGCGAGAGTCAGCTCGGCGAGGCCGCCCAGGACGGTGGCGACGAAGATCCACGGCGGCCCCGTCGGCGCGACGACCCGCCGCCCGGCGCGGACCGTACCCCACGGCTTGCGCACCGACAGCCACCCCTGAAAGGCGATCGCACCCGCCATCAGCGCCGTTCCGACGACCAGGGACAGCGACGGCCCGGCGGTCAGCGAGTCCGTCAGCGCCGGCGACAGCACGAAGATGCCGAGATACACCTGGACCATGCTGATGCTGAACTTGATCAGCACCCACCAGTGCAGGAAGAACCCCCAGGCGGTGGCGGCTGCCAGAACGATGCCGGTGCAGGCCGACACCCCGGCCATCGGGGCCAGCAGACGACCGTCGACCTGATGTGCCATCGACGTCGCGGCGGCCCGGACCGCGGCATCGTCCGCCGCGAGACCGACCGCGAGGAGCACACACAGCGTCATCGCCTGCGCCATCCAGCCGACCGACGTCAGGATGTGCAGCCACACGGTAACTTGTCGCCAGCGCTTCACCACGCCCCTGATCGTCACAGTTCGATCGCCGGGCGGCCATCGGAGGAAACCCGGGAACCGGCCCCAGGGATGCCCCGGATATCGAGCGGTCAGCTCTGCACACGCAATCGCCGCGGCGGTCCCCCGGTCCGCCGCGCCGGCCCCGGTGGCGGCCCCGGTGTCCACGACCCGAGCACGGCGGCGGTACGGGCCCCGGTGACCGACGGCAGCGCGCCCGGAAGCCCGTGCGCGGACAGCCAGCCCAACAGCGCGAACGCGTACGCCTCCTTCGCCTGGGCCGGTATCCCCCAGTCGTCGGTGGTCCGCAGCGTCCACCGGCCGGTTCCGAGGTCCCGCAGCCGGGACATGAGCACCGGATTACGGACCCCGCCACCGGCCGCCACCACCTCGGTGACGCCGTGCCGGTCGCACTCGGCCGCGACCGTACGCGCGGTGAGTTCGGTGAGCGTGGCGATCACGTCGTCCGGCCGGACCGCCCGGCCGTGCGCTGCCAGCCGGTCGTCGAGGTAGCCGGCGTGGAAGAGCTCCTTGCCGGTCGACTTGGGCGGGGGCCGGCGCAGGTAGGGCTCGGCGAGCAGCAGCGCGAGCAGGTCCGGGTCGACGGTGCCGGCCGCCGCGAAGCGGCCGTCCCGGTCGTACGGCGCCGCGTGGTAGCGCGCCGCGGCGGCGTCGATCAGCGCGTTGGCCGGCCCGACGTCGTACCCGGTCACCGGCCGGTCCGGTGCGACAACGGTGAGGTTGGCGATGCCGCCGAGGTTGAGCGCTGCCCGGGGGCCGTCCCGGTCCGGCACCGGCCGGTCCGGGTCCGGCGCCAGCAGCAGCGCGTCGAAGGCGGGGACGAGCGGGGCACCCTGTCCGCCGACCGCGATGTCGGCACCACGCAGGTCGGACAGGACCGGAAGCCCGGTACGGGCCGCCACGAAGGACGGTGCGCCGAGCTGGAGGGTCCCCATCGCCCGGCCGTCGGCGACCCAGTGGAAGACGGTCTGCCCGGGCGAGACGACCAGGTCGGCGGCGCCACCGGCCAGCTCGACCCCGGCCGCCGCCGCGTCGGCGAAGACCTGGCCGAGTCGGGTGTCGAGCCGGCAGACCGCCTCGATGGTCGTCGACCCGGGCGGCAGCACACCCGCGACGGCGTCCCGCAGCGCGTCGTCGAACGGCAGGCCGACCGTGCCGAGCGGGCTCATCCACAGTGTGTCGCCGTCCCGGCGGAACCTCGCGGCGGCGACGTCGACCGCGTCGTACGAGGTACCCGACATCAACCCGACGATCAGCATCCGGCCACCGTAGCCGTCGTGGGCGATCCGGCGAACTGTTGGGAACTCCACTGCCCACATCGGGTGCGATGGATGGATGGCGGACTACATTCATCAGGGTGACCGATTCCTGGACGCTCGCCGTCCGCCGTGACGACCTGTCGCACGCCGTACTCGTGGCGAACCCGGTGCCCGGGCTGACCGACGGCGAGGCGCTGCTGCGCGTCGACCGGGTCGGGGTGACGGCGAACAACGTCACCTACGGCGTACTCGGCGACTCGTTCCACTACTGGGACTTCTTCCCGGCGACGGCCGGCGGACTCGGCCCCGAGGCGGGCCTCGTGCCGCTGTGGGGCTTCGCCGAGGTCGAGAAGTCCACCGTGGATGGTGTGGAGGTCGGACAGCGGCTGTACGGCTACCTGCCGCCGGCCGGGCACCTCGTGGTGCGGCCGGGTCGGGTCGACGGCCGCGGTTTCCGGGACGTCAGCGACCACCGGGGCCATCTGCCGTCCCCGTACAACGTCTACCGCCTGACCACGGCCGACCCGATCTACGAGGCCGGCCAGGAGGACCTGCTCATCCTGTTCCGGCCGCTGTTCTTCACCTCGTTCATGCTCGCCGACCAGCTCGCGGACAACGGATACCACGGTGCGCGGACCCTGGTCCTGTCGTCGGCGTCGAGCAAGACCGCCTACGCCGCCGCGTTCGAACTCCACGGCCGGGGTCCCCGGGTCGTGGGCCTCACCTCACCCGGCAACGTCGGGTTCGCCCGCGGCCTCGGCTGCTACGACGACGTCCTGCGGTACGACGAGGTCGACGCCCTCGCACTGTCCGACACCGTGTACCTCGACCTGTCGGGACGCCCCGAGGTCAGGACCGCGCTCCGGGAGCGCCTCGGCGCCCGGCTCGTCCGGGACATCGCGGTCGGCCTCACCTTCCAGGTGCCCAACGCGGCGAGCGCCCAGGCGGTGTTCTTCGCACCGGCGCAGATGCGCAAGCGCACGGTCGACTGGGGCCGCGAGGGGCTCGACGCCCGCTTCGGCGACGCCTGGCGACGGTTCTCGTCCGTGGTCCGCCCCTGGATCGACGTGTCCGTCGGCCACGGCCCGGAGGCGTTGCGCGCGGCGTGGCTCGAGGTGCTCGGCGGCCGTACGCCGCCACGCACCGGGCACGTCGTCGACCTGTCGTAGGCAGCCGGTGCGGTGCCCGGCACGGCACGGGCCCGACCGCTCAGCCCGGGTCGCCGCCGCGCGGCGTCAGGGCCACGGTGACCAGTTGCCGGACCGCGATGATCGCCGCCGTGCCGAGGAGCTGGTCCCACTGCGGTGGCAGGGCGAGTCGGAGCAACCCCGCCGCGACCCACAGGTCGAGGGCCACCCGCAGCGCCAGGCGACCGCTGCGGGACACCAGCAGCACGACTCCGGCGGCGACGATCCCCGCCGCCACGCAGGCCAGGGAGGCATATCCGACGAGGGTCGTCACGTGGCCCGCCGGGTGTCGGCCGGTCCGGCCGGCTGGTCACGGCCGGCGCCGGCGAGTTCCTTGCGTTCCTCCTTGATCTCGCGGCCGAGGAAGAAGTTCAGCGCGGTCCGGATCGCCGCGATCGCGGCCAGTTGGGCGATCTCGCCCAGGGTGGGCGCGATGGCGGTACGCAGGATGTCCGCGGCGAGCTGGAATTCCAGGCCGAGGGTCAGGAACCGGCCGAGCGACAGCCGCACCGGCACGAACGCCGCGCTGCGCCGCTTTCGGACCCCGACCGCGACGAAGCGCACCAGCGCGACCATCGCGCCGGTGAAGATGATCAGGGCGCCCGCGGCCTCGACCACCAGTTCCAGCAGATTGACCGTCTCCGCCAGCCACCGCTCACCGAACACGCCCTTTATCGCACACCGCCGCGCTCCCGCGCGGCACCGGCATCCGGGTGTGGCACCCGATCGCGTGGCAGCGGACGGAACAGGCGTACGGGTCGGCGGGGTGCGGGTAGCGTGGGATCCCGGCCGGTGCGCGCGCTACGGCACGTCGTACTGCGGCATCAGCTGCTCGGATATCGCGTCCAGTTCCGCGTCATCGATTTCGGGCACGCCCCAGTCGCAAGAGATCATGTGCGTCAGCAACGCTTCGGGCAGTACGACGTGATAGGTCCGCAGGTAGTACGCCAGGTGACTCGGCCAGATCCAGGTCCCGTCCGTCAGGATCGAAGCCTGGCCAATGATCCGTGCCTGCCCGTCGAGCAGATCATCGACCCAACCGGGTGAGACCACCACGGCTTTCCCCTGTTCCAGGTAACGTGCCGCCAGCGGCTCCCAGGGGTGCGCTGCCGATCTCGCGGCGGCCGAGACATCTTCCGCCGTTCCGTAGAAGCCGACCTTCTTGAGGGGTGCGCCACCTGTCATCCGCCACCGCCGGGTCGGAGATCCCCCATCGCCGCGTCCGCCCCATCGCGAGTTGCCCTTTCGGACTGCTCGGTCCGGCCGCAACAGCAGCGGACGCCCTCGTCGATCTCGGTGTCGAAGCGGTGGCGCAGATCGTGGCCCAGCTCGGCCAACTCTTCGATCTGCTGTACGGTCAGCCGCCGACCTTCCCACATCAGCTCGGCGAGACCGTCGCAGTACGCGGGTGCGGGTACGTCCTCGGTCATGTTGACGTCGCACAGCGCGGCGAGGTCACCGACGGGTATGCCGAGAAAGTGCGCGAACCCGCTGACGAGTTGCGGGTCGAGCGCCCTGCCGCCGAGTGCGATCTGGTTGACCGTGGGCACCGACAGGTACGGGCCACCCGAGTAGAGCAGCAACTCAACGGCGGACGTGCCCTTGAAGTTGCGGTGATGCAACAGCCGACCGATGATCGCGCCCGCCCTGTCCTCCGGGAAGGGACGAAGTGGTGGGGGCAGCGGTCCCACCAGTGGCTGCTGAGGCATGGCCCGGGCCGCGGCGAGCAGGATCGGCCGGGCCGGCGGCACGGCGACGTAGGGCCAGGCGGTCCGGCCCGGATCAGCCCTCGGATCCGTGGGGGCGAGATCGGCGGGCAGATCATGTCCGGCCAGCACGAACAGATCGGCTACGCGCCAGCCGAGTGCGGGAGCGATACGTCGCAACGCTTCCGGCGCCGCCATGTCGCCGCCTTCACCGCCGGTCGCAGCCGGCCAGCCACGTCGATCCGTCAGCCGGCGCAGAAGAACCTCGAATTCCATGCGGCCTCCTCAGCCCGGAACCACCGAGCTCCGGACGCCTTGCTGCCACAGCAGCTCGCTCAGCAGCTCGGTCTCCACGAGGGTTCCCTCGAATCCGTGCCGTCTGAGTCTGTCCGCCGATTCCCGAGATTCCGCAAGGCTGCTGTCGAAGACCTGGCGAAAGACCCTGAGTATCGCACCACCACGCGACTCGCTGTTCTCGAGTCGCAGACGGTGGCGCCCGTGCTGGGACAGCAGCTCTTCTCGCAGCTCGCTCGGGGCGGGGCCCGAGCCCCTGTCACACGACACGGTTCCGCAGGCGCCACAGTTCCAGTCCAGCTCCCAGCGGAGTCGGTTGTCGCGGACGAGCTGCACGGCCCATCCGTGGCACGGACTTCCGCACGTCTGGCAATCCCCGGAGAGTCGGGCCGCCTGTTCACCCACCTGCAAACCGTCCGCCCATCACGAACCTCCCGTACCGCCCTGCCGGCTCGATTCGATCTCTAGCATCGCGGAACCGTCACCGGCCGGGCCGGAAAGTGGACTACGCGAACGGTGGCGCGCCGCCCGGACCGGAGCGGTCGTGCCCGCGATCCATGGTGACAGCGGTGTCGGGCTCCGCGCCACGGTCGATGCCGAGTGTGGCGATCAGGTCCTCGTGCAGTTCGAACCACACGCGGTGGCAGGAGTCGACGTCGGTCCGGTCGACCCAGGCGGTGTCCCCGGCGCGGGCCCGGGCCAGGGCCGCGGAGAATCGCGTGTCGTAGCCACGGAACCTGGTGAGGACCTTTCCGAGCCGGTCGGCGACAGGGGTCAGCGCCCGGGCCAGGACGGCGAGTTCGTGAATGACGCCGGCGTCCCAGGCCGGGTCGGTGTGGTCGTTGCTGGCGAGCGGGTCGTCCGGCGTCGGGCGGAGTTGCCAGTCGGTGCAGGCGTTGCGCAGGAGGCCGTTCAGCGGGAGGAAGGTGCCGTAGGCGCGACGTACGGCGTCCGGGTCGGCGGTCTGCGCGAGTTCGGCCGCGAGCAGCCGCTCGTTCTCGGCCCGGCCCGCGTCGGTGAGGGACCATCCGGCCGTACCGGCGAACTCCGTGCGTTGAACCAGGCCGCGTGCCTCGTGGTCACGCAGCGACTTCCCGGTCGGGCCCGGGTCGAGCCCGAAGCGGTGCGCGAGCGCCGGGGTGTCCGCGAAGCCCCTGAGTCGCACCGCGTGCAGCACGAGCAGGTCCGGCGACGAATCCCGGGTCACGGGGCCGCGTCCCGTCTGGTCGTGAGCCGCTCGTATCGCTGCTGGCAGGCCTGGGGAGAGCCGAGGCCGATCGCCTGCGCCATCTGTGCCCAGGTGAGTCCCGCGCTCCTGGCCGCGAACAGCAGCCCGGCCTCGAGTTCGTCGACCTCGGCCCGCGCGGCCGGCAGCAGCGTGAGCGCGGCCAGCATGCTCTCCCGGTCCAGGTCCGTGGAGCGCCACAGGGCGAAGTGGGCGAGGTCGACCGCGGAGGCCGGCACGGGCGGGGGGCGCCACGGGCGGGGCGCGAGTTCGTCGGCGCCCGCGTCGAGGAGGCGGTCGCGCGCCTCCCGCTCGCGCCCGGCCTGGCGCTGGTCGGCCCGGCCCGCGTCCCGGGGTTCCTGCTTGCGTGACATCCCGACACCCTGCATCATCAACATTCTGTTGTCAATACTTCGTTGAAGATGGGAGTGGGATGCTCGTACCGATCGCGGACGCGACGGCCGACACCTGTGGCGGCAAGGCGGGCACGCTCGGCGCCCTCGTCCGCGCGGGCCTGCCGGTGCCGCCCGGCGTCGTCGTGCCCCTGGCGGCCTACCGCGCCGCGACCCGCGACCTGGACGTCGTGCGCCTCGCCGCCACGCGGGGTTCCGCCGCGGCCCGTCGCGCGGTGACGGCCGCTCCCCCGCCCCCCGAACTACCCGGCCTGCTGGCATCCGCGCTCGCCGCGCTCGGCGACCCGGCCGTCGCGGTACGGTCGTCGGCCACGAGCGAGGACACCGCCGAGGCGTCCGCGGCAGGTCAGCACGACAGCCTCCTCGGGATACGCGGCGCGCCGGCCGTGACGGATGCCGTACGGGCCTGTTGGGCGTCGCTGTGGTCCGAACGGGCCACCGTCTACCGGCGGGGATCCGGTACGGGCACACCGGAGATGGCGGTGATCGTCCAGCGGCTCCTGGACGCCCGGGCATCGGGTGTCATGTTCACGTCCGCACCGGCGGACACCGGGGCGACGGTGATCGAGGCATCCTGGGGGCTCGGCGCGAGCGTCGTCGAAGGCCGTGTCACACCGGACACGTACCGGGTCGGCGTGCGGAACACGGTCACCCGGTCGGTCGCCGACAAGCGGACCCGCCTCGACCGGCGCGGAAACCGGATCGTCGCCCGCGCCGTCGCCGCCGGCGACCGGAACCGACCCGCGCTCGACGACGCGACCGCCGTACGACTCGCCCGCCTCGGCCGGGACGTGGCCACGCTGCTCGGCGGGGCACAGGACATCGAATGGGCACTCGTCGACGACCGGATCTGGCTGCTCCAGGCCCGCCCGGTGACCGCCGCGCCACCCGTGGCGTCGGGCCCGGCGGCGGCGACCGAACCGCTGACCGGCACGCCCGGCAGCCGGGGAACGGCCACCGGGCCGGCCAGAATCGTCCGCGGCCCCGACGACTTCGGGCGGGTGCGGCCCGGTGACATCCTCGTCTGCCGCTTCACCGACCCCGCCTGGACGCCCCTGCTCCGGATCGTGGCGGGCGTCGTGACCGAAACCGGGGGCGCGCTGTCACACGCGGCGATCGTCGCCCGCGAGCAGGGCATCCCCGCCGTCCTCGGCGTGCCCGGCTCGATGGACCGGATACCCGACGGGCTTCCCGTCACCGTGGACGGGTCCGCCGGTGTCGTACGGTCGTGACCAGCACCCGCCCTGGGCCGGATGCGACCCGGCCGAACGCTACCGGATGCGCCCGGAGAAGACGGACGGCTGCGCGCAGGCGAGGCCCGCACCGTCGTTTTCTGCCAGGCGGGCCGGGTAAGCCACGGTGGCTCACCAAAAGCCCGTCGCACGTTCCACGTGCCGGGTGGAGACACCATCGGCTGGAGGACGAAATGAGCGCACAGAGCACAGCGAGGTTTTCGCCACAACAGACCCAGAACGCACCACCCGCCGAGCGGGTATGGCGCCTGACGGACATCGGCCTGCCGAGACCGTCCGGAACGTACCGATGTCGGGCACCGAGACCAAGTCGGCGTTCCTGAGCACGGAACTCTACGTGTTCCTCGCCGCGATCGCCGGTGTGCTGATCGCTTCCTACCTGGTCGGAGCGGACAGCGCCGGGGTGGACGTGTTCCGGGCCGACCGGGCCTGGCTCTACATCACCGCGCTGACGATCGGATATCTGGGCAGCCGTGGTCTGGCCAAGGCCGGTAGCGCCTGGCGGAACTCGGGCGAACGCGGTCGCTGACCGACGACACGGGCCGGTGGGCAGCGCCGCTGCCCACCGGCCCTGTGCACATACCCGGCCGCACAGATGCGGGCGGCTCGGTCGGGCCCCGGGGTCAGGTCAACGGCGCGTACCAGTGGGCGCCGGTGACCAGGATCCGCGTGGACTGGCTGCGGTTCCACTCCACCCGCATGCCGTGGCCGCGGAGCACCGGGAAGGCGATCTCGTCCAGCACACGTTCGAGGTCGGCCTGGTAGCGGGCCTGCTGCTCGGCCTCCGGCAGGGCGTCGTAGGCGTCCTGGTCGAAGTCCTCCGGCGGATAGGCGCCGAAGCCGAGATAGACCGAGCCGTCCGCGCTGGCGACCAGCGACTCGGTGTCCTGCCGGTGGAACCAGAGGTAGCCGTGCCAGTGCCGGGACTCGTCGCGCTCGTCGTGGATCTCGGCGGCGGCGCAGGTGCCGCAGCAGGTGAAGTCCTCCCGCGCCAGGACGCCGAGCTCGTTGAGTTCGGTGAAGGCGCGGCTCAGGTTGCTTCGCACCTCACCCCACCCGCGCTGCTGGACGCGCCGGGCGGCCACCGCCTGCTCGTAGGCCGCCGCGAGTTCCTCGTCGGTGGCGCCGTGACGCGCCTCCTCAAGGTCGAAGGCGTCGACGAACTCGTCGGCGTCGTCCTCGCCGTGGACGATCCGGGCCCAGATCTCGTCTTCGATCTCGGTGCGGCCCGGTTCGGAGATCCGGTCGGTCAGGAACCTGACGCCGTCCGGACGGTCGTTGTAGATCCACTTACTCACGGGACGATCCTGGCACAGGGCGTCCAGCGAGGGTCGCGGTTGCGGCTCACCCCGCCGCGGACGGGGCGGCGAGGACGATGACCGTCGGCTGGTGCGTACGGATCACGACCGGGGTGGCGTCGGCGAAGTCGCTGCCACCGTGCCAGCGGACCGTGTCGCCGCACAGGCACTGGATCTTGACCTGCTGACCGCCGAGAATCTCCATCACCGGGGCGAACGTCCACGGATTGGTGCGGTCGACCACGCCGACCGGATCCCGGGTGACCGCGTTACGGATCACCAGCCGGCCACCGACCGGCGGTGGGTCCGGGACGCTGACGGTGACCAGGGCGCCCTGCTCCAGATGGTGGTGGCCGGGAACCGGCTCGCCGACGGTCGCCGGCACCAGGTCGGCCAGCAGCCGGTTGCCGAAGTTCCCGCTCCACTGGTACGGGCGGTGCACGGTGCGGAACAACAGCGGCCACCCGTACGGGCCGAGCCAGTCGATGCGGAACGTGCCGTCGGCGGCGATCGGTGAGTGGCGCGGGTCATGGCGGCCGTACGGGTCGGGGCCGACGATGCCGACGGTGCCCTCCCCCGCGGCAGGACCCACCTGGCCGGTGATGACCGCCCGGCGGTCCAGTTTGATCGCCGGGCTGGACTTCGACTCACCGACGGCCAGCGTGATCCGGCGGGCCGCCTGTTGCGCCCCGGTTCCGCCGTCGGGGCCCACCCACTGCGCGCCGTACGGGCTGCCGGAGTCCGGGAGGGCGAAGAGGTTGTACGACCCGGGTTCCGGCACGGTGACCGTGACCCGCCCGGCGGCGTCGCTGCGCTGCGGACAGGTGTCCGGGAAACCGAAGGTCAGCACCGGGGTGGCGAAGACGCAGATGTCGCGTACCGGGTTGCCGGTGACGCCGTCGACGACCCTCGTACTGACGCTGGGGTCGGACCGGTCGGCGGCGGACGCCGGCGCCCCGGCCGCCATGGCGGCGACCAGCAACGGTACGACCAGTGTCGCGAGCCCGCGCAGTGGTACTCGATGCATGCCAGGACGTTAACCGACCGCCGGTTCCGCGCACAGTGGACGATCGACCGGCCGCCCGTCGGCCGACCGTAGCCGGGCATGGGGTGACCGGAGCCCCGTGGATCAGGCACCCAGGGCGCCGGCCCGGCGGGCGATCTCGGCGAAGCCGTACTCCGGGCCAGGTGCAGCGCCTGCCCGGCGCGCTCCCGGACGGACCGTCCACCGTCGCCCGCCGCCTCGGCCTCGGCCAGCGAGAGCAGGGCGTGCGCGTGACGTACGCGTTGGCGCCGTCGGCCGCGAGCCGCACCGCCGCCGCCGCGTCGGCCCGGGCGCCCGCCGGGTCGGACCTGACCAGGATGGCGGCCCGCCCGGCGAGCGCGACCGCCTTGACGTCCGTGCGCAGGCGGGCGAGGACGTCCTCGACATCCTCGACGGCGAGGCGGCGCAGCTGGAGACCGAGGTTATGATCGCCCGGAATCCTCCGACGGGCAGGGAGCACTGATGCGGGTCGGGATCTCCGGGACGCACGGGACCGGGAAGACGACGCTGGTCGAGGCGCTGTGCGCGCACCTGCCGGGGCACGTCGCGGCGGACGAGCCGTACCACCTGCTCGAAGAGGAGGGATACGAGTTCCAGTTTCCGCCGTCGCCGGAGGATTACCGGGCGCTGATGGCCTGCGCCGTACGGAGCCTCTGCGCACCGGCACCGTCGGGAACGATCTTCGACCGGACCCCGTTGGACTACCTCGCATACCTGGCCGCGACCGGCGCGGACCCCACGGAGCAGGCCGACGCCGCGGCACTCCGCCCGGCGTTCGCGAGCCTCGACCTGCTGGTCGTCACCGTGATCACGCCGGAGACGGAACGGGTACTGCCGGCGGCGGAGCTGCCCGGCCTGCGTACGCGGACGAACGACGCGCTGCTTGAGCTGGTCTACGACGACCCGCTGAACGCCTGGGAGGACATCCCGGTGCTGGAGCTGAGCGGACCGCTCGACGGTCGGCTGGACGCGGTCCTCGCCGCCCTGAGGCAGACCCGGCGAAGCAGTCCGAGTCGTTTTTAGGGCTCATCCCGCTCACCTGAGTGGTCACTCCGGTGTCGTAGTCCACCCGCCGTGCGAACCCACCCGTACGTGGTGTTCAGATTGACGCCGGCCGCGCACGGCAGCGATCACGCTCCCGACGCGATCGAAGATCTCGAAGAACCTCTCCTTGAAATCGACCGGAACGGACACGGTCCTCGCGACACCCAGACTTCTGGGTGTCGCGAGGACCGCCAGATCCCAAACTCCTTGAGTGCCTTCGGATTGCCAGGGCAACAGGACCGCCGCGCTCGTCGTCAAGGCCATTCCCGGCAAAGGCCCAGTTCCTGAGTGCCGCAGCCCGGAATGGGCGTGGCCCTACCCTCACTGATTGTTGGTGAACCAGGGAGTCCATGCGCTACAAGTGGTGCTGCACGCCCGGAACCTGAGTCGGCTGCCATACCCGCCGAGAGCGTTTCTGCTGCTGTTCTCGTAGTAGTCCTTGTTGCAGACTCCGAACGTGGAGTGGCCCAGAGCGTTGATGCACTGCCCCTCCCGGTACGTCGCCCAGCTACCGGAGGCATTGAGAAGCTGATTGGCCCACTGCACCGAGGTGTTACCCGTTTCCAGGACCGACCTGGTGACCATCCAGACATCCCCATATTTCTGGAAGCAGACGCTGCCCAGCCCTCCGGGATACTGAGTGTCGTACGTGCACTGGGCACTGCTGCCCGTGATCGCGTAGTCGGTCTCATAGGAAGCTGCCTGCGCCACGCCTGACGCGCCGAGCACCAGGGTCACCACAGCAGCGATTGCGCAGGCCGCGCGTGTGCCGAGAGTAGAACGGATACGCATTGCGCACCTCGCCTTCAGTAGCAGGATGCCGAACATCGTCTGATTCCAGCAGTCCGTCCACTCAGCTCACCAGGCCAGGCGTCGTTCGGAACAGTTCGGAACAGTTCGGAGCGGCAGCAGTGAACCGGCCCATCGTCGAGCCGTGCACCGCGATGCCGGCCGGGTCAGTCGGTGGTGACCGGTAGCGTGGCGTAGCCGCGCAGCACAAGGCGGTCGCGACGCTCGGCGGTGCCGGCCAGGCTCAGCCGGGGCAGCCTGGTCAGCAGCATCGGGAACGCGACCTGGGCCTCCAGCCGGGCCAGTGGCGCGCCGAGGCAGTAGTGGGCGCCACCGCCGAACGACACCGGCTGGATGTTCGGGCGGTCCGGATCGAACCGGTGCGGGTCGGGATAGCGTGCCGGGTCGCGGTTGGCGGCGCCGAGCAACAGGGTCAGCTCCGCGCCGTCGCCGAGCCGCACACCGTCGCCGAGATCCAGCGGACCGGTGGTGAACCGCGAGGTCAGCTGCACCGGGGAGTCGTACCGCAGGATCTCCTCGACGAACGCCGACGCGAGGTCCGGATCGGCGCGCAGCCGGTCCGCCTGCCCGGGATGCGAGAGCAGGATCTGGATGCCGGTGCCGAGCAGGTTGGTGGTGGTCTCGAAGCCGGCGACCAGCAGCAGCACCAGGTTGGCGAGGAGTTCCTCGCCGGTCAGCCCGGCGCCGGGAGCGTCATCGTGCGCGGCGACGAGCGCACTCGTCAGGTCCTCCCGCGGAGCGCGGCGACGCTCCTTGATCAGATCGGTGAAGTACGCCTCGAGGTCGCGGCCGGCCACGTCGGCGAGCCGCATCTCCTCGTCCGTACTGATCGGCTCCAGCACCACGGTCAGGTCCGCGGCCCGCTGCCGGAACCACTGCCGGTCGGCCTCCGGTACGCCGAGCAGCGCGCAGATCACGCCGATCGGCAGCGGATACGCGAACGCGCCCATGAAGTCCGTACCGCTCGGCATCGCCTCGATCAGGTCTTCGGCCTGGCCGGCGACGACGTCGCGCATCGCGGCGACGCGGCGGGCGGTGAAGGTGACCGCGGCCGCGCGGCGTACCCGGGTGTGGTCCGGCGGGTTGGTCTGCAACATGGACAGCACGACCGAGGCGACCCCGCGGTTCTGGCGCCAGTCCGGCCAGAAGGCGTCGTAGTCGGCGGCGTCCGCCACGCGCAGGCCCGGGTCGCGCAGCAGGCGGCTGGTGAGCGCGTGGGTGGTGACGAACCAGCGGCCGTCGAACGCCTCGAAGACCGGTGCGTGCGCCCGGATCACGTCGTAGGCCGGGTACGGGTCGAGGCGTCCCTCCGGCAGGAACAGCGACGCCAGCGCGGCCTGGTGATCCATCTTCTGCCTTCCGTAGGCGAACGCGGCGCTCCCATCATGCCCGGCGCCGTCCAGGGCGGTGTCCTGGTCACAGCCACAGTGGACCGTACCGGCCGCGCCTCGGGTCAGGCGAGTTGGTTGATGCGGACGAGGTTGCCGGCCGGGTCGCGGAACGCGCAGTCGCGGACACCGTACGTCTGGTCGATGGGTTCCTGGACGACGTCCGCGCCGGCGGCCGCGAGGCGTTCGAAGAGGCCGTCGAGGTCGTCGGTGGCCAGGGTGACGGCCGTGTAGGCGCCCTTGGCGATGAGCGCCAGGACGGCGCCGCGCTCGTCCTCGGTGATTCCGGGGTCGACGGCCGGCGGGTGCAGCACGATGGAGGTTCCGGGTTGCCCGGGCGGGCCGACGGTGATCCAGCGCAGGTTTTCGTGGCCGACGTCCTTGCGGACCTCGAATCCCAGGGTGTCGCGGTAGAAGGCCAGGGCGGCCCCGGCGTCGGTGTGCGGGAGGAACGCGTGGTGGATGGTGATGTCCATGCCCGCCACGCTAGATCCATCTGCCGGGGCGGTACTTCTTGATTCCTGACCGGTCCGACCGCGGGTCGACGTGGTGAAGTGATCAGGATTCGAGAAGTCCACGGCACCCGACACGACTAACGTCGCAATCACCACAATCCACACCCGCCGGAAGGACCAGCGATGGGCACCACCTCGAACGGGAAGAGCACCACGGACACCAACGGCTTCTCCGAGCAGGAGCGCGCGGCCATGAAGGAACGCGCCGCCGAGTTGAAGAAGGAGGCGAGCCGCGGCCGGGGCAACAAGGCAGCCGCCGACGAGGCCGACGTGCTGTCGGCGATCGGGCGGATGGCCGAACCCGACCGGGTGGTGGCCGAACGCATCCACGCGATCGTCACCGGCAACGCGCCGGGACTGTCGCCGAAGCTGTGGTACGGGCAGCCCGCGTACGCGCGGAAGGGGAAGGTCGTGTGCTTCTTCCGCAGCGGTCACGGCGACAAGGAACGCTACTCGACCTTCGGGTTCACCCCTGAGGCCAACCTCGACGACGGCAGCGGGCTCTGGCCGACCTCGTACGCCGTGACCGGACTGAGCGACCGGGCCGAGGAGGCCATCGCCGCGCTCGTCCGGAAGGCCGTGGGCTGACCCCGGCCGGCGGCCCGCGTCGGCCGCCCGCCGATGCCCTCCGGCCACCCGGTCATCGTCGTCGCCGGGTCAGGGCCCGCAGCCCGACGCCGGCGCCGACGCATGCCGCGCCGAGCGCCAGGAACCCGCCGATCGCCAGTCCGGTGCGGGGCAGGTCCCCTCCCCCGCCGGGCTTCGTCGGCTCCGAGGGCGTACCCGTCGGTCCAGGCGTGCCGGTCGGGTCGGGGGTCCCGGTCGGGGTCGGTGGCGGGGTGGTCGACGCCGGGGACGGCGCGATCGAGACGTGGATGTCCACGCGGCGCGTCGGCGGGCCCGCCGACGGTTCGGGTACGGGGGCGTTGGCCACCGCCACGGTCCCGGGCGGCGGTACGGGTCGGGCCGGTGTCGCCGCCGCCGGCAGGGCGGGCGCCGCGACGACGATGCCGGTGAGGCCGGCGGTGAGGAGCAGGCCGACGAGCCGGCGCACGGTCATGACACCACCGGCCGGACGGTCGCCGGCGGGCCGTCGAAGTCGCTCGCCGCGACGAGGCGGTGCCACCGGCGGCGACGCAGCCACCAGACGAGCAACCCGGAGACGGCGACCAGCAGCGTCGCGACCAGCGGCCACGGCAACGCCCACACCGTGACGTCCCGGCTCATCGAGGGCAGCGGACCGGACGCGTCCTGCGGGTTGACCGTGACCGTCGTGGTCAGCGGACCGGCCGGGAACACACCGGGAAGCCGCTGGGTCAGCCGGAGTTCGGAGTCGGGCAGCAGTTCGGGGATGTCGATCAGTTCGCTGTTGGCGACCCGTACGCCGAACGGTCCGGTGACCTGGACCCGGGCCTTGCCGGAGAAGCGGACGTTGCCGTCGTTGGCGATCCGGTACGTCACCGTCATGTCCCCGCCGAACGACAGCGGCGGGTTGGCGTAGTCGACGTCGACCGCGGTGATGAGTGCGGCCGGCGTGAGCGGGCCGGTGACCCGCAGGTAGATCCGGGCCGCGACCCGTCGCTCGACGTTGAGGGTCTGGCCGTCGCCCTGCCGTTCCTCGGTGTTGACCGAGGCGATCAGGCCACCGATGTGGTCGCCCGGCGTCGCGTTGGGCGGTACGGCGAGTTCGAACGGAATGTCGGCCCGTTTGCCGGCCGGGACCGTGTACGACTTCTTCGGCAGGGTGACCCAGCCGCCGACCCCGGTCGGTGGCTGGTCCGCGGTGAGCAGGGCGAATCCGCCGTCGGACGCGGTGAAGGCATCGGTCGCGTACAGGTTGACCGTCAGCGGTTCCCGGGTGAGGTTGCTGACCCCAACCCAGTCGGTGATCTTCTCCTGGGGGTTGAGTTCGTACGCGAACTCGTTGCGTCCGTTCGGGCCCTTCGGGCTCGACGGCTGCACGCTCCACCGGAACTCGTCGGTCGGGGCGTACGCGGGCAGCGCCGTCGGCGGCCCGGGCGCGGCGGCGGCCGGCGGGGCCGTACCGAGGACGACGGCCGACACGAGGAGCAGCCGGACGGCCAGGCGGGTGGTGCGGGAGTGGGGCATGTCAGCGGCTCCGTGCGGTCGGGTTCGGCAATGGCGGCGGGGATGCCGGGCCTGGTGGGCCCGGCATCCCCTGTCACTGGAAGGCCTGGTGTCAGGCCAGGGTCAGGGTGAGGGTCGCCTTGTACTCCCCCGGCGCCACGTTGTCGGGGATGGCGAGGTCGAGTTCGGCGCCGCAGGCGAAGACGCCGGCGCTGGCACCCGCCGCCGAGGAGCAGAGGGTGCGGGTGTCACCGAGGTCGGCCGAGGTGCCCGCGGTGACCGAGCCGGAGCCGGTGGTCTTGCTGGCCGACGGCGTCCAGGACAGGTTGCCGCTGGCGATCGTCGCGGTCGGGCCGACGAAGTCGGCGAGCTGGCCGGTCAGGTCCCACCCGGCGTTGCTGCCGCGCAGGTCGGTGACGGTCGCGCCCTGGAGCGCGCCGGTGGCGGTGCCGCCGACGGAACCGCCGGCGAGGATGGCGGTGTCACCGGCGAGGTCGAGGGTGAAGGCGCCCGCGGCCACGTCGGCGATGATCTCCTGCTGCTTGGTGATCACGTCGTCGCCCGGCTGGACGGTGAAGGACGTGGCCGAGGAGGTGGACGCGCCGAAGACGGTCGCGTCCGACGGCACGAACGCCGCGGTCAGCGAGTGCGTGCCGACCGGCAGGGCGGTCGTGGTGAGGGTCGCGGTGCCGGCCGAGACCGGAGCCGAACCGATCACCGAGGCGCCTCGGCGGAACTCGACCGTGCCGGTGGCGGTGTTCGGGGCGACGGTGGCGGTGAGGGTCACCTCGGCGCCCTGCTCGACCGGGCTGGCCGGCAGTACGGCCAGGGCGGTCGTGGTGGCCTCGGCGACCGGGATGCGCCAGGTGTCGCCGGTGACGACGATCGCGGTGCGGTACTCGTCGGGGTGCCGGCCCTCGGTCAGGCTGAAGCACTCGACGATGACCCACCACTCACCGGCGGCCGGAGCCGTACCACCCAACGCGGTGGTGAACGACCGGTTCGCCTCGATCGACACCGGGCCCGCGTCGAACCCGCCACCACCCAGCGGACGACCCAGGTTCGAGTACGGCCCACCCGGCCGTCCGACCCGCAGCCCGGCGTTCTCGCCGTACCCGGTCGGGCACGCCGCACTGCCCGCCGTGGCGAACATCGGGGTGTCGTTGACGTTGCCACTGGTCTGCGACAACTGAACTTCGCCGAGCGAAGCCGCCTGCGCGGGACCGGCGACACCGACGAGTACGCCGCCGGCGAGCGCGGCCGCCCCCAACAGCGCGACCGCCCGAGCGAAGACACGCTTGCTCATGAATCACTTCCTCTCGTGAGGGTGATGGTGCCGGCCGGACCCTGCTGGTCCGACCGGCAATGAGGCTCTACACGGGCAGTGACCCGGCATGCAGGCCAACCTCTCCGCCGGACGTGCGGAAGGCGAACTCTGGGTGCCGCCCCGACACACCACCGGATCAGCCGAATCGCCCGTGTACGTAGTCGGCGGTGCGCTGGTCCTGGGGCCGGTCGAACATCGCCGGGGTGGGTCCGTGTTCGACGATGACACCGGGCGTGCCGTGTGACGCGAGGAAGAACGCGCACCGGTGGGACACCCGGGCCGCCTGTTGCATGTTGTGGGTGACGATGACGATGGTGACCTCGGCGGCGAGTTCGGCGATCGTCTCCTCGATCCGGCGGGTCGAGGTCGGGTCCAGTGCGGAGCACGGCTCGTCCATCAGCAGCACGCGGGGGCGCACCGCGAGGGAGCGGGCGATGCACAGCCGTTGCTGCTGCCCGCCGGACAGTGCGCCGCCGGGCGAGCGGAGCCGGTCCCGTACCTCGCGCCACAGGCCGGCCTTGGTGAGGCTTTCCTCGACGAGGTCGTCGCGGGTGGCGCGGGGGACCCGGGTGCCGGTCAGGCGGAGCCCGGCGACCACGTTGTCGTAGATGGACATGGTGGGGAACGGGTTTGGTTTCTGGAAGACCATGCCGACCTGCCGGCGGGCGTCGGTGAGGCGACGGTCCGCGGAGTACAGGTCGTGTCCGTCGAGCAGCACCTCGCCGGCCAGGGCCGCGCCGGGGACCAGTTCGTGCATCCGGTTGAGGATGCGCAGGAAGGTGGACTTGCCGCAGCCGGACGGGCCGATGAGTGCGGTGACCTGTCCGGCGGGCATGGTCAGCGACACCCGGTCGAGGACCTTGTGGTCACCGAACCAGGCGGAGATGCCACGTGCGTCCAAAGTGGCCAGTGCCGGGTGCGGCGGGTGGTCGACGAGGGTCGGATCGACGGTCTGGGTCACCGCGTCGCCTTTCGGTCTGGTGGTTTCACAGCAGGTTGGGCAGGAGCCGGGCGACCTGGTCGGCGGCGGCGCCGCCGAGGGCGGCGACCAGTGGTACGCCGACGGTCCACGCCGGCCAGCCGCCCCAGCGGGTACGCAGATACGCGATGGCGAGAGTGGCCAGGAGCAGCGCCTGGCTCCACAGCATCAGCGGGGTCCAGGCGTCCGGGTCGGTGGCCATCGCCTGCTCGGCGGGCGGCAGTGCGCCGGCGCCGAACCTGCGGGCCGGTACCGGCTGGGCCGGGGTCACCAGGTCGGCGTCGACCCGGAGCACGTCGCGCGGCAGGTAGCGGTCGCCGTCGGCGGTGATCAAGGTGAGTCGGCCGCCGCCGGCGGCCAGTGCCGGCGGGGTCGGGTCGCCGGGACGGCGGGTCGTGGTGACCCGGTAGCTGTGCTCGCCCTGTCCGGTGACGACGGTGATCAGGTCGCCGGGGATGAGCAGGTCCAGGTCGCGGAAGGGGCCACCGTACGCCGCCTGGCGGCCCATGACGACGCTGGTGCCCGGCTGGCCGGGCAGCACGGTGTCGCGGCGGTGGCCGGGGCCGTCGCGCAGCACCTCGGCATCGCTGCCCGAAAGGACGACGGCCCGCAGTCCGATGGCCGGCACGCGCAGTACCGCGACCGGGGAGCCGGCTTCGACGATCCGTTCGTCGCCGGCGACGCCGTCGACGAACTCCAGCCGGGTCTGGCCGACCGGGGCGGTGCCGCGGGCGAGTTCGGCGCGGAAGTCGGCGTAGAGCGTCTGTTGGGTGCGGGCGTACTGGAGGTGGGAGACCAGGGTGAGATGGACGACGAAGCCGAGCATGACCATGGCCAGGATGGTCATGGCGGTGCCCGGGAGGTAGAAACCGAGCCGCCCCGTCCTGGACGGGGCGGCACCGGGCGGTGCTGTGGTGGGCGGTGCGGCGGTCACCGGTGTGGCCCGTCGGGTTCGGCCGGGCCCGGTGCCGTGGGGACGGTCGGGCCGTCCGGCCAGGCGACCGGAACGGGTTCCGGGCGGCGCCGCCGGGTCAGCAGCATCGCGCCGGAGCCGGCGCCGACCAGGGACAGGCCGGCCATGCCGAAGGTGATCAGCGAGATGCCGGTCTTCGGTAGCGTGCCGCCGCCGTCCGGGTCGCCGCCGTCGGGATCCGGGTCGTCGTCCCCGCCGCCCGGGCCGGGGGCGGTGATCTCCACGGTCCGGACCGCCGACTCCGACGGCCGGTACGCGGTCGCGTCGGCCGGCGTGAACACCGCCCTGAGCGAATGGGTGCCGACCGCGAGGGTGGCGGTGAAGGCCGCGGTGCCCTGGGTGACGGCGGTGGTGCCGAGTTCGGTGTCTCCGGCGAGGAAGCGGACCGTCCCGGTGGCGCTGTTCGGGGCGACCGTGGCGGTCAGGGTCAGCGGGGTGCCGGCGGGCTGGCTGCCGTCGGGGGTGACGGTCAGGGTGGTGGTCGTGTCGGTGGCCGGCTGGGTTCCGGCTCCGACGCGGTAGCCGTTGACGCTGTTGGACACCGCCTGCGTGTAGCGGTTCGGGTCGGTCGGCCGGAACGTCGCCTGCAGGTCGTAGGCGCCGTCGGCGAGTCCGGTCATGGTGAGGGTGGCCCGACCATCGGCGGTGGGCACGTCCTCGACCGGTGCGAACGCCGGATCGCCCGAGGTGCGCCGCTCGAACGTCACCGTGCCGGCCGCCGCGGCGGGGTCGACGGTGACGGTGAGCACGGGCTGGCCGCCGCTGGGTGCGGGACTGGCCGGGTCGACGGTGAGGGTTGCGGTGACCGGTTCGGCCCCCCGGTAGACGATCAGCGGCTGCCTGTCGCTGGAGACCGCGTACGCGTCAGGGTCGGCGGGGGTGAAGGTCGCGGTCAGGGTGTAGTCGATCTGGGTGGCGCCGACCAGCGGCAGGTCGCTGGTCTCCAGGACGACGGTGCCGCCGCCCTCGGTCACCTCGACGGTGCCGAGTTCCCCGGCGGTGCCGGCGGTGGATTCGGTGGCACGCCGGAAGACCACGGTGCCGGGGACGGCCGGGGTGACGGCCGCGGTCAGAGTGACGGGTGCGTCGGCCTCGACCCGGCCGGCGGGTTCGACGGTGAGGGCCGTCTGAGTGGCGGTGGCCGTCGAGGAGCAGTCCGGGCCGACGCGCCACTGGGCGTCGCAGACCTGGACCCGGGTCTGGAACTCGTCGGGGTGCCGGCCCTCGGTCAGGCTGAAGCACTCCATGATGACCCACCACTCACCGGCGGCCGGAGCCGTACCCCCAACGCGGTGGTGAAGGACCGGTTCGCCTCGATCGAGACCGGGGCGGTGTCGAACCCGCCACCACCCAACGGGCGACCCAGGTTCGAGTACGGCCCACCGGGCCGGCCGATCCGCAGACCGGCGTTCTCCCCGTACCCGGGGGGACACGCCGCACTGCTGGCCGTGCCGAACATCGGGGTGTCGTCGACGTTGCCACTGGTCTGCGACAACCGCACCTCGCCGAGCGAAGCCGCCTGCGCGGGACCGGCGGCGACGAGCACCACCCCGGTGACGACGGCGCAGAGGCTCAGCGCGGCGGTCACCAGCGCGGCCAGGATTCGCCTGCTCATCGGTTTGCTTCCTTTGCTTGACGGATGCGCCGGTCCGGGCGGCCCGTGGGCCGCCCGGACCGGCGGGGATCAGCTGTTGAACCGCAGGTTGGTGTAGCCGCAGGCGGCGTTGAGGTCGTCGAGGGTGGTCGTCCGCAGCCCGAAGCCGAACAGCTGCACGACGTTGCGGTTGGTGCCGCCGTCGTTGACGGACGCGGTGCACACCGCCGAGTTGGGGCCGACGAAGGTCGCGGCGATGGTCGGGTCGGTGAGCTTCGCGGTGGGTACGACGTTGTAGACGTCGCGGCGGAGCCCGAAGTTGGGGTTGGTGGTGCCGCCGACCAGCGGCTGCTGCACCGCCTGGCCGGGCATGCTGATGCCGACGAGGCGGGCGGCGCCGCGCCGGTCGGTGACCGGGACGCTGGTCAGGTTCGAGATGGCGGTGACGTTGCTCTGGGCGACGAACTGGCCGGAGGAGAACGGCACCACGTGGGTCAGGTTGCCGGTGAGCGCCGAGCCGTCGTGCTCCTGGGTGCGGGGCAGCCCGGTGAGGCAGGGGTAGTCACCCAGCCCGATCTCGGTCTCGTTGATCTGCATCTTGCTCATCCAGAACTCCCAGGTGCCGGAGCCGGCCTGGATGGTCCGGGGCTGCACCGGGTTGCCGGCGATGCTGGTGTCGAAGCACTTGTAGACCCGCTGGATCTGGGCGAACGACATGTTGAACGGCAGGTCGCCGTTCTGGTTGACGGCCAGCGAGACGGCGTCGACGCCGAACGGGATGTAGGTGTAGTTGCCGGTGCTCGACGGCGTGCTGCCGCCGCCGTACGACGACGAACGGGCGTAGTCGATGCAGTTGCGGACGTCGGCGCCCTCGTAGAAGCCGGGGCCGCCGTTGGTGCCGCCCAGGTTCTCGCCGACCGCGGCCCGCAGGGCGCGCCGGCCGTTGCCGGAGCCGTTGGGGCGGTTGAGGGTGCAGCCGGCCGCCTTGACCTTGACGGTTTCGGTGCCCGGGCGTCCCAGGAGGCGATGACCTTGCCGCCGCCGGAGGCGATGACATTGCCCAGACCGTTCATCACGTCCTGGGTGGTGTCCGAGCCTACGCCGGCCAGGACGCGGTAGTCGGTGGCCGGCGACGGGTCGGCGGCGGCCGGGGTGGCGACCATGACGACGGCGAGTGCCGCGCCGAAGCCTGCCGCCGCCACCTTGCCGAAGGTGTGGACCTTCATGCTTGCTCCCTTTCTGGTGACAGAAGAGTCGGAAAGAATCGTCTGCCGCCGTGCCGACGGCTGAAACCGCGTGTGAGGAAACGTTTCGCACCGCTGTCTTCCGCCAACACGTAGGCCGGATGAACGGCTGTTGGCGCACTGGTGCGGCGGACCGGGTCCGTCGTTCATGGACGGTCCCGGGGGACGCGGACCGCAAGTCGCCGCAGGACCGGCCCGGCGACACCGCCGAACAGGCCGACGACGAGCGCGCCGATCAGGACGAACCGCAGGATGCCGACGGCGCTGCCGGTGGTCGTTCCGGCGACCGGCAGGGCGGTCGGTACCGGCGACGACGCGACCGGGCCGGGCGAGGGCGGTGCGGGGGTCACCGGTACGCCGGTGGGTGCCCCGCCGGCCACCGGCCCCGGTGGTGCGGCCGGTGGGTCGTCGGCGGCCGGCGGGGTGGTGGGTGCGGTCGCCCGCTCGAGGGTGTCCGCGGCCGTCCGGGTCTGCTCACGCATCGCCTGCGGCAGCGGCACGTATCCCTCGGGCAGGGTGCCCGGGGCGACGCCCGGGATCTGGCCGGGGCCGGCGGCGTGGCGCAGCAGGGTCGCGTAGTCACGGCGGTCGTCGGCCGGGGCCGCGGTGTTGCCGATCGCGTACGTGACCATGGTGAGCGGGTAGGCGCCCGCGGCGGCCCGGACCTTCGCCGGGTCGACCGCGAGGACGCCGGGAACGTCGGTCGGCGTCATGGCACCCAGTGCCGCCGTCATCTGCGCGGTGGTGGCGCTGCGGCAGTCGGTGGCGACGTACGTGCCGGTGGCGTCGGGCGCCGCGGCACACAGCTGCGCGGTGTGCAGGCCGTACCGGGCGGCGGAGGCGGAGTCGGTCACCGACATGGCCAGCCGGAAGCCGGGCTCCTGGCGGGGGATCCTGGTCCACCTCGGCTGTTCGCCGGCCGGCAGGTTGATGGTCTGGAGCGGTACGGCGGTCCCCTTGCTGTCGGCGCGCAGCGTCTGCAGGGCGGCCTCGCCCAGCGATCCGGCGTACGGCCGGTAGTCCAGGGTGCAGTTGGTGTACTCGACGTCCTGGAAGGACTCCTTGGCGCAGCTCTGGTCGGCCTTGGGGAAGTAGTCGACCGCACCGGCGGCGAACAGTTGCTGGTATGCCGGGTTGACCACCATGCCCGGCTTGCCGGGGCCCTGGCTGTCGGGGCTGCCGGCGAGCCAGTCGCGGGCGGTCGGGTCGGCGAGCACCCACCGCCACAGTTCCCGGGTGGCCATCGAGTTGCCGACCGGGGTCATCAGCCCGTTGAGGGTCGCCGACGGGGTCTGGTCCCAGAACCGGAAGACCGGGTTGAGGTCCAGGAACTCCTTGTCGTACTTGATGCTGTTGGGGTTGTCGGTCGGTCCGCCGATGCCGGGCACGTCGCGGCGGTACGACTGGGTCAGCAGTTTGGCGACCAGCCGCGGGGTCAGCCGCAGTTCGGACAGCACCGCGCCGCGCAGCCGTTCCTGCTCGGCGGCGGTGGCGTACGGGTCGAGGTTGCCGTCGACGTTGAAGGCGACGACGACGCCGCTGGCGGCGACCGGGGCGTGCACCAGCGGTGGATCGGTGCCGGCCACGGGAGCGGCGCTGAACACCAGGCCGGGTGCGCCGCTGGACGGCGACAGCACCTGGTTCTGGGCCTCGAAGTCGCCGATCGCGGAGTAGCCGATGACCGGGCCGGAGCCGGCGCACAGGGCCGGCTGCCAGGAGGTGATCGCCTCGGCGACGAGTTCGGTGCCGGCGGTGCGCCGTTCGGCCTGGGTCAGCGAACAGGCTGAGCCGACCGCCCGAAAGTCCAGCGGGACCACGATCCGGTGCCGCCACACCGCCGGGCTGAACGGCGAGCCGTGTACCGCCCCGGCGGTGGCGACGTCCTGCCCGCCGTACGGGTCGTGGCTGCCGCGTGGGACGACGACCAGGTGGCAGCGGCGCGGTCCGGCGCCGGCCGGCGCTCCGCAGCCGAGGTGCGGGGCGCGGGCGGCGTTCTGCACCTCGAAGGCGACCCGGCCGGTGCCGTCGGCGGCGGAGAGCGCGTACGGGTATTCGTTGGTCGACGCCTCGTCGAAGTACGCCCGCAGCACGTCGTCGTCGGTCTGGTCCATCGTGCCGCCGGGGACGTTGGGGTTGGGCTTGGTGCCGAACGGCTGCTGCGGGCTGCCGTCCGGGGTCCGGCCGCCGTCGACGGAGCGGAACGGCACCATCTGCGCGGCGGCGGGCAGCGTCTCGGTGGGGTCGGGGTGCGGATAGCCGGCGATCTCGTCGAGGCGGCGCCGGCTCGCGTTCTTGCCGGCGGGCGCGTCGGAGCCCTGGGCCATCGCCGGTTGGGGCAGGCCGAGCCCGAACTGGCAGGTTTCCCGGAACGCCAGGCCGAGCGGGTCGCCGGGTGCCTGCGGGTCGCCCCAGCACTGCATCAGCTGGAGGTAGTCGACGCCGACCGGCCGGTTGCGCGGGGTCGGTTCGGCGCCGGTCCAGGTGACCAGGACCGCCTGGTTGGTCAGGTCCCGGGTCTGCGAGACGGTGACCCGCAGGCCGGAGAAGTCCTCGTGCCCGTCGGCCCGGCCATTGACGGTGACGGCCGACTCGGCGCCGTCCTGGCCCTGGGCCGGACCGGCGGCCGGTGGTACGGCCAGCAGCGGGGCCAGCGCCAGCAGGCCGAGGACGAGCGTGGCGAGGCGGGACCGGCGGACGGTCCGCGCCCGGCGCCCGGTCACCGCCGGTCCCCACGGTCGCGACGGCCGGCGAGGGTGTGGGCCAGCAGCGGCGGGCCGAACAGCACGCCGACCAGCAACACGACGGCGATCAGCATCACCGTGTGCCGCAGCCGCCAGCCGCCTTCGCCATCGAGCGAGACCGGTACGGCCGCGATCTGCTCACCGCCACCGCCGGCGCCGGGGTCGATCACCTCGCCGGTCTCCGGGTCGACGAGACCGCCGGGGGCCGCCGCCGGATCGCCGCCCGCCCCCTGCGACGGAGTGGCCGACGGACCGCCGGACGGGCTCGGTCCCCCGGACGGCGGCGTGCCGCCACCACCCGCCGTGCACCGGGCGGCGGCGTTGACCGGGGTCTCCTGCCGGGCACCGGCGGTGCCGGTCGGACTCTGCGTCCGCCCCTGCCGGTCGCAGTCGGACGGCCGGGGCGCGTTGCGGGCCAGGGTGTTGGTGCCGTCGCGGGAGAACGTCGGGTTGTTGCAGTTCTCGATGCCGATGTTCTGCTGCGGGGCACCCGGGATCTTGCGGACCTGTTCCATCGCGGCCCGGACCAGGTTGATCGGCAGCGGCGAGTAGCCCAGCACGTCGGCCTGCTGCTGGCCCTCGCACAGGAAGTAGTTCGCGAACGAGGCGAGGGTGAAGCCCTTGTCCTCGGTGACGTTCAGTTCGATCCGCTGCGGAATGATCATGTACGAGTACGACGACAGCGGATAGACCCGTGGGTCGTCGTAGGTGTAGACGCCGTCGAGGATCTGGGTCAGGTAGTCCGGCGACGACGGGTTGTCGTTGATCGTCGCCCGGGTCAGGGCGACGGCGACGTTCGCGGCGGTCGGTTCGACGTAGTAGTTCGCCGCGTTGAGCATCTTCACGACCGGGAACCGGGCGTTGAGCGCGTACGAGTACTCGACGTACGTGATGGCGCCCTCGGCGTTGGCCTGTGCCACGTAGCCGGATACGCCGGTCGAGCCGCTCGCCCCGACGAACCCGTCCGCGGACCGGAACGGGTAGGTCGAGGTGATGCCGCACGGCGCGGACTTGCCGAACCGTGCGCAGTACGTGTCCCAGATCTGCGGATGCTGCTTGCTCATCCACAGGGTCAGTTGGGCGGTGGTGCCCGAGCCGTCCTGCCGGACGACCGGGACGATGTTGCGGGCCGGCAGGGTCAGGCCGGGGTTGTGCGCGGCGATCTGCGGGTCGTTCCACCGCTTGACGGCCCCGGTGAAGATCTTGGCGAGCACCTCGCCGGACAGCCGCAGGTTGGTGACCCGCCGGCCGCCGATCGTCAGGTTGTACATGAACGCCGTACCGCCGGCCACGATCGGCATGTAGCCGAACCCGCGGTCCGGCCGCAGGTCCGAGCCGGCGAACACGTCCCGCAGGCCGTACGGGATCTCCGAGACGCCGAAGTCCGAGGTGCCGTTGCGGAACTGGTTGCGGCCGTCGGTGGAGCCGGTCGACGCGTAGTTGACGTAGATGCCGCGCTGCTGGACGTTGCGCCGCCAGTTGTCGAGCGCGTTGGCGCTCCACGACGATCCGGCGCCGCTGATCTGCACCAGCTTCGGCGCGGCCCGGGCGGGCACCGGCGCCGCCGCCAGCACGACCAGGACCGCCGCGAGGGCGGCCAGGAGGGAACGGCTGCTACGCATCACTTACCTCGCTGTCACTTGCTTCGACTCCGGGCACCTGACGGGCCCGGGCGCGGGCGGCGAACCGGACCGCGTCGCGGCGGGACGCCCGGACCCGGGCGCGGGCCGCACGTCGGCCGAGTTGGCCGGGCGCCCGCCCACCGACCATTCGGGCGATCACGAACAGGATCAGGACCAGCCCCATCAGCACCGCGGCCGCGCCGAAGCCGCGCGAGATCATCGCCTCGTCCGGACGACGTACGGCGTCGAAGACGAACAGCGGCAGCGATGTCTGGGGGCCGCTGGTGGGGTTGGCGTTGGTGTACGCGGCGAAGCCGGCGGTGAGCAGGACCGGTGACGTCTCGCCGATGCCGCGTGCGGTGCCGAGGATGACCGCGGTGGTCAGGCCGGAGCGGGCGGTGGGC
This sequence comes from Polymorphospora rubra, assembly GCF_018324255.1. GTDB lineage: Bacteria > Actinomycetota > Actinomycetes > Mycobacteriales > Micromonosporaceae > Polymorphospora > Polymorphospora rubra. The sequence goes on from NZ_AP023359.1 coordinate 8,194,955, forward strand.
ACGACGACGTGCCAGATGGTCCGCCACTGCGAGGCGCCCAGCGCGAGCGACGCCTCCCGCAGCGTGCCGGGCACCAGTCTGATCACCACGTCGGCGGCCCGGATCATGATCGGCAGCATCATCACGCCGAGCGCCAGCGACGCGGCGAACCCGGACTTGTCCAGCCCGAGGGCGAGGACGACCGTGGCGTAGATGAACAACCCTGCGACGACGGACGGCAGCGCCGTCATCGCCTCGGCGATCGTGCGGACCAGCCGGCTGAACGGGCCGGGCAGTTCGCTGAGGAAGACCGCGCAGACCAGGCCGAGCGGCACGGTGACCGCGAGCGCGATGGCGATCTGCTGGAGGGTGCCGACCATCGCGTGCCGGATCCCGCCGACGCTCAGCGGCTGCAACGGCCCGGCCCGGCCCATGTCCTCGACAAAGAAGTTGAGATAGCCCAACGCGTCCCGACCCCGCCACAGGGTGAACGCGACGACCGCGACCAGAGCCAGCAGCATCAGCGACGCCAGACTGTGCACCACGGCCGCGGCCAGCCGGTCCCGTACGGTCGGCCCGTTCTCGTCGAACGACACGAGCAGCGTGTAGAAGCCGAGGAAGGCCAGGTAGGAGACGACCACGAAGCCGAGGAGGCCGTCGAACGGCGCCAGCCGGGTGAACAGCAGCGCGGTCAGGCTGACGGCTGCGACCAGCGCGCCGATCATCGCGAAGCCGTCGGTGCGACGCAGCTGCCCGGTCGCCCGGCGCTCCTCCGGCAGGTCCGGTCCGGGCTCCGCGGCGGGCAGCGTGGTCGACAGCGCGGTGGCCGGCGCGGTGGCCGGCTTCACGGGGGCCATTTGGTCCACTGTCGACATCTCAGACCTCGCTCGCGGCGCCGGACCGGCTGCGCGCGATGACCATCGACGCCACGAAGTTGACGACCAGGGTCATCAGGAAGAGCACCAGTCCGGCCGCCATCAGCGCGGCGATGCCGAGCGCGGTGGAGTCGCCGTACCGCAACGCGATCAGCGCGGAGATGGAGCCGGCGCCGTTCTGGAGGATGTGCGGTTGCACGACGAAGACCATCGACACGATGAGGAAGACGGCGATCGTCTCGCCCAACGCCCGGCCGAGTCCGAGCATGGTGCCGCCGATCATTCCGCCGCGGCCGAATGGCAGCACGACCGATCGGATCATGCCCCAGCGGGTCGCGCCGAGGGCGTACGCGCCCTCCCGTTCGCCGACCGGCGCCTGGGAGAACACCTCCCGCATGACCGAGGTGATGATCGGTGCCACCATCATCGCCACGACGACCCCGGCGATGAACGTCGACGAGGTCAGCGCCGTCGGACTGGCGACCGGATCCCGCGGATCGTAACCGTCCACCTTGAACACCGGAATCCAGCCGAGATAGGTGGCCAGCCAGCGGGGCAGCCCCTCCCCCTGGTCACCGGCGACCAGCAGCTGCGGCTGGAGCAGGAAGAAACCCCAGATGCCGTACACCACGCTCGGTACGGCGGCCATCAGGTCGACCAGGTTGACCAGCAGCGGCCGGACGCGTCGGGGCGCGTACTCGGAGATGTACAGCGCGGTCCCGGTCGCCAGCGGCACCGAGATCGCGATCGCCACCAGGGCGATCAGCACCGTACCGGCCAGCACCCCGGCGACGCCGAAGTTGTTGCCGGCCGGATCCCAGTCCTGCACGGTGAGGAACCGCCAGCCGGCCATCTCGACCGCCGGCCAGGCCTGGAGGGCCAGGAAGAGCCCGACCAGCGCCATGATGGCCAGGACCGCCGCGCCACCCGCCCGGGCCACCCCCCGGAACACCAGGTCGGACGGTCCGCGCCGCTGCACGATGCGGCGCGGACCGGGGCCGTCGCCGCCAGGATCGTCGGCCGGCGGGACCGGGCCGGCGGGCGGCGGCGTGGCCGTGTCCGGCCCGCCGGGCCCGCCGATCGTCGTGGTTGTCACCGTGGTGTCCCGGTCGCCGAGCCGGGGTGGGACAGCCGACGGATGCCGGTCGGCGGCGTCCGCCCGGACCACCGCGGCGCGGGGTCGTCGTCGCGGGCCCGGCGCCCGTCGCGCGCCGTGTTGCGGGTGCCGCTGACGATCGCGGCCTTCGGCACCGCCTCGAGGAACCGTTCGACGTTGTACGTGCACTCCCGGCCCCGCAGGTACGACCGGCTGGACACCGCGACGACGGCCCGGTCCAGTTCGGCCCACCAGCACCACTGCCCGGTCCGCTCGGCGGTGGACTCGACCACCCGGAGCCGCTCGTGTCCCTGTTGCAGGCACACCACCGCGTCCCAGCATTCGCCGTACGTCGGATGGCAGCCGCTCGCCCGCCCGAGCGGCCGGTTGTTCGGTGACACGAGCATCCAGAAGATGCCGGGCGCCGCACCGACCCCGTCGGTCTCCCGCTGCGGCGGCACGGCAAAGAACACAAAACGCGATCGCTGCACCCTGATGCCTTTCCTGACGCGCACCGAGGCACGCATGGCTCGGCTCCCCAACTCGCCCCCGATCCCGGTCAGCGTGCGCAGGCTCGATGACTTGACCAGCAGCCGGCGACTCACGCCAGACATGCACGAGGTGAACAGAAAGTACGGGGACATCAACCATCCGTATGACCGGCGCCCACTTACGGATGACGGCCGGATCGGGAGGGACGACGGTTCCCGCTGCCCGGCCGGCCGGTCCCCCGCGCCGGCCGGGTCGACAGCCACCCGGCACCGACCAGCGCGAGCACGCCCCCGACGCCGGCCAGCCACCACAGGCTCAGCCCGAAGGAGGCGGCTCCGGTACGGGCCGTACGGTCCAGCGCGACGGCGCTCGGGGTCACGTCCGCGGTGGGGCCGGGCGCCGGCCCGGTGTCCGAGGTGGAGGGTGCGGGGTCAGCGGCCGGGGTGGGCGCCGCGCTTGCCGCGCTCGCCGCCGAAGCCGTGCCGCCACCCGGACTCAGGCGCCAGCCGCTGCCGGCCACGGTGACCGACGTGACGAACCGGCCGGCATGCTGCCCCTGGGTCCGGCTGAAGCACTCGGCCACGACCCACCACTCGCCGGCCTGCGGTGCCGTGCCGCCGAGCGCCGTCGTGAACGACCGGTTCGGCGTGGCGGTCACCGCTCCCCGGTCGTAGCCGCCGGCCGTCAGCGGGCGGGCGAGGTTCGTGTACGGCCCGCCCGGGCGACCGATGCGCAGCAGCGCGTCGGACCCGTATCCGGCCGGGCATGCCGCCGACGTCACGCCGGCGGCGAAGATGGGATCGGTGTCGACGGAGCCGCTGGCCGGATCCAGCCGGACCGTCCCCAGGAACACGGTTTGGTCCGGCACGGTCCGGACCGTCGGATACACCGCGGTACCGGCGGCCAGGACGGCATGGACAAGCAGGCGAAGTACTCGGGTCGGCTTCACCAGACGGTCCTACGGGCGACCGACGACAACGGGTCCACGCCCGGTCACGCGCCAGACGGACAACTGGTGAACGCGAGCCCTTACGCCGGGTCCGCCCTGGGAGCGCTGGGACCAGGCTCCGGCCGGCGGATGGACCTAGCCTGGTCGTCATGGCCATTCCGAGACTGGGTGACTACCTGCGGAGCCGACGTGCGCAGGTGACGCCCCGCGACGTCGGTCTGCCCGAGGACGGGCAGCGCCGCGTCCCCGGCCTGCGCCGCGAGGAGGTCGCGTTGCTGGCCCGGATCAGCGTCGACTACTACCTGCGGCTGGAGCAGGGCCGCGAGCGGCGGCCGTCGCCGCAGGTCCTGGAGGCCCTGAGCGACGCGCTGCTGCTGGACGACGACGGCCGGCTGCACCTTTACCGGGTGGCGGGCATGACGCCACTGCCGCGCCGCGAGAGCCGCGTCGAGCGGGCGGATCCGCAGCTGCTGTCGTTGGCCGAACTGTGGGACCGTACCCCGGCGCTGATCCTGGGACGGGCCTACGACGTACTGGCCGCGAACACGTTGGGACGCGCGGTCTTCGGTCACCTCCAACCGGGCACGAACCTGCTGCTCGCGATGTTCCTCGACCCGTCGGTCCGCTCCTTCTACGGCGACTGGGCGACGGCCGCCGCCAACGTGGTCGCGGGATTCCACTTCCTCGAGGGCGCCCGGCCGCACGACCCACGCATCCAGGAGGTGCTGCGGACGGCCGCGAAGGAGAGCCGCGAGTTCGCCGACCTGTGGCGGCGACGGGACGCACGGGGCAAGTCCGCCGCGGCGAAACTCCTGCTGCATCCCGACGTCGGCGAACTGACGCTGCGCATGCAGACCTTCGACGTGCGCTCCGCCCCGGGGCAGCAACTGATCGTCTACCACGCCCAGGAGGGCACCCGGACCGCCGACGCGCTGCGCCTGCTCGGCTCGCTGGCGGCGACCCGGCCCGACCACGAGAACGACCCACACGGGAGATGACCTGCCGGGCCGCACGTCGCGGCTGACCGCGGCCCCGTCCCTCGCATCCGGTACCCGGCTACCGGATCACCGTCGACCCGTCAGCCGCCTCGCGGCGCGGGGCCGGTCACGTCCATGATCTGCTCGACCGGAAGCCGGGGCGTACGCGGCACCGGCTCGTCCGGTGTCCGGTCGGGGAAGCCGATCCGGAGCACCAGGTACGGCTGGCCGAGGCCGGACAGGATCCCACGCAGCGCCTGACGGGTCGCGGACACCTCGACGACCCAGCTCAGCGGCACCATCGAGACCCCGAGCCGGGTCGCGGTCAGCCAGGCCGCGGAGAGCGCTTCACCGGCCCGCAGCCAACTGTCCGGCTCGTCCTCGTCGCCGAACAGCAGCCCGTACACCGCCGCCCGGTCGTGGCCGGTTCCGACCGGCAGAACGCCGGGCCGGCCGAAGTCGCGCGCCGGCACCGTCGTCTGCGGCGCATGGGCGGGTACGACCCCGGCCGGCACACCGGTGCCGTGGCCGGTCGCCGTCCGGCCGGTCCAGTACGCCAGCTCGTCGCGGATCCTGGGATCCTCGTACTGGGTGGTGCCCGCCCTGGTCGCCGCGGCGGCGACGGCGAGCATCCGGTCCCGGTCGAGGATCTGCAACCGTGTCCCGTGCGGGACGGCGGCACCGGTGATCGCCCGCAGGGTCGCCTCGGGTACGGGTTCGTCACTGACGGGCCGCCGGTCGGTGTGCCGGTCACCGACGCAGGCGGCGAGCTGGGTCGCCGCTGTTGTCGCCGCGGTCCGCCCGGTGGGTACGACGACGGCGAGCAGTTCCGGGTCGCCGGGGTCGGGCAGCCGCTCGACGCGGGTCGCCCAGCCACCGGCGGAAAGGACCAGACCGGCGTGGTGCAGGGCCGCGCCGCAACTGAGGGTCAGCATCTTCCGGTCCGGGTCGGTCGCCGGCAGTTGCCGGTCGGTGGCGACAAGGAGTTCGAGACGGTCCGGCCGGACCCGCCACCGCCACGGCTGCGTGTTGTGGATCGAGGGGGCCCGGCCGGCGGCGGCGACAGCCCCGGTGAGCGCCTCGACCGTCGCCGCGCTCTCGTCCGTCGTGTTGTCGGCCATCCGCACCCCCGTCGCCTCCATCGTGCCCAACAATCCGGACCGGTGCCGGAGGTTCCGAATACCACGGCGGCTCCGGCCGGCACGTTCGGGCGCGCCCGGACCGGGGATCCGGCGCGGATGGGCGGGGCGGCACGCTGGCGGCGGTGGCGGGACTTCGCGCCGCTGGCCGGGTTGACGGTCGTGGTGCTGGTCGGCGCCGGCCTGTGGCTGGGCGGGCGGCGCGCCGCCGCCGACGTCTGCTGGTCCGCGGCGGCCCTGGTCACCCTGCTGGTCACGCTGCGCTGGCTGCTCCGGTCGCTGCGGCAGCGGCGCATCGGCGTGGACGTGATCGCCACCCTGGCCCTGGTCAGCACCCTGCTGACCGGGGAGTACCTGGCCGGGGCGGTGGTGGCGCTGATGCTGGCCACCGGGCACACGCTGGAGATCTACGCCCACGGCCGGGCCGGCCGGGACCTCCACGAACTGCTGGCCCGGGCCCCACGTACCGCGCACCGTCGCACGCCCGACGGCGGCATCGAGGTCGTCGACGTCGACCGGGTACGCCGCGACGACCGGCTGCTGGTCGGCCCCGGCGAGGTCGTACCGGTCGACGGCCGTACCGAGGAGCCGGCGACGTTGGACGAGTCGATCGTCACCGGCGAGTCGCGGTTGGTGGAGCGGGTGGCCGGAGACGGGCTGGCCAGCGGGGTCGTCAACGCCGGCGCGGCGTTCGGGTTGCGGGCCGCCGGCACCGCGGCCGAGAGCACCTATGCCGGCATCGTCCGGCTGGCCGAGGAGGCGAACGCGGCCAAGGCGCCGATGGTGCGGTTGGCCGACCGGTACGCGGCGGCGTTCGTACCGTTCACCCTGCTCCTGGCCGGCCTCGCCTGGGTGGTGTCCGGCGAGTTCGTACGGGCGGTCGCGGTGCTGGTGGTGGCGACGCCGTGCCCGCTGCTGCTGGCCACCCCGATCGCGATCGTGTCCGGGCTGTCCCGGGCGGCCCGGCTCGGTGTGCTGGTCCGCGACGGCGGGTCGCTGGAACTGCTCGGCCGGGCCCGGATCCTGCTGGTCGACAAGACCGGCACGTTGACCGCCGGCCGCCCGCAGGTGGACCGGGTGGCGGCCGCACCCGGCGGCGACGGCGACGAGGTGCTGCGGCTGGCGGCCTCGGTCGAGCAACTGTCCACGCACGTGCTGGCGGCCGCGATCGTGCGCGCGGCCCGGGATCGCGGCCTGCGGCCGGTCGTGCCCGGGCAGGTCACCGAGGAGCCCGGGCAGGGGGCCGGGGGTCGGGTCGGCGGCCGGCTGGTCCGGGTCGGCCAGCACGGCGGCGACCTGCCGGAATGGGCCGTACGCGAACGGGACCGAGCCGAGTCCGACGGCCTGTCTGCGGTGTGGGTGAGCGTCGACGGCACCCTCGCCGGGGCGGTGTTCCTGCGGGACCCGGTACGCCCGGACGCCGCGGCCACCGTACGGCGGCTGCGGCAGGCCGGCTTCTCGAAACTGGTGATGGTGACCGGGGACCGGCCGCAGGCCGCCGGCCGGGTGGCCCGGGCGGTCGGCGTCGACGACCTGGTGGCCCGCTGTTCCCCGCAGGAGAAGGTCGACCGGGTACGCGCCGAGTCGGAGCACGGGGTCACCGTCATGGTCGGCGACGGCGTCAACGACGCCCCCGCGCTGGCCGCCGCCGGGGTGGGGGTGGCGCTGGGGGCGACCGGGGCCACCGCGTCGGCGGACATCGCCGACGCGGTGCTGTCGGTGGACCGGCTGGACCGGCTCGCCGACGCCGTGGAGATCGCCCGCCGGTCCCGGAAGATCGCGGTGCAGAGCGCCACCGTCGGGATGGGGCTGGCGGTGGTCGCGATGGTCGCCGCCGCGTTCGGGCTCCTGCCACCGGTCGCCGGCGCGTTCCTTCAGGAGGGCATCGACGTGGCTGTCATCCTCAACGCCCTGCGGGCCCTCGGCGGCCACCCGCGTCCACCGGAGGCAGCGCCGGCGACGTCGTCGGGGCCGCCGGGCGGCTAGAGGTTGTAGCCGCCGGAAACCTCGATGTTCTGTGCGGTGATCCAGCGCCCTTCGTCGCCGAGCAGCGCCGCGATGGCCACGCCGACGTCGTCCGGTTCACCGAGCCGGCCGAGTGCGGTCCTGGCGACGAGCCCGGGGATCACCTCGGGGTGGCGCGCGAAGGCGTCATCGGCGATGCGGGTGCGGGTGGAACCGGGAGAGACCGAGTTGACCCGGATGCCGTGCTGGCTGAACTCCTTGGCCAGGTAGCGGGTGAGCACGACCAGGCCGCCCTTCATCGTGCCGTAGGCGGAGTATCCGGGCTCCAGGCCGGCCGACGACGCCGAGTTGCTGGTGACGTTGACGATGGCCCCGCCGTCGGCCAGCAGCGGCCGCAGCGTCTGGGTGAGGAAGTACGGGCCCTTGAGCAGGACCCGCATGAGCCCGTCGAACATCTCCTCGGTGGTGTCCTCGAACCGGGCCATCCGGCTGTGTCCGGCGTTGTTGACGAGGTGGTCGAAGGTCTCGCGCTGCCAGGTGTCGCGCAGTACGGCGGCGACGGAGTCGCGGAACGCCGGGAACGTCTCCGACCGGCCGGTGTCCAGCCGTAGCGCCACCGCCGTACCGCCGTCTTCTTCGATCTTCGCGACGGTGTCCGACGCACCGGCCTGGTTGCCGTGGTAGGTGAGGATCACCCCGGTTCCACGCCTGGCGATCTGGATGGCGGCGCTCTGTCCGATGCCGGAGCTGGCCCCGGTGACGATGGCGATCCGCATGGTCAACCCACCTGTCCGTTGGTCTGATGTTCGGAGCCGGTGCCGAGCACCCGGGCGAGCCAGTCGTTGCGTGTGCGCCGGGCCGCGGCCGAGACCGGTACCCGCGGATACAGCGCGTCGAATCCGTGGAAGCCGCCGGCCCAGACGTGGAGTTCGGCCTGGCCACCGGCGGCCCAGATCCGGCTGGCGTAGTCGACGTCCTCGTCGCGGAACACCTCGGCCGAGCCGACGTCGATGTAGGTGGTGGGCAGGCCGGTCAGGTCGTCGGCCAGGGCCGGCGAGACGTACGCCGGCACCGCGGCACCGGTGCGGTCGCCGAGCACCGATCGCCAGCCGAACTCGTTCATCTCGCGGGTCCAGACACCCGGCTCGCCCGAGTACTGCCGGCTGGAGGTGGTGGTGTTGCGATGGTCGAGCATGGGGCCGATCAGCACCTGGGCGGCGATCGCCGGGGTGCCGCGGTCGCGGGCCATCAGGGTGACCCCGGCGGCGAGACCGCCGCCGGCGCTGGCACCCGCGACGATGATGCGGGACGGATCGACGCCCAGGTCACCGGCGTGCTCGGCGACCCAGAGCAGACCGTGGTAGCAGTCGTCGACCAGGACCGTGCCGTTGACCTCCGGCGCCAGCCGGTAGTCCACCGAGACCACCACGGCGCCGAACAGTTCCAGCCACTCCAGCGGGATGTCGAGCTGCGAATAGCGGTCCCCCATGACCATCCCGCCGCCGTGCATCCAGTAGACGCACGGTGCCGCGGTGGTGCGGGTCCCGGTCGGGCTGAGGATCGACAGCGGGATCCGCGCGCCGTCCGGGCCGGAGATGGTGACTTCGCGCCGCGCGACGGCACGGCCGGCGAGCAGTGGTTCGACCGGCGTCGACGCGAACGGCCGGATCTGCGCCAGTGCCTCGGCGGTGAGTCGGGGCACGAGCGGCAGGTCGGCGAGCAGCGTGCGCAGTGCGGGATCGAGGTCAGGTCGGGCCAACGTCACGGTGGGTCCTTTCTCTCCTGGTCGGCGGTTCAGAAGGTGGCCCTGCCGCCGACCGGTACCTGGTCGGCGTACCGCGGCTCGTCGGCGAGAAGCGGCTGAAGCCTGGCGACCAGGGCCTGCGCCGGCGCGGTGGCGAAGAAGGTGCGGTGGGCCTGCTCGCTGGTCCAGCCCTCGGTCACCGAGACGATGTCGGGGTTGCCGGCCGAGCGGCAGACCAGGAAGACGACGCAGTCCGGGTGCGACGGCGCACCGAGCAGAAGGTCGATCAGTTCGTCGCCCCTGCCCGGCCGCGCGGTCATGGTGGCGTGGAATCCGTGGTTGACGATCATCAGTTCGTCGCCCCTGCCCGGCACGCGGTCATGGTGGCGTTGAATCCGTGGTTGACGGTCATTGGTGGACTGGTCCTCCCAGCCATGGAGCTGTCGCGCGCTCCGGGGACATCTACCCATTTATGGAACCACCGTGAGCTGCGGAAACGTTAGAACGATGCTCGCGAGGTCTTGCCCAATGCTCTCGTTGTGGCGAGGATTGGTCAGTGGTTGAATCGGCTGGTGAGCCTTGAGGAGCTACGCGGTCTGATCACCCGGCACGCCCGACCCGACGCGGGTACGGCCATCGACGACGTGCTGATCTCGAGGGTCGAGCGGTCGACGCCGTCGCCGTCGATGTCGGGCACGGTGCTGGCGCTCATCGCGCAGGGCGCGAAACGGATCGCATTGGGCGACCGCGTGTACGAGTACGGCGCCGGGCAGTACCTCGTGACGTCGGTGGACCTACCGGTGACCGGCCACTTCGTCGACACCAGTCCCGAACGACCGGCGCTCGGCGTCGGCCTGATCCTGCGGCCGGCCGCCGTCGCCGAGCTGCTGTTGGAGGCGGCGCCCGGAGACCTGCCACCGGTCGGTGGCGGCGCGCCCTCCGGCATGGCCGTCAGCGACGCGCCCGCCGAACTGCTCGACGCGGTGGTCCGGTTGCTGCGCCTGCTCGACCAGCCACGCGACCGGACGGTGTTGGCGCCGTTGATCAGACGGGAGATCCTCTGGCGGGTCATCACCGGCGAGCAGGGTGCCGTCGTCCGCCATCTCGGCCTCGCCGACAGCAGCCTCAGCCACGTCGCGCGGGCGGTCCGGTGGATCCGCGAGCACTACACGCAGTCGTTCCGTGTGCAGGACCTGGCGCAGCTGTCGGGGATGAGCCTGTCCGCCTTCTACCGCAACTTCCAGGCGGTCACCGCGATGAGCCCGATCCAGTTCCAGAAGCAGATCCGGCTCCAGGAGGCCCGGCTCCTGCTCGCCACGGATCCTCACGACGTGACCGGCGTCAGCCGCCACGTCGGCTACGACAGCCCGTCACAGTTCAGCCGCGAATACCGCCGCCAGTTCGGCGCACCTCCCAGCCAGGACGCCCGTCGGCGCGGGTCAACGCACGACGCCACCCCGGCCCTGCCGTAGCCGCCGGTGACGCTCGGGAGCCGGCGCGGGATTCACGAGGCCGACGTCGTACGCGGCGATGACAAGCCGCACCCGGTCGCGGGCCGCGAGCTTGCTCAGATGGCTCGATGTGCGGGCGGCACGCTTCTCCGTTACGCTGAGTCCGGACCGGCGGTACGTTCTGAGGTGAGGGTCACCGCCGGCATTGCCTGGGAGTCACTCTCGTGACGTTCTCGACCTTCAACGACCTTGCATCCCTCGATGCTCTCACCTTGACCTGGGTCACCGTCGGCGACGGCCGGGTGGTGCTGTCGGTGACCGGCGAGGTCGACATCGCCACCTCCGGCGAACTCGACCGGACTCTCGCCAACGTGCTGCACAGGCCGTCCGTACACCGGATCGAGGTCGACCTCGCCGGGCTGCGGTTCCTCGACGCCTCCGGGATCCTGGCCCTCCTGCGGGGCAGCGACCGAGCCCGTCGGCGGGGCTGCCAACTCCTGCTGACCAATGTGACACCTGGGGTCCGTCGGGTCCTGCAGATCACGGGTGCGTCGTCCGTACTCGGCCTCGGCGACGGACGGTGACGTTCAGCGCGGCGTAGGCAGTTCACCGGACTCGACCAGGCGCAGCGCCACCTCGAGCAGCTTCATGTTGGTGCGCTGACTACTGGTCACCAGCGAGGCGAACGCCTGGTCCCCGGTCAGCCGGTGCCGCTCCATCAGGATCCCCTTGGCCTGCCCGATCACGTCCCGCACCCCGAGCGCGTGCGTCAACTGCGTGACCTGCTGCGCGTCCGACATCGCCACCGCGGCGTGCGCGGCGAACAGCAGCCCCACCTGCTCCGACTCGTCGGTGAACGCGCCGGCCCGCTCGGCGTAGAGGTTCAACACACCGAGGTTGTCGTCCTCGGCGGTGTAGAGCCGGAACGACAACATGCTTCCGATTCCGAGTTTGGCCGTCCCAGCGGTGAACCGGGGCCACCGCGGATCGGCCGCGAGGTCGGGCACCCGCACCGTCACCTGCTCGTACAGTGCGGAGAGGCAGGGGCCCTCATCGGCGTTGTACTGCACCTCGTCCACCGCACGCACCACGTCGGCGGTGGCGGCGGTCGTACGGATCCGTCGACGTCTGCGGACCTCCGACACGCCGGCATGTCCGGCGCCCGGAATGGTGTCCACCGCCGCGTGGACGATGGCGTCCAGGGTGTTCTGCTCGCTTTTCTCACCGCGCAGGCGCCGGGCCAGGTCGCCGAGCGCCGCCCCCAGCCGGTCCGGCCCCGGTCCGCCGTACTCCGTGGACGGTTGCCCCCACTCGGTCCGGGCGTCCTCGCTCATCGACCGTCCTCCGTCCCGCGGGGCAGAACCCGTTGGTCGGGGCAGCCCCAGCCGGGCGAAAACTACCCGGATCGAGAACGGCCGAACCCTGGCCGCGATGGAAGCACCCCCTCACTCCAACTTTTCATCCTCTGAAGCAAAAGTATGGCGTCCGCACCGCAAAGGTCTTGCAGGTTGGACGAATGTGGTCGATCATTTCCCCCAGCCGCCGATCGAGGAGCATCTTCGTCCCCCGAGCAGGCACCCCTCGGTGATGGTCCGGACGGCGGCTCCATGGGCACCATCGAAGGGGGAGGGAATGTCTCCACGCCCACCACGAACGAGCCGGGCAGCCATGCTGCTCGGCGTCGCGCTGCTCGCCTCGCTGGCCGTCGTCGGTACGCCGCCGGCCGCCGCCCAGGCCGCGGACCTGCCACCCCAGCAGCCGGGGTGACGCTACGTACGTACGACGTACGGGTGCCACTCACCGAGATCTGCACCCTCAAGCCGAGCCAGACCCCGAACATCGACAAGCTGATGCCGGACATCGACTGGTCCACAGCCGACGAATTCGGGCTGGAGGACAACTTCGTCACGCACGCGCTCGCCAACCTCCACATCAGCACCGCCGGGTCGTACACGTTCCGGCTGACCAGCGACGACGGTTCCCGCCTCTACATCGACGACGCGGTGGTGGTCGACCACGACGGGCTGCACGGCGCCACGTCGAAGGACGGCAGCGTCACGCTGACCGAGGGGCACCACGCGCTGCGGGTCGAGTACTTCGAGGCCGGCGGCGGCCAGCAGCTCACCCTGTCCTGGCAGCCGCCGGGCGCGACCGGGTTCGCCGTCGTACCCACCTCCGTGCTGAGCACGGACTCCGAGGCGGTGCGGGTGGTCTCGCCCGGGCGCAAGGAGTGCGAGGGTGTCGCCGACACGCCGGGCGACGGCCTTCCACTGGACGAGGTGCACCCCGACTACACCCTGACCGATCTGCGGCCGGCCGGCTTCGAGCCACAGGTCTCGGGCATGGACTGGCTGGCTGACGGCCGGCTGGTCATCTCCACCTGGGGCGGCAGCAACCAGGTGCTCGGCGAGGTGTACATCGTGGAGAACGTGACCGGGGCGACCGGCCCCGACCAGGTCACGTACAAGCGGGTCGCCACCGGGCTGCGGGAGCCGATGGGCGTGGCGGTGGTCGACGGCACCATCTACGTCTCCCAGAAGCACGAACTGACCGAACTACGCGACGCCGACGGCGACGAGATAGCGGACGAGCACCGCACGGTCGCCACCTGGCCGTACGGCGGCAACTTCCACGAGTTCGCGTTCGGGCTGCTCTACAAGGGCGGCAACTTCTACCTCAACCTCTCGGTCGCGATCAACTACGGCGGTGCCACCACCGACCCGCAGCCGGTCGGCAACCGGGGCACCAGCGTCGTGGTGAACCGGCGCACCGGCAAGATCAGCTACGTCGCCGGCGGCCTGCGCACCCCGAACGGCATCGGCTGGGGGCCCGAGCAGGAACTCTTCGTCACCGACAACCAGGGCGACTATCTGCCGGCCTCCAAACTGGTCCGGATCGATCAGGATCGCTTCTTCCACCACTACACCAATCCGGACGGACCGTACGACGCCAACCCGGTGACCCGGCCGGTACTGTGGCTGCCGCAGAACGAGATCGGCAATTCGCCGAGCACGCCGGTACTGCTCAAGAAGGGTCCGTACCGCGGGCAGTTCCTGATCGGTGACGTCACCTACGGCGGGTTGCAGCGCGCATACCTGGAGAAGGTCCACGGCGAGTACCAGGGTGCGGTGTTCCGGCACACCCAGGGACTCGAGGCCGGCGTCAACCGGGTCTCGCTCGGCCCCGACGGCGCGATCTACGTGGGCGGACTCGGCGCCGACGGCAACTGGGGCCAGGCCGGCAAGCTCCGGCACGGGCTGCAGAAGCTGACGCCGAACGACAACCGGACGTTCGACATGAAGTCGATGAGTGCCACCCCGAACGGCTTCAAGATCGAATACACCCGACCGCTGTCCACCGCCACCATCCAGGACATCGCGCGGCGATACCAGGTGAAGCAGTGGCGCTACGTCCCGGCCCCGACGTACGGCGGACCGAAGGTCGACGAGGAGACCCTGACGGTCACCGGGGTCAAGGTCTCCAACGACCGCAGAACGGTCACCCTGACCATCGACGGCCTCCAGGCCAACCGGGTGGTGCACCTGCGCTCGCCGCGCTCGTTCACCGCGTCGAACGGTGCGGAACTGTGGAGCACCGAGGCCTGGTACACCCTCAACGCCATCCCCGGGGTGCAACCGGACCAGGTCTTCTACGAGCTCGAAGAGGGCAACCGGGCGGGCGGCGCCGGATTCGACACCGAGCACGCCGGTTTCTCGGGGGTCGGGTTCGTGGACAACTTCGGTGGGCTGAACGCCTCCACCACCGTCCACGTCGACGTGAAGCGGGCCGGCGACTACGAGGTGGGGCTGCGCTACAGCAACGGACCCAACCCGTTCCAGGGCGACAAGACGGTCAGCATCTATGTCAACGGCAGCAAGGTGAAACAGACCGTCCTGCCCACGACGGTCACCTGGAAGGAGTGGGCGACCAAGACCGAGCGGTTGACGTTGCGCCGCGGCGTCAACTCGATCCAGTACCGGGTCGACGCGACCGACACCGGGCACGTCAACCTGGATCTCGTCACCGTACGCAAACCCGGTGAGCGGATCACGCTGTTCGACGGCGGCAACCTGTCGGAGTGGCAGCACACCGACGGGCGGTCCGCGAGCTGGCGGCGGGTGGACGGCGGCGCGATGGAGGTCTTCGGCGGCGACCTGCGCACCAAGCAGGCGTTCGGCGACTTCCGGCTGCACGTCGAGTTCAAGGTGCCGCTCCTGCCACCGGAGGTGACCGGCCAGAACCGCGGCAACAGCGGCGTATACCTCCAGGAGCGGTACGAGATCCAGGTCCTGGACTCCTACGGGGACCCGACCCTCGACACCAACGAGGCCGGCGCGATCTACCTGCAGAAGGCGCCGGACGTCAACGCCGCGACACCACCGGAGACCTGGCAGACGTACGACATCGAGTACCGTGCGGCGCGCTACGACAGCGCGGGCAACAAGACCGAGAACGCCCGGGTGACCGTGGTCTGGAACGGCGTACTCGTACACGACGACGTCGCCATCACCGGTCCGACCGGCGGCAACATCCCCGAAGGACCGGCGACGGGGTCGATCCGCCTCCAGGATCACCAGAACACCGTGCAGTACCGCAACATCTGGATCGAACCGCTGACCTGACCTCCCGCGACGGCCGTGCCGGACCAGTCCCTGGTCGGCACGGCCGTCGTGCTGTCCGCGCCGTCACGGCGCGCCCTCGACGACGTGGCCCGCCCTCGACGTCATGGTGTGCCCTCGACGACGTGGGCGAGGCGCCGGTCCGCGCGATCAGGGTCGCCGCCGCGGGCGTCGCGCTCTTCGCGCCCGGTCCGCCGCTGATGCCCATCGCACTCCTACCCGCGGCTCTCGCCGGCGACGTGCCGTGCGGCATCGGAGCACCGTGGACGGCCATCGCGGCACTCACCCTTGCGGCGGATCTCCGCCGACGCTCTTCTCGGTCTGACCCGGCGCTGGGCGTCCGGTGCCGGCGGGAGATCCCGGCCCGGCGGCACCCCGGCCCCGGTCCCCCGCGCAGACCCACGTTGGTCCTCGCTCCGCCCGGCGGCTCGCTCCGCCCGCGCCCGGAGGCGTTGTTGGCGATTCTCGTTGTTGATCTGAGCGGGAGGAACCTTATCGCGCGTGGGTAAGGTCCCTCCCGCTCAGATCAACAACGCAACTCCGCGACCCGCGCTCGGACGCGGCTCAATTCGACCAACTGGTCAGACCACCTCCCGTGTTCCTCAGCCTGGTCGACGACCCAGGCGACAGCAGGGTGGACTTGACGTTATCTCGCGCCGCAATCAACCTCAAATACGCCTAAAGCTGCCAATCGTCGGCACCCTCGATAACAGTCAGGTCACAGCTATTTCGAGCATGTCCACCCCTGCACTAGGTTCCGTGAAGGCAAGAGGTCAGACCTCATTCCTCATGCCTCTACCCTGACGAGGTGAGTTGACGAAGTGCAGGAACCAGCCCCCCGCTATGCCGGGTACCGGTCTTTCGACTACTTGACGCCGCACGCCGACTACAAGGTGTTCGAGCTCGCGCCCCAGCTCGGTCGGGTGCCCGAACACGACCTCGGCCTGAGCGACGACCAGCGCGCCCGGGTCGCCCGGCTGCTCGACGAGCACATGGCCATCTCGCTGCACGAGCACCCGAAGATCCTGCCGGCCGACGTGTCGCAGTTGCGTGACTACAACCGCACCGGCCGCAACTCCTTCGGCTTCGAGGGCCTGGCCCGCTCCGGCATGACCGCGGTCTTCGACAACTTCATGAACGGCACCGGCTGCGTGACCAGCGAGCACGCCTGGAAGTGGGACGACGTCATCTACGACATCGGCCTGCGTTTCGCCGACGTCGCCAAGCAGGACCACGTGGTCGTGGCGACCACGCTGGAAGAGATCTTCGAGGCCAAGCGCAACGGCCAGCTCGCCCTGGTGGCCGGCCTGGAAGCGGCCACGATGATCGAGAACGAGCTGGACCGGATCGACATCCTGTACGGCTTCGGCGTCCGCCAGATGGGCATCGCGTACAGCCAGGCGAACATGCTCGGTTCCGGCCTCTCCGAGGACCGCGACGGTGGGCTGACCCACTTCGGCCGGCGCGCGGTGGACCGGATGAACAAGCTCGGCATCGCCATCGACATCTCGCACTCCGGCGACCAGACCTCGCTGGACGTGATCGAGGCCAGCCGGGTACCGGTGTTCATCACCCACGCCGGCGCCCGCTCGGTCTGGAACACCCCCCGGATGAAACCGGACGAGGTGATCCGGGCCTGCGCCGAACGGGGTGGCGTGATCGGCATCGAGGCCGCTCCGCACACCACCCTCTCGGCGGAACACCCGCACCACTCGATCGAGTCGGTGATGGACCACTTCATCTACTGCGTGGAACTGGTCGGCATCGACCACGTGGCGTTCGGTCCCGACACCAACTTCGGTGACCACGTCGGGCTGCACGACAGCTTTACCCAGCACCTGGCGATCGGGAAGGCCCACGGCGTGGTGGACCACCCCCGGGTGCCCTACGTGAGCGGCATGGAGAACCCGGCGGAGTGCTTCAGCAACATCGTCGGGTGGCTCGTCACGCACGGTTACTCCGACGACGAGATCGCCAAGGTCATCGGGGGCAACATCATCCGGGTTCTTCAGGAGGTTTGGTGAAAAAGACAGTCAAGGGTCGGTGGCGGCTCGCTGTCGCGCTCGGCGTGGTGGCCACGCTGGGTATCTCCGGCTGCGGTCTGAACGAGGACAACGGGTCCTCCAGCGGCTCGTCGGCGGACTCGGTGCTGCGGATCGGCACCACCACCGACGTGAGCAACTTCAACCCGCTCCAGTCGCTCAGCAAGACCGACTCGTGGATCCTCAACGCGATGTACCCGCACCTGCTGCGGATCGACGAGAACGCCAAGAAGGCGCCGGAGCTGGCCAAGGAGTACCGCTACGAGGACGACGGCAAGACCGCCGTCTTCGACCTGCGGGACGACTTCAAGTGGACCGACGGCCAGCCGGTGGTCGCCGAGGACGTCAAGTTCAGCGCCGAGATGATCATGAAGTACAAGCTCGGCAACGTCGCGGCGAAGCTGACCTGGGTCGAGTCGATCGAGGCGCCGGACGCGACCACGGTCAGGTTCAGGCTCTCCCAGCCGTACGCGCCGTTCGCCGAGGGCGTCGGGTTCTGGATGTCGATCGTGCCGAAGCACATCTTCGAGAACGCCGGGGACCTGTCCAAGTTCCCGAACGACTCGAACTGGGTCGGCGCCGGTCCGTTCGTGCTGGACAGCATGACCAAGGGCCAGCGCTACGTGATGAAGCGCAACGAGAACTACCCGCTCGCGCCGGAGGGCAAGGCGGCGGTCAGCCAGGTCGAGTACCGGGTCTACCCGGACGTGAACACGATGATGCTGGCGCTGCGCAACGGTGACATCGACATGATGGGCACCCCGGTGCCGGTCTCGGCGGCGAAGACCTTCGAGAACGACGACAAGATCAAGCTCGAGAAGGTCGGCGCGCTCGGCTTCGCGCACCTGACCTACAACATGAAGAACGAGTACCTCGCCGACCAGGAGGTCCGGCAGGCGCTGTCGATGGCCGTCGACACCAAGGCGATCATCTCGGCGGTGCTGCAGGGTGACGGCCAGCAGATGGCCGGTCCCATCTCGCCGGTCTTCTCGGACTACGACAACACCGAGATCCAGCCGTACCCGTTCGATCCGGCGGGCGCGAAGGCCAAGCTGACCGCGGCCGGCTACAAGGACGCCAACAACGACGGCTTCTTCGACGAGCTGAACTTCGGCGTGGCGTGCGACCAGTCCAACGCGAACATCACCCGTGTGGTGCAACTCTTCCGCGAGAGCGCGGCCCAGGCCGGCATCAAGCTGGAGAACGAGTGCGTGGAGCGGAACACCTTCCTCACCCGCACCAAGAACGGTGAGTACGACATCGACGCGTCGCAGTGGGGCGTGTTCGACAACCCGATGGACCAGCTGCGCAGCACCTACCTGTCCAGCAACCCGGGTGGCATCAACTACAACCTGCTCGAGTCGCCGGAGATGGACGCGCTGATCAACGACGCGGCCGGAACCACCGACCCGGAGGCGTTCAAGACCAAGATCAAGAACATCGACAAGGTCGTGCACGAGCAGGCGTACCTGACCCCGCTGTACGTGGAGAACTTCCGGTTCGCCTACAACGCCAGCAAGTTCACCGGCTTCGTTCCGTCGCCGTCGGACCTGCTCGGCATGGTCACCGCGTACTCGCTGGCCCAGGTCACCCCGGTCCAGTAACCGAGACCAGAGGGAAAGGAGGGGTCCCCCAATGGTGCGTTTCGTGCTCAGCCGGGCACTGAAGGCCGTCCTGACCATATGGATCGCAATCACCTCGACGTTCTTCCTGCTCCGGCTCCTGCCGGGGGACCCCACGACCCTCATGGTCGAGGGAGACATGACGCCGGAGATGCAGGCGGCACTGCTCAAGACGTACGGCCTCGACCGGCCGTTGTGGGAGCAGTACGTGTCGTACCTGCGTGAGTTGGTCCAGGGCAACCTGGGCATCTCGTTCCGGCAGATCCAGCCGGTCACGGACATCATCCTCGACCGGCTGCCCTGGACGTTGCTGCTGGCCGGCAGCGCGTTCGTCCTCACCGTCGCCGTCGGTATCCCGATCGGGGTGGCCGCCGCGGTCAACCGCGGCAAGTGGCTCGACCGCGCGTTGCAGGGCTTCGGGATCAGCGCCAACGCCCTGTTCGTGCCGAGCGTCGCCATCCTGCTGCTGGTCTTCCTCGGCGCCCAGCTCGGCTGGTTCCCGATCGGCGGGGCGATCGACCCGGACACCCGGGGCGCGGCCGCCTACCTGAGCCTGGTCCACCACCTGGCGCTGCCGGTGCTGTCCCTGGTCCTGGTGCAGCTCGGCCCGTACGCGCTGACCCTGCGTACCAACATGATCGAGGTTCTCGGTGAGGACTACATCCGCGCGGCGCAGGCCCGTGGTCTCTCGGCCCGGCGTCGGGTCTGGAAGCACGGCCTGCGCAACGCGATCCTGCCGGCGCTGACCCTGATGGGCCTGCAACTGGGCACCCTGGTCGGCGGCGCGGTGCTGACCGAGACGGTCTTCGCCTATCCCGGGGTCGGCCGGCTGATCTACGAGGCGGTCGGGCAACAGGACTACCCGGTGATCCAGGGGGCGTTCATCATGCTCGCCGTCACCGTGGTGATCGCCAACGCGCTGACCGACATGCTCTACGCGGTCCTCAATCCCAGGATTCGCCTGTGAGCGCGAGGAGTGCAGCGCAGCGGAGCCCCGCAGTCGCGAACGTAGAGATCGCTGTGAGCGCGAGGAGTGCAGCGAAGCGGAGCCCCGCAGTCGCGAACGTAGAGGTCGCTGTGAGCGCGAGGAGTGCAGCGAAGCGGAGCCCCGCAGTCGCGAACAAAGGAATCACCGCGAGCGCGAGGAGTGCAGCGAAGCGAAGCCCCGAGCAAAGCCCCGCAGCCGCGAACACCAACGAAGGGAGGGTGCCGTGAGTGCCCCCGTGCTGACCGAGCAGGCACTGCCGCCGGTCCCCGCGCCGAAGCGGTCCTCCTGGTCCGGCTATCTGCGGCAGCCCGTCGTGGCGGTGTCGGTGCTGGTGCTGCTCGTGATGGCGCTGATGGCGATCTTCGCGCCGCTGATCGCCGACGAGCCCGCCGGGGCCGGCCCGGACGTGCTGCAGCCTCCGTCGGGAGCGCACTGGTTCGGCACCGACGACCTCGGGCAGGACATCTTCGCCCAGGTGGTCTGGGGCACCCGGACCAGTCTGGTGATCGGCCTGGCCGCGTCGCTGATCGCGATCGTGCTGGGCACCGCGATCGGCCTGGCCGCGGCGTACTTCCGCCCGATCGACGCGGTCGCCACGGTGATCACCGACGTGATGCTGGCGCTGCCCACCCTGCCCTTGATGATCATGCTGGCCGCGGTGGTGAACCCGAGCGTCTGGACCCTGACCCTGATCATCGGATTCTTCGCCTGGCCCGAGGTGGCCCGGCTGATCCGGTCGCAGGGCCTGGTGATCAGCGCGATGCCCTACATCGACGGGGCCCGGGTGCTCGGCGCCACCGGATGGCGGATCGTCACCCGGGAGATCCTGCCCGCGGTCGTCTCGCTGATGGTCGTCAGCGTGCTGCTCACCGCATCCCGGGCGGTCATCTCCGAGGCCGGGCTGAGCTTCCTCGGCCTCGGCGACCCGGACGCCTGGTCCTGGGGACGCATCCTGCTCAACGCCCAGCGCAGCGGCACGATCGCGATCGCCTGGTGGCAGACGCTCTTCCCGTCGCTGGCGATCCTGTTCCTGGTGCTGGCGGCGACGCTGGCCGGTACGCGGTTCAACGACTCCCGTGACCCCCGCCGCAACGGAGGCTGACCCATGCGACTGCCCGAGAGTTTCTACACCAGCGTCCGTACCCGGCTCGGCGCGGCGCTCGACGAGCGCGGCCTGGACGGTTTCCTGGCCACGTCCCCGGCGGACGTCGCCTTCCTCAGCGGCTTCTTCTACATCGCCACCGAGCGTCCGGTCTACCTCTGGATGCCGCGCGAGGGAGATCCGCTGCTGGTCATCCCGCGCCTCGACGAGGAGTACGCCGCCCAGCAGGGCGTGACCATCCCGACGGTCAGCTACTTCGAGTTTCCGGGCGTGGTCACCGCCGAGCAGACCCTGGCCTCGGCGCTGTCCCGCCCCGGCGGGCCGGTCCGCCGGATCGGGGTGGGTGCCGGGGTGTCGGTCGGCGCGTTCAAGGCGCTGTCCCGGGCCATCGCCGGGGCGACGTTGGAGACCACCGACGCGGTGGCGAAGTTGCGGCTGCGCAAGTTCCCCGAGGAGATCCCGTTCCACGAGGCCGCCGCCCGGATCTGCGACGAGATGCTCGGTGCCGGCCGGGCGCTGATCGAGGAGGCGCTGGCCAGCGGCGGACCACTCCCCGCGAGGACGAGATCGCCCGGCACGTGATCGGCTACGGCACCGACCGGATGTACGCCGAGTACGACATGGTCGTCTACACCACCAAGTTGGCCGGCGGGCTGGTCTACGCCGGCCCGAACTCGGCGCTGCCGCACGGCCTGCCGACGCGTCGACGGATCCAGCCGGGCGACACGCTGATCCTCTCCCTCGGCGCGGCGGTGGCGAGCCGGTTCGTGGAGAGCGAACGCACGTTCATCATCGGGGAGCCCACCGCCGAGCAGGTGCGTTACTACGAGGCCGACCGGCAGGCGCAGGAGGTCGGCACCCAGGCGATGACCGCCGGCCGTACCTGCGCCGAGGTGAACAGGATCTGCCTGGACGTGCTGCGCGAGCAGGGCCTGGGCGACTACATCCGGCACCGGCAGGGGCACGGCATCGGGCTGCAGAACCACGAGGCGCCCTGGGTCGAGGACGGCGACGACACCGTGCTCGCTCCCGGGATGCTGCTCTCCAGCGAGCCCGGTGTCTACGTTCCCGGCCACGCCGGCTACCGCATTTCCGACACGGTCCTGGTGACGGAGACCGGCCCGCGCCGGCTCACCGGCTACCCACGCGACCTGGCATCCAACGTCATCGAGGGGGTCCGATGAAGATCAACGGAGCGGAACTGGTCGTCGAGACCTTCGGCCCGACCGACGCACCGGCGATGATCGTGCACCACGGCGCACCGGGCCTGGGCTCGCGCAGCGAGCCGAAGCGCTCCTTCGGGCCGTTCGCCGACCGGATGCGGGTCATCGTCTTCGACGCCCGCGGATCCGGCGAGTCCAGCGACGACGAGCCGTTCACCCACGAGCAGTGGGTGGCCGACGTGGACGCGATCCGGGAGCACTTCGGCTACGAGAAGATCGTGATGGCCGGCGGGTCGTACGGCGGGTTCATCGCCCTGGAGTACGCGATCGCCCACCCGGACCGGGTCTCCGCGCTGGTGCTGCGGGACACCGCGGCGGACACCGCGCACGACCACCTCGCGGTCGAGCGGGCGCGCAACACCGACCGTTCGGTGATTCCGGAGTGGGTCATCGACCGGATCGGCACCGGCCGGTTCGAGAGCAACGAGCAGCTGCGTGACTACTGGGGGGCCATCCTGCCGCTCTACGACCACCAGCACGACCCGGCCAAGGACGAGGCGCGGCTGGCCGCCACCCGGTTCCACTACCGGACCCACAACGCGGCCTTCGGGCAGAACATGCCCAGGTACGACCTCAAGCCGAAGCTGCCGTCGATCACCTGCCCGACCCTGGTCACCGTGGGCCGGCACGACTGGCGTACCCCGGTCGAGGCGTCGCGGGTCATCGCGGACCTGATCCCCAACGGTGAGCTGGTGGTCTTCGAGGAGTCCGGCCACTCGCCGCAACTGGAGGAGCCGGAGAAGTTCCAGCGGGTGGTGCGGGACTTCCTGGGCAGAGCCGGAGTGCTGCGATGACGCTGTTGGAGATCGCCGACCTGCGGGTCGCGTTCCCCGGCCCGAGCGGACCGGTCAACGCGGTCAACGGGGTGTCGCTCCAGGTCGACTCGAGGCAGACCCTGGCCATCCTCGGCGAGTCCGGCTCCGGCAAGAGCGTCACCGCACAGGCGGTGATGGGCATTCTCGACGTCCCACCGGCCAGGATCACGGGTTCGGTCCAGCTGCGGGGCCGGGAGTTGCTGACCCTGCCGCGCAAGCAGCGCGACCGGGTCAGCGGCGAAGAGATCGGCATGGTCTTCCAGGACGCGATGGCCGCGCTCAACCCGGTCTTCACCGTCGGGGACCAGATCACGGAGGTACTGCGGGTCCGGCGGGGCATGTCCAGGGCGGACGCCCGGCGCCGCGCCATCGAGCTCGTCGACCGGGTCCGGATCCCGGCCGCCAAAGACCGGATCCGCGACTACCCGCACCAGTTCTCCGGCGGTATGCGCCAGCGCATCATGATCGCGCTGGCCATCTCCCTAGAGCCGCACCTGCTGATCGCCGACGAGCCGACCACCGCCCTGGACGTGACCGTGCAGGCCCAGGTGATGGAACTGCTCGCGGAGATCCAGCGGGACAGCGGAATGGGTCTGCTGCTGATCACCCACGACCTCGGGGTGGTCGCCGAGGTCGCCGACGACGTGGCGGTGATGTACGCCGGCCGGATCGTCGAGCGCGGCACGGTCGAACAGATCTTCGCCGGCCCGGCGCACCCGTACACCGAGGGGCTGCTCGCCTCCATGCCACGGGTGGACCGGCGCGACGAACGGCTCTACGCGATCCCCGGCGCTCCGCCCAACCCGGCCCGGCTGCCCGCCGGCTGCCCGTTCCACCTGCGTTGTCCCCGGGCCACCGACGAATGCCTGGTGACCCTGCCGCCGCTGCGGGCACTGCCGGCCGACCGGAGCAGCGCCTGCCACCACCACGAGGAGGTGCTCGGTGCCACCCAACGATGACGTGGTGCTACGGGTCGAGAACCTGGTCAAGCACTTCCCGCTCAAGGGGCGGATCCCGTTCACCTCGGGCGGCCTGGTCAAGGCCGTCGACGGGGTCTCCTTCGACCTGCGCCGGGGCGAGACACTCGGCGTGGTGGGCGAGTCCGGCTGCGGCAAGACCACCCTGGCCCGCATGCTGGTCGGCCTGGAACAGCCCACCTCCGGCGCGGTGCGCTTCGGCAAGTCGGTGGTGCACCAGGCCAGGGGGCGGGAGCTGCGGGCGCTGCGGCGGCGGATCCAGATCGTGCTGCAGGACCCGTACACCTCGCTGAACCCCCGCCGCACCATCCGGGAGATCCTGCTCCAGCCCTTCGAGATCCACCCTGACGTGCTGGACCGCCGGCGCCGGATCGAGCGGATCAAGGAACTGCTCGACCTGGTCGGCCTCGACCCCAGCCTGCACCTGGACCGCTACCCGCACCAGTTCTCCGGCGGGCAGCGCCAGCGCATCGGCATCGCCCGGGCGCTCGCGCTCCGCCCCGATGTGATCGTCTGCGACGAGCCGGTCTCCGCGCTGGACGTGTCGGTCCAGGCGCAGGTGGTCAACCTTCTGGAACAGCTCCAGGAGGAACTCGGGGTGGCGTACGTCTTCATCGCCCACGACCTGTCCGTGGTGCGGCACATCTCCGACCGCGTCGCCGTGATGTACCTCGGCAAGCTGGTGGAGACCGGTCCTGAGCAGAGCCTGTACGAGTCGCCGCGGCACCCGTACACCAGCGCACTGCTCTCCGCCGTGCCGGTGCCCGATCCGGCCGGACGCCGGGAGCGCAAGCGGATCCTGCTCGCCGGTGACCCGCCCAGCCCGGTCAACCCGCCGTCGGGCTGCCGGTTCCGGACCCGCTGCTGGCAGGCGACCGATACCTGCGCCACCACCGAACCGCCGCTGGCCGCCGGCGAACATCCGGTCGCCTGCCACTTCCCGCTGGCCGCGTAACCGCCGGCGATCCGTCCCAGAAGGAGAAGGTGTCTTGCTGCAAGAACCCGCTGCCCGCTACAAGGGCCACCGGTCGTACTCGTACCTGGAGCCGCACTCGGACTACCGGGTGTTCGAGCTGGCGGAGGAGGTCGGCCGGGTACCGGAGCACGACCTCGGCCTGACCGGCGACCAGCGCGCGCGGGTCACCCGGCTGCTCACCGAGCACGCCGCGATCTCCCTGCACGAGCACCCGGTGATCCTGCCCGCGGACGTCCGCGAGTTGCGGACCTACAACCGCACCGCACGCCAGCGCACCGGCTACGAGGGGCTCGCCCGCTCCGGCCTGACCGCGGTCTTCGACAACTTCATGGCCGGCGCCTCCTGCGTGACCAGTGAGAACGGCTGGAAGTGGAACGACCTCGTCTACGCCCTCGGGATGCGGATGAGTGACCTCTACAAGCAGGACCATGTCTTCCTGGCCACGTCGCTGGCCGACATCCGCGCCGCCAAGCAGGACGGCCGGCTGGCCCTGGTCGCCGGGCTGGAGTGCTGCAGCCCGATCGAGAACGAGCTGGATCGGATCGACATCCTGTACGGCTTCGGCGTCCGCCAGCTCGGCATCGCGTACAGCCAGGCGAACATGCTCGGCGGTGGCCTTTCCGAGCGGCACGACGGCGGGCTGACCCACTTCGGCCGGCGCGCGGTGGACCGGATGAACAAGCTCGGCATCGCCATCGACATCTCGCACTCCGGCGACCAGACCTCGCTGGACGTGATCGAGGCCAGCCGGGTACCGGTGTTCATCACCCACGCCGGCGCCCGCTCGGTCTGGAACACCTCCCGGATGAAGCCGGACGAGGTGATCCGGGCCTGCGCCGAACGGGGTGGCGTGATCGGCATCGAGGCCGCTCCGCACACGACTCTCTCCGAGACGCACAAGCACCATTCGATCGAGTCGGTGATGGACCACTTCACGTACTGTGTGGATCTGGTCGGCATCGACCACGTCACGTTCGGTCCGGACACCATGTTCGGTGACCACGTCGGGGTGCACAACACGTACGCCGCCAACTACGCCCACGACGCCGGCAACCGGCCGGAGCACCCCCGGGTGGAGTACGTGGCCGGGCTGGAGAACCCGGGCGAGGCGTTCGGGAACATCGTCGGTTGGCTGGTCACGCACGGCTACTCGGACGACGAGATCGCCAAGGTCATCGGCGGCAACACCATCCGGGTGCTCGAACAGGTCTGGTAATGGCCTCCCGGCCGATCGGCCGGGAGAGCACCGACGAACTACACTCCGTACGCCGTCGACGGCGGCGGGAGCGATGAGGTGAGGGCGGATGGCTCGGCGCGAAACCGCGCTACAGACCGCACACGGTCGACTACGGCAGCTGATCAGCAGCGAGTTCCGGTCGGGCGACAAGCTGCCCAACGAGCGGGACCTGGCCGACCGGCTGGAGGTCAGCCGGGCCACCGTGCGCGAGGCGCTGGGCCGACTCGCCGTGGAGGGAGTCGTGACCCGTACCTGGGGCATCGGCACCTTCGTGCACGGTGGCGCCGAGCGGGTGCCGGTGTCGATCGGTGACGTCACCGCCCTGCGGGACCGGATCACCGCCTCGGGCCACCGGCCGACGCTCCAGGACGCGGCGGTCAGCCGGGCGAGATGCCCGGCTGACTGCGCCAAGGTCCTCGGGTGGAGCCGGACTCGCTGGTGTGGCGGGTCGACCGGCTCTTCGCCGTGGACGGTGTCGCGGCGGCCTGGATCCGCGACCATCTGCCGCTGCGCTTCGACGGCCGCGACCTCGACCCGTCCGGGCTGGTCAGCATCGACCTGGACATGTTCGAGTTCCTCGCCAGCGCGACCGGCATGCCGGTGCGGCGGGCCGAGATCGAACTCGCCGCCGTGCTCGCCGACGAGGAGGCCACCACCCGGCTCGGCGTGGCCATCGGGCATCCGCTGGTCACCGCCACCCAGATCGGCTACGGAGCGGGCGGCGCGGCCCTCTTCCACGGACACATCACGGTCCGCACCGATGTGCTGACCCTGCGGATCAGTCGGGGCGGGGAGCCCGAGCCGGCGCGGTGAGCGCCGCAGCGTAGCCACCGCGCCCGTTCCGGCACCAGTTCGTCCAGATCGGACGGTCGCGGGGACGCCGGGCCGGACCGGTCGGGCTCCCGGCCCGGCGACGCCCTGCGACCGGTCAGGCCACCAGGCGCTCGGCGGCCAGTTCGGTCAACCGCACCGTGCAGAGACCGCCACGCTCGGCGGTCACCTCGGTCACCTCGAGCTGGGTACCGGGGGCGAGAAGGAACTCCTCCTCACCGGTGAAAGCGGAGTAGCGGCGGATGCCGACCGCCCGTTCGGGACGTACCTCGAAGAGGGTCCGCCGGCCGCGGCGGCCGAGGAACCCCTGGGCGACATCGAGCTTCGACGTACACGAGGAGACGCCCCACCAGGTCACGGTCCTGCCGACCGGGTACTGCGACCGCAGGTCCAGCGACACGCCGCGCCACAACGGCCCGGTACGGACCGGCAGCCGGTCCAGGGCGGAGAAGAGCAACCGCAGGTACGGCAGGTACGGCACCACCCGGCCGCGGTCGGCGTGCCGCAGGGTGGCGTTGATCTGCCGGTAGAACGCCGACTCGCAGGTGTAGAGGTAGACGGCGGCGGCCTCGTCGACGGACAGGCCGGCGTCGGTGGACTCCGCCTGCTTCGTGCCGAACCGGTACGACTGCTCCACGTGCCAGTTGAGCCCGGCAAGAAGCTCGGCGACCGGGGCGACCGCCTCGCGGAAGTCCATCAGCGGAACGTCGAGGACGCCGGTGATCGCCGGCAGGACCAGGCCCTCGTCCTTGACGCTGGCGAGTCGTTCGAGATAGAGCTGGTGCAGCTCCATGGTCGAGGTGATGAACGCGCCCATCCGGTCGGCCGTGCCGGTGTCCGCCCCGCCGGTCCGGGCCGCGTTCGTGCTCCATCCCTTGCTGGGCAGCCAGTCGATCTCGTCGGCGCCGAGCCCGGCCAGCGCCGCGTTCACCACCGCGAAGTGGTCGCCGTCGCAGAAGATGTCACCCTGTGCCGCCGGGTTCGGGTGGTCGATGTGCCGGACCGGCACGTCCGGGTATTTCCTCTGGAGCCGGAGCACGAGGCTCTTGAGGCCGCGGGCGTGCGCGCCCCACCAGGCGAAGACCACGCCACGGTCGGCCTCGTCGGCGTTCTGCTTGGCCTTCAGGATCTCCTCGACGAGCCGTTCGACGACCGGCCGCCAGAACGCGGTGTGCTGGTCGGTGGCCAGCGAACCGTCGCCGCTCGCGGTCAGTGCCGCGTTGAGCAGCAGTACGCCCTGGGTCAGCATCGCCTGGAACCACTCCGGCGGCTGCACGGTGTCGTGCTGCTTCAGCAGGGCGCGGATGTCGGCGATCGGGGTCTTCTTCGGGATGCCGTACTTCCACATCGCCGCCGCCTTGATGATGCAGCGGATGCTGACCACCCGACCGAACTGGCTGTCCGCCCAGTTGTGGAAGGTGTTGTCGAACATCGCGATGCCGGTGGCGCTCTCCGGCCTCGGGTACGGGTTCTGTCCGAAGACGACGACCTTCCACTTCTCCGGCGGGTGCGGCTTGAGCGCCTGGAAGGTCAGCTCCCGGACCGGTACGACACCCGGGCCGCGCCCCGGGCCGATGAACGTCGCCGCGGCCGGCTGCGCCTCGATGACCGGCTTCAGCAACGGCAGCCACGGCTCACCGCCACCGGTGAAGAGTTCGGCGAGCGCCAGCGGGTCGTTCGGGTCCGGCGTCGTGGGAGCGGTGGGCTCGCTCATCGTGTGCTCCTGGATCGGCGGGCCGTGCCGGCTACGGCACGGGCGGTCGAGGGGATTTCGTACAGCCCCCGAGAAGGTAGGGCACACCACCGACCAAAACCCGGATTGTCGGTGCGGCTTGGTAGCTTCCGTGGCCACTGGAAGTTCCCCCTGCCGCAACCGGAGTGAAGCCATGTCCCTGGAACAGGCCGCGCCATTGCTCGACGTGGTGCTGACGGACGTCAACACGAGGGTGGTGCAGGCGTGGCGGGCGGCGTTCGCCGACACCCCCGAGGTACGGATCAGCCGGGGTTCGATCCTGAACCATCAGGTCGACGCCTGGGTCAGCCCGACCAACTCGCTGGGGCGGATGGACGGCGGGGTCGACGCGGTGATCCGGCGGCACCTCGGTGCCGGCATCCAGCTGCGGGTGCAGCGGGCGATCAAGGACCGGTTCGGCGGTGTGCTGCCGGTGGGCAGCGCCGTCTGCGTACCGTCCGGGGCGGAGAACCCGCGGTTCCTGATCTCGACGCCGACGATGGTGCGGTCGGCGGAGAACGTCAGCGAGACGCTGAACGTCGCGCTGGCCTGCGCCGCCGCGTTCCAGGCGATCCACATCCAGAACCGGCGGGCGCCGGGCAGCATCGCCTCGGTGGCGCTGGTCGGGATGGGCGCGGCGACCGGCGAGGTGCCGCCCCGGGTCTGCGCCAATCTGATGTGGACCGGCTACACGCTCTTCCATGACCACCGGTTCGAGGACTACGACGACCTGCGGCAGACGATCCTGGACCAGCTCGGCGACATCGAGACGCGGCCCGAGGAGGAACGGGTGCGGGTCAGGCCGCCGACCCGCCGGGGTGCCGGACGGTAGGGCCCGGGCACCTCCCTGCCCCGGTCACCGGTCGTGGTCGTCGCGGGCCGTGGGTCGCGGTACGGGCATCTCCTCGTGGAACACCTCGGCAAGCTCGGCCCGGCCGCCGGTGCCCAGCTTCGCGTTGATCCGGTAGAGGTGGTTCTCGATGGTGCGTACCGACACGACCAGGCGGTGCGCGATCTCCCGGTTCGTCATGCCCCGGGCGGCCAGTCCGCCGATCTCGCGCTCGCGTCCGGTGAGCGGCAGGGGTTGGACGGTGGTGCTCGTCGCCAGGGTCCGGACACCCTCGCAGTGTTCGGTGAGCCGGTGTACCCGCGCGGCGGCCCGATGTGCCGCCCCGCGCCGGTTGCCCCGCCGGTACGCGGCCGCCGCCTGCGCCGCCGCGTCGGCGGCGGCCAACTGGTCACCCATCCGCTCCAGCAGGTCCGACGCGGTCCAGAGGCCGTCGCCGTCGTCGGCGGCCAACGCCGTCGCGTGCGTGGCGGCCGCCGGGGCGCGCGGGCCGTCCACCCGGGCGGCCAGCGTGGTGAGCCGCCCGGCCACCGACCGGTCGCCGAAGCAGACCGCGGTGTGCAGCGCCAGCACCTCGTGGGCGAACTGTCCGGTCGTCGCCGCGATCGACGCCGCCTCGTGTGCGAGCGTGACCGCCTCGCTCGACACGCCCTGCGCGGCGGCCAGCCAGGCGTGGGACAGGACCAGGTCGGGCTGGAGGAACAGCACCATCGGGTGCTGCCGGGTGCGCAGTCTGGCCAGGACGTCGGCCGCCGCGGTCAGGTCACCCGTCAGCGCCAGCGCCCGGCCCAGTGGAATCAGGCACACGTGCTCGAAACCGCCGGCCTCGTCGAACCGCTCCAGGCCGGCGTGCGCCTCACGCAGCCAACGCAGGGCGCTGACCGGCCGCCCCTGGGCCAGGGTGACGTCACCCACCAGCACCGTGCTGATCAACGCCGGCAGGTCGAGGCCCCGCACGGACTCCCAGCCGGCGTACGCGATGTCGGCCGCCTCCCGGAGGTAGCCGGCCAGACGCAACCCGGTGAGTTGCGAGGTGATCAGCGGGAAGCGTACGTAGCCGAACTCCGCCGACCGGCCGGCCGAGGCCAGGCCGCGTGCGGTCGCGGCGGCGAGTTCGTCGGCCCGGCCGACGGTGGCCAGGCTGACGACGTATCCGGTGGCGGCGAGGGCGGCCGACTCGTCGGGCAGGTCCGGTGCCGCGAGCGCGGCCGTCGCCGCCTCGATCGCCGTGGCCGGCCGGGCACGCTGCCCGTCGAACAACGCGCGGAGCGCCAGGAGCCGGGTGCGCCCCGGGTCGCCGACGATCCGTGCCTCGGCCGCCGCCAGGATCGCCTCCGCCGGCGCGGGCCGCAACGCCATCCACGCCAGGTTGAGCACCTGGGCCACCGTGGCACGGGCCACCTCGTCGTCCGTACCCGCCGTCGCGGCCAGCGCCGCGGCCTCGGCGCCCGCCGGACGGCTCAGTCCGTTGAGCGCCGCCATCGTGATCATGTGTGCCTCGAATCCGCCGCCGGCGGCCTGCGCCGCCTGCCCGAGACGTACCGTCAGCGGGAGGTCGCACAACTGGCCGGCGCGGCTGGCCGCGTCGAGCAGCAGCCGCCGGTCCGGTTCCAGGTCCGAGTCCAGCGCCAGTACGGCCCGACGGAGGGTGTCGTCGGCCCGGCGGCTCCCGGTGTCGGCGATCGCCCGGCTGATCCGGCCGCGAAGCCGGCGGGCCCGCAGTACTCCCATCCGGGCGCGTCTGACCTCCCCGAACAGCGGGTGGGTCAGCCGGGCCTCCAGCCGCCGGCCGTCCTGTTCGGCGCGGACGAGCCCGGCCCGCTCGGCCTGTTCGATCGCCGCCGGGTCGGCGAGCCGGGCGAGCAGGCGGACACCCAGCGGTTCGGCGAGGGCGAGCAGGTCGACCACGGTCGCCACGGGCTCGGCCAGTTCGCCCATCCGGATCGTCACCAGGTCGGTCAGGCCGGGCGACACCCCGCCGCCCGACCACCGCCACACCCCCCGTACCGGGCGCAGCCGGTCGGCCTCGATCTCGCCGTCGACGAAGTGCCGCAGGTACAACGCGTTTCCCTGGGTGATCTGCCAGACGCGGCGTACGGTCTTGCTCTCCACCGGTCCGCCCAGGACGGCTTCCAGCAACGATCCGGTCTGCCGCTGTTCGAGCGGCGCCACCTCGAGCCGTTCGAGGTATCCGTCCTTCCACAGGTGGGTGACCAGGTCCGGCACCGTCTCACCGGTGCGTACGGTGGCGACCACGACCGCCGCGGAGTGCAGGACCAACTGGTGCACCAGCAGCGCCGACATCTCGTCGAGCAGGTGGGCGTCGTCGACCCCGAGCACGACCGGTCCGTCGCCCGCATCCGCGACGAGCACCCGGGACGCCTGCGCCACCAGCGCCGTCGGGTCCCCGCTCAGGGCACCGAGCAGCGCCGCGAAGGCGCCCAGCGGAAGCCCTCGCGACGGCTCCGTACCGACGACCCACCGGGTGACGGCGCCGCGCTGTTCCGCCGCGGTGAGCACCTCGCGGGCCAGCCGGGTCTTGCCGACCCCGGCCGGACCGGCCAGCAGTACGCCGTGCGGGGTGCCGGACCGCATCGCCGCCTCGATGGAACGTAGTTCGTCCCCGCGCCCCACCAGCGGCCAACCTCGATCCATAGATGAAGTTTAATATCGAGGCGTGGGACCCGTGTGCGTCGCAGATCCCCGTCTTAGGGCTGTGTCGGGTGGCGGGCGTCAGCGCAGCGCCTGCGTGCCGATGACGGACAGCAGCTGCAGCTTCTCGTAGCTCTCGCTGCCCGGAACGGCGGTGTAGACGAGCAGGTGGTGTGACTGGTACGGGTCGAGCAACGTCTGGCAGCTCAGTTCCAGCAGGCCGACCTCGGGGTGGATGAAGCGTTTGACCTCGTGGGGACGGATGCCGACCTCGTGGTCGTCCCACACGCTCCGGAACTCCGCGCTCTGGGCGAGGAGAAGGTCGGCGAAGTGCGCCGCCCGGGAACCGGAACCGCGAAGCGTGACGATTTCGCGCAACCCGGAGGCGAAGACCCGGGAGAGGAACGGATGATCCTCCGTGGGGTACAGCTGCCGGACCTCAGGGTCGGTGAACCACCGGTAGCCGATGCTGCGCGCCGGGCCGGTGTAGCGGGTCGTGTCACCGGTGAGCGCGACGCCCAGCGGACTCTGCCGCAGCGTTTCGCCGAGTTCGGTCACGATCTCCGCGGGCGTGTCGCGCAGACGGTCGAGGATGCGCAGCAGGCCGGGGTTGATGTGCTCGCTGGCCGTACCCGGGTCGGCGGGTTGTGCCCGGCGAGCCGGAAGAGATGGTCACGCTCGTCGAGGGAGAGGTGAAGTCCCTGCGCGATCGACGCGATCATCTGCTCGGACGGCTGGGGCCCACGTTCCCGTTCGAGGCGGGAGTAGTAGTCGGTCGACATGTGGCAGAGAGAGGCGACCTCCTCGCGGCGTAGCCCGGTGGTCCTGCGGCGTTGTCCACGGGGAAGGCCGACGTCCTCCGGTTGCAGCGACTCCCGGCGGCGCCGGAGGAACTCCGCCAGTCCGGTCCGGTCGATAACCATGCGTCTCCTCCCTCGGTGCTGCATCGTTTCTACCGCCCGCCCGTCGACGCAGCCACGGCCCGCCGATCCCCCCTTGCCGGCGACGGTGTCAGGGCATCGGTTCCCGGACCGGCGCCGGCGACGTCGCCCGAGGTCGCGTACGAACGATGCCGTCAGCCGGCGTTCGACCAGCGCCGGCTGGCGAGGACGAGTCGGTAACCGTCCGGATCCCGCACCGTGACGCCCCAGCGGTCCCAGTACGGCCCCTGCCCGACGACGCTGCCCCCGGCCTGCTCCAGTCGCGTCACCAGGGTCTCGTCGACGGGGTCGCCCAGATAGAGAACGAGCAGATCCTCGCTGGTGGGTGCCGGCTTCGCCGTCAGGTTGGCGCCACCGACCAACTCCAGATGCCACGCCGCGTGCCGCCAGCCGACAATGAGCAGGTCGTGTTCCGCCGGGCCGCTCGCGGCGATCCGGTGCAGCAGGTCAAGGCCGAGGCCCTGTACGTAGAAGCGCTCGGCGGCCGCGAGGTCGGTGCACGGGCGGGCGATGCGAACCGCCACCTCGTCGGTCATTCGCTCTCCTTTTCTCCGTCGCCTGACGACCGCACCTCAGGTCCATCGGGTTCCCCGCCTGCGTGGCGTGGTGATCGAAGCTGTTTCCCGATCATGTAAACAGCGCCTGGGACCGGCGGCAACCCGACACCACCGACGTGGGCACTCTCAGTGCGGGCCCGCGGGTTCTCCCGGTACGGGAATGGCGTCGGTCCGCCCGGGGTTCGGTCGGTCATGGAGCTTCAGGTGGTGCTGCCGGACGAGTCACCGTCGATGCCCGCGCGGACACTCGTCGAACTGGCGCGCGCCGCCGAGGAGTCGGGATACGGCACCGCGTGGCTTCCCGACCACGTGCTGCCCCCGGGTGAGTACGGCACCACCTTCGGCGGGGTGTACGAGCCGCTGGTGACCATCGGGCACCTGGCCGCCGTCACCCGACGCCTGCGACTGGGGACGTCGGTGCTGGTCGCGCCGCTGCGGAACCCGTTCGTGCTCGCCAAACAGGTCGCGACGCTGCACCGGCTCTCCGCCGGGCGGGTGATTCTCGGCGTCGGCGTGGGCTGGAACAGGCCGGAGTTCGACGCCGTCGGAGCCGACTACGAACGCCGTGGCGCGATCACCGACGACACGCTCGCCCTGCTGCACCACCTGTTCGGCGGTGGGACGGCGCCCTACCGGGGCCGGCGATTCTCCTACGAGAGCGGGGTCTTCGCGCCCGTCCCGGCGGGCCGGGTACCGATCATGGTCGGCGGCAACAGCGACGCCGCACTACGCCGCGCGGCGCGGTACGCCGACATCTGGCAGGGCCTTCCCACCGACCCCGACGCGTTCGCCGAGCGGGCCCGGACGCTGGCCGACCTCGCGGGTGACCGCAGGGTCGTGGCAGGGGCGCGGATCAGTTGGGACGGCACCGCGCCGGTCGGGCGCATCGCGGACGAGGTGCTCGCGTACGGGGAAGCCGGAGCCGCCCAGGTGGCTGTCCACTTCGGCGAGCATGCGGGCACGCGTACGCGGCTGGAGGCGCTGGCCGAGGCGTTGCGTGGACGCGGCGACCTGACGTAGCGGCGCGGCGCGACCCGCGTCCGACAGCGGCCGGCGAGACCGGGCCGCTCAGGCGGGTTGCTAGATTGTTCGCATGCGAACTAATCCGACCGTCGGCAACCGCCAGGACATCGTCGTGACCGTGCCCGCGGGTGGCGCGATCGCCGGCACCCTGTGGCTACCGGCCGGCGCACCGCGGGCCGTCGTCGTCGTGCACCCCGCGACGGCGACGCCGGAAAGGTACTACGCGGGCTTCGGGACGTTCGTCACGGCGAACGACTGTGCCGCGATCACCTACGACTACCGGGGCACCGGCCGATCGGGCACGCCACGGGCGAACAAGCGTCTGCGGATGCGCGACTGGATGAGCCAGGACGTCCCCGCCGTCGCCGAGTGGGTCGACGGGCGGCTACCGGACGTGCCCCAGGTCGCCGTCGGGCACAGCCTCGGCGGGCACGCACTCGCGCTGAACCACGGCACCGGGTCGCTCCGCGCCTTCGCGACGGTCGCCTCGCACGCCGGGGTGACCCGGACGATCCCGAGCGTCGGGGAACGGCGTCGGGTCGCCCTCGTACTCGACGTCCTGGGGCCGACCCTGGCCCGCACCATCGGATACATGCCCGGTCGGCGGCTCGGGCTGGGCGAGGACTTCCCGGCGGCGGCGATGCTGGAGTGGAGCGGTTGGTCCCGCAGACCGGGCTACTTCTTCGACGATCCCACGATGGACGCCGCGGCTCGGGCTGCCGCCGTCGTCGCGCCGGTGCTCGCCCTCGGCGCCTCCGACGATCCCTGGGCGACGCCGCGGCAGATCGAGGCGATCACCGACCGTCTGACGTCCACGACCGTCACGCGGCGCACGTACACCCCGGCCGAACTGGGCGCGGCCAGGGTGGGGCACCACGGCCTGCTGCGTCGGGGCGTGGGCGAACGGGCATGGCCGGCCCTGCTGGAATGGCTCCTCCAGCACGTCCCGACCGAGCAACCATGACCCGGCGTGGCGCCCCGCCCCGACTGATCTTCGGACTCGTCGCCGCCGAGAAGTCGCTGCGGCGCTGGATCGAGGCGCGTTCCGGCGGCCGGAAGGTGGGAGCCGCCGGTGCGGGGGTGCTCTTCCACGTCGCCAGGCACGACGGCGCACTGGTGAGCGAGGTCGCCGCGGCTCTCGGCGGGTCGGTGTCCGGCGTCAGCGGGCTGCTGAGCCGGCTCGCGGCCAGCGGGCTGCTGGTCAAGGCGACGGACCCGGCCGACGCGCGAGCGGTCCGGCTGCACCTCACGGACGCGGGGCGGGAAACCCTGGTCGACGCCAGGACGATCCTGGCCGAACTCGACGACCGACTCACCGCCGGGTTCACACCGGCCGAACTGCGGGTGGTCGCACGCTGGCTCGACCAGGTGCGGGCCCTGCCCGCTAACCCGCCGGACCGGTGACCGTCCGCCGACGACGCCTCCCGGCGTACGGCGTCAGCGGTCGTCGGGGTCGCGCCGGGTAGCCCGGTGGAAGGCGACCACCAGCTCCCGGGCGGCCGTGTCGAGGTCGACCTCCTCGCCGTAGGTGGTCCAGTCCAGCAGCACCGAGTCTGTTCACGTACTTCCTCAACGACGCGCTGGGCGCGCCGGTCACCGAGGAGTCGTACGTCGCACGGGTACGGGAGATCTTCGGCTCCGCCGCCGACGAGGTGCTGACACGCTACCCGGTCGAGGCGTACGCCTCGCCGAGCGCCGCGCTGGCCGCCACCCAGACCGACCACTTCTGGGTCTGCCCCTCGGTGACCGCCGCCGGCGAACTCGCCGCGGTCTCCCCGGTGCGCTTCTACCAGTTCGCGGATCCCGCGCCGCCGCAGTCGCTCGCCATCCCACTGCCGCCCGCGCTGGCCGGGCCCACCCACGGCGCGGAGCTGCCGTACCTGCGGATGACGGATCCGAGCTTCGGCCTCCCCGCGGCCTTCACGCCGCAGCAGAAGGCGCTCTCCACGCTGATGGTCGACTACTGGACCGGGTACGCCCAGCAGGGCGACCCGAACCACCGGGGTACCCCGCACTGGCCCCGCTACGACCCGGCCAAGGCCAACGCGCTGCGGCTGGCCCCCGGGCCGCGCGGCGTCGCTCCCATCGACATCCGGACCGCGCACCAGTGCGGATTCTGGGACGAGGTGGCCGAGGCGAGCTGAGCCCGGTCGTGGGTTGCCGGCGTCCGGCGGACACGGGACTCGGTGTCCGCCGGACAGGTTGCCGCGCCAGGTCTCACGTGTGCCGCTACGGGGTCGTCCGGTAGGACCAGATGCGGTTTTCCGTTCCCCGGGCGAACAGTTCGAGTCTGCCGCCCACGGCGTTGGCGGCCAGTCCGTCGGGGGTCTCGCCGTTGCCGGGCAAAACGCTCCAGCCGGTCCAGGTCGTGCCGGTCAGCCGGTTGAGGACGATGGAGTTGTCCAGCCCGCGGATGACCAGATACAGGGTGTTGCCGACCGCTGTGGCCGCCGGGGCACTGGTGGTCGCCGTCATGCCGGGGACCGCGCTCCAGCCGCTCCACGCCGTGCCGGTGAGCCGGTTGAGGTAGATGGCATTGTCGCTGCGTCCACGGGCGAACAGGTGCAGCGACCCGTTGTGGACGGTGGCCCCCAGCGCGCTGCTGGTCACTCCGCTGCCGGGGACCGCGGTCCAGCCGCTCCAGGTCGTGCCGGTGAGTCGGTTGACGGCGACGGAGTCATCGGTTCGTCGGATGAACAGGTACAGGGATCCGTTGTTGACGGTTACGGCGGGTGCGCTGTAGGTCACCGCGCTCGGGACCGCGGTCCAGCCGCTCCATACCGTACCGGTGAGCCGGTTGAGCCAGAGCTCGTAGTCTTCGTCTCCGCGGGCGAACAGGTGCAGCGATCCGTTGTAGACGGTGGCGGCCGGCGCGCTGGCGGTGCGCATGGTACCGGGGGCCACATCGCTCCAGCCGCTCCATGCGGTCCCGGTGAACCGGCTGACCTTGATGGAGTCATCGGTCGCCCGGGCGAACAGGTACTGGCTGTCGAAGTAGGTCGTGGTGGCCGGCGCGCTGTGGGTGACGACGTTGCCGGGCACCGCGCTCCAACCGTTCCAGCGCGTCGTGAGGGTGAGGCCGTAGGTGGTGAGGATCTCGTTGACCGGCTGGAAGTAGGTGGTGCCGCCGACGGTGCAGTTCCCGGAGCCGCCCGAGGTGACGCCCTGGGCCTGGGTGCCGGAGATGAACGGCCCGCCCGAGTCACCGGGCTGGGCGCAGGCATTCGTCCGGGTCATCCCGGTCACCGTGCCCTGCGGATAGTTCACGGTCTCGTCCTTGGCCTGGATGATGCCGCAGCGCGCCTTGGTGGTGTGTCCGGACCGGCACACCGAGGCGCCGACGACCGCCTCCTCGGAGCCGTCGACCGGGCCGACGCCGGCCACGTCCGCGGTCGGCGCCCAGTCGTCGTTGGCCTGTACCCAGGCGTGGTCGTCGCCCGGGAAGGACGAGCCGCCCCAGGTACCCAGGGCGGCCCCGTTCCATCCGGTGAGCGCACCCGGTGCGGCGCAGTGCCCGGCGGTGACGAAGCCGACCTCCTGCACGCTGAACCCGATCGAGCAGAACGAGGTGCCGATGGAGTACTTGTCGCCGCCCTGCAGGGCGTACAACGGCCGAGGCTGCTCCGTCGAGGCCAGCACCCGTACCTCGGCGGCGACCCCGGCGGCAGCGGCGAACCGTTGCGCCGCCGGCAGGTGCCCCGGCAGGGAGCGGACCACCACGGTGTTGCCGGGCAGATCGACGTACCAGCCGGTTACCGTGGGCGGGGCGGTGGCGCGGCTGTGGTCCAGCGTGGCCTTGACCTCGTTGAGCTGGGCTTCGCTACGGCTCACCGGCTGCGGGTTGGCGCCAGCGGCGCGTACCTTCGCGGCCGTACGTGCCACCGCGTCGGTCGTCATGGTCGCGGACCCACCGGTGACACCGACCGTCAGTTGCCCATCGGTCGACAGCCACGCACCGCCGAACCGGGTGCCGAGTTCGCCGCGTAGCCGTCGCTCCACCGCCGGCGCGGCGGCCTCCCGTTCCAGCCGGATCCGCACCTGGTCGGCGCTCAGCCGCAGGTCCCGCTGGAGCGCAGCGGTGAGTTGCGCTGTCGCCGGCCCGGCGTCGGGTCCCCGCTCGGTGCCGGCGGTTGGTGCGGTGTCGGGTGCGGCCAGCGCCACGCCAGGCCCGGTCGCCGCCCAGCCGGGCAGCAGTACGGCCGCTACGAGAGCGGCCAAGCCGGCTGTTGCCCTCGATCTCATCGTTCCTCCCTGTGGTTGCGAGCATCCGGGCGTCGTCGGTGAGCCGTCCGTGGGCCGTGTCCAGGCACGTGTGCTGCCAGGCGGTGTGCGGGCTGAGTGCGGCCGGGCAGGGTCGCAGTGTGGTGGCGAGGTCGCGGATGTGCGCCGGTGACCAGGAAAGCCGCGCGCCTGAACTGTTTCCGTCCGGGCCCGTACGGGCGTCCCGACCCTATGTCCGGATGATGGTTGATGTCGTGAGTAGTGCTCTACTCACATCACCGGACCGAGCGGGGCTGCCCCGG
The DNA here is from genome assembly GCF_018324255.1 of Polymorphospora rubra. GTDB lineage: Bacteria > Actinomycetota > Actinomycetes > Mycobacteriales > Micromonosporaceae > Polymorphospora > Polymorphospora rubra. Next base: position 8,234,329 of record NZ_AP023359.1, read on the forward strand.
CCGGCCGGGAATAGTCCATGTTGGACAGCATCGGGCAGTGCCCGACAGACTCTTGAGATGCCGTGATCGACTGACTAGATTCGATCTCAGACCCGATCAGGGAACGGCTTCTAGATTCAGGAGCGTGACCCCATCGCACACATCGATCTAGGGGTGGATGAGACGGAACTGCCGGGCATCCGGGGGCCGCTGCGCTTCCGGCCGGAGACCGGCCAACCGTTGCTTGAGCTGGTCGAGGTGCTGCTGCGCGGGCCGCACCCGCTCACCCCCGGCGAACGGGAACTGATCGCCGCCTACGTCTCCGGCCGCAACGAGTGCACCTACTGCTGCTCGGCGCACTCCGCATACGCGGCGGCGCAGCTCGACGAGGGCATGACCCTGGTCGACCAGGTACGCTCCGATCTGGACAACGCTCCGATCTCCGCGAAACTGCGCGCCCTGCTGCGCATCGCCGGCGCCGTCCAGGTCAGTGGACGCGAGGTCACGCCCGAACTGGTCGCGGCCGCCCGCGCCGAGGGCGCCACCGACCTGGAGATCCACGACACGGTACTCATCGCGGCTGCCTTCTGCATGTTCAACCGGTACGTCGACGGCCTCGGCACCGAACCGGCGGCCGATCCCGGGTGGTACGCGCAAGCGTCCGAGCGCATCGTCAACAAGGGCTACCGGCAGGTCGTCTGACACCAGCCGGCCCCGCGACGGGTGCCGGTTCATTCCAGGCGCACCCGACGTACGTCTTCCCGGCACCGTCTCGCTCAACCGGCGGCCCGGTACTTCTGCTCTCGACCGGTCGGCCTGGGCACGTTTATGCCCAGGCCGATCTGGTATTCCCCACCTGACTGCACCTGGTCGGCGCGTCGGGCACAGTCACCATCCGCCGTCGCTCGCAGGGCAGCACGGGCAGAAGCGAATCCACCCATCAGGGGAGGAAGCCATATGAACGGCCAACCGAACATCGTCCTCGTCCACGGTGCGTGGGCCGACGGCTCCTGTTGGAGCGGCGTCGTCGAACTCCTCCAGGCCGACGGCTACCAGGTGACGGCCCCGCAGTTCCCCCTGACCTCGACGGCCGACGACGTCGCCCGGCTACGCCAGGTCCTGAAGCTGCAGGACGGCCCGACGATCGTGGCCGGGCACTCCTACGGTGGCCAGATCATGACCGCTCTCGGCGCCGACACGCGGAACGTGGCCGGGCTGGTGTACATCGCGGCATTCGGGCTGGACCAGGGGGAATCGCTCGGCGCTCTGCTGTCGCAGGGACCCACACCGCCGGCACTGGCGCACCTGTTCACCGACGAGCAGGGCTTCATGTGGCAGCCGCAGGACGACTTCGTCCAGCACTTCGCCGCCGACGTCGACGTGGTCCGGGCCAAGGCGATGCACGCCGCACAGCAACCGATCGCCGGCTCGACCTTCTCCGAGGCGATGGGCGTCCCCGCCTGGCGGTCGCTACCGTCCTGGTACCTGATCGCCACGCAGGACCAGGCGATCCCGCCGGACGCGCAGCGCATGTTCGCCAACCGCATGGGCGCGACCACCAGCGAGGTCCCGGCCAGCCACGTCCCGATGGTGTCGCACCCCGGTGAAGCGGCACAGCTCATCAAGTCGGCCGCCGAAGCCCGGACCGCGATGCCGGCAGGTCGAGCGGGCAGCTGAGAACGGGCCACCAGCGCTCAGATCATGCCGGCCCGTAGCGCGTAGGCGACCGCGTGGGAGCGGTTGCGCAGCTTGGCCGGTGCGTCACACCGCGCCGTGGGTGCCGGCGGAGGTGCACGGCGCTGACCCGCGCCGCCGCCGGCTGACCCCCGCCGCCGGCGCCGGTGGCGCGAAAATCCGTGGATAACGGTCCGTCCGACCGCCACCATGTCTCCCGGACATCTCCCGGGCTGCGGCCCGACGATCGGGGGAACGGGCGGTAGCGACCGATGACCTGGCGACGGCTCATGATCGACACGACGCCGTTGCGGGAGGCGCCGGCCTTCCGCCGTCTGTGGATCGGGTCGACGCTGTCGTCCTTCGGCAGTCAGATGACCAGCTTCACCGTCGCGTTCCAGGTCTGGACCCTCACCGAATCCCCGCTCGCGGTCGGTGCCGTCGGCCTCGCCGTCGCCGGCCCCGCGATCCTGTTCGGTCTTCTCGGCGGGGCGATCGCCGACAGCATGGACCGCCGGCGGCTGGCGCTCGTCGCCTGCGTGGCCCAGGCGGTCGTCGCCGCCGCGCTCGCCGGGCAGGCGATCGCCGGCCTGGAGCAGGTCTGGTTGTTGTACGTGCTGGTGGCGGCGGGGGCGACGGTCAACGCGGTCAGCGGTCCGGTCCGACGTACGTTCCTGCCGCGGCTGCTCGACCCCCGCCTCGTCCCCGCCGGTGCGGCCCTCAACATGCTCGCCATGCACGCCAGCCTCACCACCGGCCCGATGGTCGCGGGCGCACTCGTCGCCGGGTGGGGCATCACGGTCGCCTATCTCGTCGATCTGCTGACGTTCGTGGGCGCGTTCCACGGCCTGTTCCGGCTGCCGCCGATGCCGCCGGAGGGCGAGACGAGACGGCCGAGCCTGCGCGCGATCGGGGAAGGACTGACCTTCATCCGCCGCAGCCGGGTGATCTCCGGCGCGTTCCTCACCGACATCAACGCGACACTGCTCGGCATGCCGTTCGCCCTGTTCCCGGCGATCAACGCCGCCCACTTCGGGGCAGCCCCCGGACACTGGGCCTGCTCACCGCGGCACCGGCGGTCGGCGGTGTGATCGGGGCGCTGCTGTCCGGGCCGGTCGGCCGGATCACCCGGCCGGGCCGCGGCATCCTCGTCGCCGCCACGGTGTGGGGGGCGAGCCTGGCCTGCTTCGGGCTGACGACGTACCTGTGGCTGGCGCTCGCCCTGCTCGTCGTCGCCGGGGTGGCCGACGTACTCAGCGTGATCATGCAGACCGCGCTGGTCCAGCTCGCCACCCCGGACAACTACCGCGGCCGGGTCGGCGCGGCCGAGTTCGTCGTCGGTGCCGGTGTGCCGCACCTGGGCAACTTCCGGGCCGGCGCGGTCGCCTCGCTCGTCTCCCCCGCCGCCAGTGCCTTCATCGGCGGATCGGCGGTCGTCGCCGGAACCGTCCTGGTCGCGCTCGCGCTGCCCGAGTTCCGGCGCTGCACCACACCGGCGACGACCGCCCCCACCCCGGCGGAGCAGCCCCTGCCGGCGGGTTCGTCATAGCCCACCGGGTTTCCGACGGCGCCGGACGGCGGTCCCGGGGTGGGGCACCCCGTGGGGTGGAAGCCGTCGAACGGAACGTTTTTGTCGGTGGCGGGTGATAGCTTCGCATCGAATTACTCGACCGCGGACCGTGGGTCCTGTCATGGGCCGCGTCGACCGCCCCACCGGGCCGGCCGCCACCTCCACGCATCGGGAAGGCAGCGTCATGACCGAGGCAAGCACCCACACCCTGGACGTGCCGGGCGCGGTCCTGCACTACGACGTCCGTAAGGGCGGCGCGGGCACGGCACCGACGCTGCTGATGATCGGGTCCCCGATGGACGCCACCGGGTTCACCAGCCTCGCCGCGCACTTCCGGGACCGTACGGTGGTCACCGTCGACCCGCGCGGGGCCGGACGCAGCAGGCGCGTCGACGCCGGCGGCGAGTCCACACCCGAGCAGCATGCCGACGACCTGCACCGGGTGATCGACGCCCTCGGTGGCGGACCGGTGGACATCTTCGCCAGCAGCGGCGGTGCCGTCAACGCGCTGGTGCTGGTGGCCCGGCACCCGGAGCAGGTGCGTGTCCTGGTGGCGCACGAGCCGCCGGCCGCCCAGGTGTTGCCGGATCGGGAGCGGGCGCTGGCGGCGATCGCGGACATCCGCCGGGCGTACGAGCGGGACGGCTTCGGTGCGGGGATGGCGAGCTTCATGGCGCTCACCGGCTTCCGGGGCGAGATCCCGGCCGACTTCGCCGACCGGCCGGCACCCGATCCGGCCGCGTTCGGCCTGCCGACCGACGACGACGGCTCCCGCGACGACGTGATGTTCGGGCAGAACCTCATCACCTGCACGCACCACGAGCACGACTTCGACGCGCTGCGGGCGGCGTCGACCCGGATCGTGGTCGGTGTCGGGGCCGAATCGGAGGGCGAGATGGCCCACCGCAGCGGGCTCGCCGTCGCCGACCGGCTCGACACGAAGGCGGTGACCTTCCCCAGCCACCACGGCGGTTTCATCGGTGGGGAGTTCGGCTGGCCGGGCGACCCGGACGCGTTCGCCGTGACCCTGCGGCAAACCCTCGACGAAGACCGCTGAGGCTCCTCACCGGCTCCCGGCCCCACCGCCTCCGGGCCATGAACGTCGGCGAGGCGCCTCGGCCTGCGGCTCGCCGACCTGAAACCGACAACCCGGATTGCAAGGGTCTGAAAGGGCTGGATGGGCTTGCGGCGCAGTTGAGGCTCCGCGACCGCTGTCACGCACACCTCTCCCGGGCGAGACGCCCGGTCCGACAAGATTTGGTCGGCGCCGACGCCCGCCGCGTCTCACGTTGTGGCCACCACTGTCTCTTGAGAACCAGGTTGCGAGCGGGTTTCTGAAATATTGCCGCAAGGTCTTGCATATCTTGCAGGCCATAGAGCATTCTCGTCGTCATTCGGATGGCCATCCACCCCCACCCCCTTCCCCTCGGAGGTAGGTCCGTCCATGCACACCCCGAAATCGCCGGCACGCGGCCGGGTCGGTCGCCTGCTGCTCGCCGCCGCGTTCGTCGCGGCCGGTGGGACGGTCGCGGCTGCCACCACCGCCACGCCCGCCAGTGCCGCCGTCCCACTGAACGACAGCGAGGTGACGGCCAACCTGTGGCAGTGGAACTGGCCGTCCGTCGCCGCCGCCTGCACCAACCACCTCGGCCCGGCTGGATACGGCGCGGTCCAGGTGGCCCCGCCGCAGGAGTCGGTCAGCCTTCCGAACAGCGCCGACGGCGTGCACCCCTGGTACGAGGTGTACCAGCCCGTGTCGTACAAGCTGGAGAGCCGGTTCGGTAACCGGCAGCAGTTCGCCGCCATGGTCACCGCCTGCCACGACGCCGGCGTACGCGTCTACGTCGACGCGGTGGTCAACCACATGGCCGGGACGAACAACCCCGGCGGGACCGTCGGATACGCCGGCACCCAGTTCTCCGGCTACGGCTACCCGGCGGTGCCGTACGGCAACGGCGACTTCCACCGGCCGGGCGACAACTGCCCGACCAACGGTGCGATCAACGACTGGAACAACGAGGCACAGGTCACGAGCTGCGAACTACTCTCCCTGTCCGACCTCTACACCGAGAAGGACAGCGTCCGTACCAAGATCGCCGCCTACCTCAACGACCTGATCGGCCTCGGCGTCGACGGGTTCCGGGTGGACGCGGTCAAGCACATCAGGAAGGACGACTTCGCCGCCATCCTGGGCAAGCTCGACAACACCGTCGCCGAGGGCAAGCGCCCGTACGTCGCCCAGGAGATCTTCGACGGCGCCAGCAACGACGCCCTCAAGGCACGGGCCTTCATCGGCAACGGCGACGTCCTCGACTTCGCCTACGCCAAGGGCATCAGGTCCGCCTTCCAGGGCTCCATCTCCGCCCTGGCGAACATCCCGAACTGGAACCTCGACGCACCCGGCGCCAACGTCTTCTCCATGGTCACCAACCACGATCTCGAACGTGACGGCGTCGTCCTGTCCTACAAGGACGGCACCGACTACGTCCTGGCCAACTACTTCGCGCTGGCCTACCCACACGGCAAACCCTCCGTGTTCGACAGTTTCCCCTGGAACAACCGAAACCAGTCCCCGCCCCACAACGGCAACGGTCACGTCACCGACACCGTCTGCGGCAGCGCCTGGAACTGCCTGAGCCAGACCACCGGCATCAAGGGCATGGTCGGCTGGGCCAACGCCGCCAGGTCCGTCAAGTCCGTCTCCAACTTCACCACCGTCAACAGCAACGTCATCGGCTTCCACCGCGGCGACCGGGCCTGGATCGGCGTCAACGACTCCGGAAGCCCCGTCACCCACACCTTCGTCACCGGCCTCGCCGACGGCGAGTACTGCGACGTCATCTCCGGTGGGACCGGCGGGACCGGCTGCACCGGAACCCGGGTCACCGTCGCCGGCGGCCGGGCCACCGTGACCATCCCGGCCAACAACGCTGTCGCCGCCCACATCAACGCCCGGCCCACCCCCGGCGTCACCGTCAGCACCACGTTCACCGCCAGCGCCGCGCTCGAGGCCGGCCAGACCCTGCACCTGGTCGGCAACACCGCCGCCCTCGGCGGCGGCAACATCGCCAACTCCGTACCGCTGACCGGCAACGGCACCACGTGGACCGCCACCGCGAACCTGCCGGCCAACACCACGGTCTCCTACCGCTACCTGGTCAGGAACGGGACGACCGTGATCGGGCAGGAAGCGACCGACCGGACCTTCACCACGCCGGCCAGCGGCACCCCGACCCGGACCGACACGTACGTCCCGGGCCCGGTCACCGACACCATCGCGACCACCTTCGCCGTCACCGCCACCACCAGCGGCCAGGAGGTCTACGTGGTCGGCAACATCCCCGCCCTCGGCTCCTGGAATCCGGCGGGTGCGGTCAGGCTGACCGCCCAGGACGGCAGTGTGTTCCGGGGCGTCGTCGAACTGCCGAAGTCCACGACGGTGGAGTACAAGTTCATCAAGCGGACCACGGCGGGCGTCGTGACCTGGGAGTCCGGAGCCAATCGGACCCTCACCACCCCGGCGACCGGAACCCACGCCGTCACCGAGACCTTCCGGGGCGACACCGTCACCTCGTCGGTCGCCGCCTCCTTCAACGCCACCGCCACCACCTACTACGGCCAGAACGTCTACGTGGTCGGCAACATCCCCGCACTCGGCTCCTGGAACCCGGCCAACGCCGTCCCGCTCTCGCCGGCCGGCTATCCCGTGTGGCGGGCGACGGTGAACCTGCCGCCCAACGCCACCGTCGAATACAAGTACCTCAAGAAGAACCCCGACGGGTCGGTCACCTGGGAAAGCGGCGGCAACCGCCACTTCACCGCCCCGGCGACCGGCACCCACACCAACAACGACACCTGGAAGTAGCTCCCGGCGTCATGGTGGTCGGCCCCGTAACGCGGTGGCCGACCACCATCGGGAAGATCCGGCCTGCCGCCGAGGCCCACCGGTCGGTGGGTCCTTCCGCGTCAGCGGCAGTGCCCTTCACGATCACCGGTCGGGGCGCTCGTCGCGCCCCGACCGGTGGGTGGTCGGCGGTGTCCGTCAGCCGTTGTCGATCAGGCTGGCGATCTCGTTGTAGATCAGGTGTGCCTTCGCGCCCTGGTTCGACGGGCAGCCGCCGAGGTGGTGCAGGGCGATGACCTGGTGGTTGCCGTTCAGGACCGGCGAGCCGGAGTTGCCGCCAGAGGTGTCACAGCTGTAGCTGATGTTCCAGGTGTTGTAGTTCGCGTTCCGCACGGTGCACGTCGGGCCGCCCTGGCTGTCCTCGTAGATCGACAGTCGCTTCGGGGTGCCGTCGCCGTGCCCGGGGATGTAGATCCGGGTGCCGGTGGTGGTGGCGGTCGTCGCCAGGTAGAGCGTGCCGAAGCTCTGGATGCTGGCGAAGTTGTTCACCGAGTACAGGGTGTAGTCCAACTGGTTCGATCCGCCGCTGCTCACCCGGTAGAGGGTGGCGCCGCTCACCTTGGTGCCGGCGCCCGGGTTCGCACCGCCGCAGGTGGCGCACTGGTAGTTGAACTGCATCTCACTGCCGCTGACCGCGGCCTGCGTCGAGAAGCAGTGCTTGTTCGTCAGCATGCGGTTGGTGTTGCCGACCCGCCAGGTGGTGCACAGCCCGCCGCCGCTGATCAGCAGCCGCGCCACCGCCCTGCCGCGGGCGTATTCGGTGGGGTGGCTGCTCTGGTAGCAGACCGCGTCGCGGCGGGCGTCGGTGCTGCAGACGGACTGCGTGGAAGGGTTGTACCGCGCGATCTCCGCACGGTCGTAGCCGCGCCAGAACCGGTCGACGATCGCCACGTTGCCACGGGACGGGCGGCTGCTGTGGAGCGTCACCACCGCGGTGTCGCCCTCCACCGACATCGCCCAGAAGCCCGGCTGTCCGTCGGTGGTGTAGTCCGAGCCGGTCGCCCGGTTCAGGTGGCGGTCGTACCGGTAGCTCTCCTTGCCGTCGGCGCTCGACACGGTGACGTAGTCGCCGTCCGCCAGTTGCAGCGAGCTGAAGTGCACCTTGATGTAGGTCGCGCCGGGGTGCCGGATGACCTGTGTCCGGGCGTCCTGGGCGGTGGACGGCGAGCCGTCCACAGTGCGTAGTTCACCGATCGTGGTGACCCCCTCCGCCGAGAACTGATCGGCTTCGGGAGCCCGCTGCGACTGTGGTGCGAGAGGTGCGACCGGGTACTCCTCGGCGGCGGCGGATACCGGCAGCAGGCTCAGCCCGAGCGTGCCGGCGGCGAGCGCCACGGCGGCCGTTCGTAGGCGGCGCAAGGCAATGTTCATCGTCGCTCCCCTCCAGGAAACCAGCACCCAGACGTGCTTTCCGTCTTACTACACGAAGGAAGGCGAGACATGCAAGGTTATCGATGCCTTCGTGCCCTGTGCGCCACTTCGCGGACGCCACCGCCACCTCGTCGCGCAAGGCTTCGCGCCGGCCACGGACGACTGGAGGTTCGCGCTCCGCGATCCAGCGTCAGCGGTCGATGTTGTGCCTGGAAAGCGGTTCCCCTACGATTCGGGAGAGCCGGATCCGTCCTTTGAACAGCGTTTCCACCCGATCTGCGGCCCCACCGCTGCATCCACCGCCGTGCCCGGGCAGGCCGGCGGACGCCGTCCCGGGCAGACCGGCGACTCCGGCGGATGCCTGTCCCGGCCGCAGAACTCCGGTGGTGCGCATCCGGATTCCCGGAGGCGATCGTCCATGCACCCGTCCAGACATCGACCAACCCTGCTCGCCGCCACCGCGCTCGGCGCGCTGGCACTCAGCACCTTCGGTGCCGTGCTCGCATCGGCGGCCGCCGCCGGTTGCCGGGTCGACTACCAGATCACCAACCAGTGGCAGGGCGGCTTCGGCGCCAACGTCACCGTCACCAACCTCGGGGATCCGATCGACGGTTGGACCCTGACCTGGTCGTACGCCGCCGGCCAGCAGGTCGCCCAGGCCTGGAACGCCACCGTCGAGCAGAGCGGCGCCCAGGTGACCGCCCGCAACGTCGACTACAACGCCGCCATCGCCACGAACGGCAACGTCGCGTTCGGCTTCAACGGCTCCTGGACCGGCACCACCAATCCGGTGCCGTCCGGCTTCGTACTCAACGGCACCACGTGCACCGGTGGCGTCACGCCGACCGGCACCACCGCGGGCCCGACCACGCCGCCACCGACCACGCCGCCGCCGACGACCCCGCCGCCCACGACCCCGCCACCGGCGCCCGGAACCCGGCAGGCCGAGAACCTGGACCGGGGCCTGGTCAGTGTCCGGTCCGGCAACGCCAACCTGGTGTCCTGGCGCCTGCTGGGCACCGAGACCACCGGGGTGTCGTTCAACCTCTACCGGGGCGGCGCCAGGCTGAACCCGACGCCGATCACCGGCGCCACCAACTACCTCGACGCCGGCGCCGCCGCCAACGCCAGCTACACCGTCCGGGCCGTGGTGAACGGGGTCGAGCAGGCAGCGTCCCCGGCCGCGCTGCAGTTCCCCAGCGGCTACCTGGACGTGCCGTTGCAGGTTCCGGCGGGTGGCAGCACCCCCTCCGGCGAGTCGTACACCTACTCGGCGAACGACGCCTCGGTCGGTGACCTCGACGGCGACGGCCGCTACGAGTTCGTGGTCAAGTGGGACCCGTCGAACGCCAAGGACAACTCGCAGTCCGGCTACACCGGCAACGTCTACGTCGACGCGTACACGCTGACCGGGACCCGGCTGTGGCGCATCGACCTGGGCCGCAACATCCGGGCCGGCGCGCACTACACCCAGTTCCAGGTGTACGACTACGACGGCGACGGCCGCGCCGAGGTCGCCATGAAGACCGCCGACGGCACCCGCTCCGGCACCGGCCAGGTGATCGGTTCGGCGTCGGCCGACCACCGCAACTCCTCCGGCTACGTGCTCGCCGGCCCGGAGTACCTGACCGTCTTCGACGGCCGGACCGGCGCGATCGCGGCCACCACGGACTACGTACCGGCCCGGGGCACCGTCTCGTCGTGGGGCGACTCGTACGGCAACCGGGTGGACCGGTTCCTGGCCGGCACCGCCTATCTCGACGGCACCCGCCCGTCGCTGATCATGGCCCGCGGCTACTACACCCGCTCGGTCGTCGTCGCCTGGGACTACCGCAACGGCGCGCTGACCCGGCGCTGGACCTTCGACTCCAACTCCTCGACCAACGGATCGGCGTGGGCCGGGCAGGGCAACCACTCGCTGTCGGTCGCCGACGTCGACGGCGACGGCCGGCAGGAGGTCGTCTACGGCGCGATGGTGGTCGACGACGACGGGCGGGGCCTGTGGACCAACCGGCTCGGGCACGGCGACGCCGGCCACGTCGGCGACCTCGACCCGAGCCGGCCGGGCCTGGAGTACTTCAAGGTCAGCGAGAACGCGTCCAGTCCGTCGTCGTGGTTCGCCGACGCCCGTACCGGGCAGCCGATCTGGCAGACGGCGCCCGGCGGCGACAACGGACGCGGCGTCGCCGGCGACATCCACGCCGGCAGCCCGGGCGCCGAAGCCTGGTCGTCGGCCGTCGACGGACTGCGCAGCGTCACCGGGGCGAACATCGGCCGCAAGCCGTCCTCGACGAACTTCCTCATCTGGTGGGACGGCGACCCGGTCCGGGAACTGCTCGACGCCACCCGCATCGACAAGTACGGCACCGGCGGAGACACCCGGCTGCTCAACGGCAGCGGGGTGGCGTCGAACAACGGCACCAAGGCCACTCCGGCCCTGTCCGGCGACATCCTCGGCGACTGGCGCGAAGAGGTGGTCTGGCGCACCACGGACAGCCGGGCGCTGCGGATCTACAGCACCCCGACCCCCACCGACCGCCGGATCCACACCCTGATGCACGACCTGCAGTACCGGGTGGCGATCGCCTGGCAGAACACCGCCTACAACCAGCCGCCGCACCCGAGCTTCTTCATCGGCGCCGGCATGTCCACCCCACCCACCCCCGACGTCTACCTACGCTGACGACCCGGCCCGGGCCCACCCGGCCCGGGCCACCCGGCCCGGGGCCACCCGGCCCGGGCCACCCGGCCCGGGGCCACCCGGCCCGGGGCCACCCCGATCCGTTCAGGGGAACGGATGCGGATAGGGGTTGATCTCTTCGGGAGGCAGCGGTGTGGACCGGTAGCCCAGCCGTACCGGAAGCTCCCGCAGCCGTGGCAGGTCGACCCGCCGGTTCCGGTGCCCGAAGACCATCGGCAGCGTGCCCGGAATGATGACCTTGACGCAGGTGAGGTCGACGGCGGCCTGCTCCCGGGCCGTCTGCTCGACGACGACCACGTCCAGACCGCTGTCGAGATACCGGCCCACGATCCATCGCAGGTCCTCGAGCAGATCAGTGGCGGGCCGGTAACGCTTCGAGGGCGGGAACGCGGTCTCCATCGAGACGACTTCGTCGCGTCGGTAGAGGAAGCCGAACCGGTCCCAACTGTCCGGGGAGGCGGCGACCAGAGCGTGATCCTCCATCGACCGGACCAGGTCGGAGTCGGCGACCAACCCCGGTGCCGTGGTGTCGCCGGCCACCATCTCCTTCGTGGCGTCGGCGACACTGGCCAGTTCGACCAGCCCGGACCACAGTGCCCGTTCGGGGTCGAGGTGCGCACCCGCACCGCAGAACGCCTTGGGTTGACCCGTACGACCTGTCTCGTCCACCAGCATCAACCAGAGCGCGGGAACCCCCTCCGGCATCGTGATGTCGAAGACGTGCAGCCGACTTCCGGTGGACCGTTCCAGCCAGCGCACCAGCAGCCGGGTCATCGGATCCGCGGAGGTCAGCGGGTCGACCCGTGGAACCGGCAGCCGGGCGAACCAGGTGGCCAGGAAGGCGTCGCGTTCGGCCACCTCGAAGATGCCGTGCAGGATGGCCTCTTCCAGGTTTCCGCCGAGCGCGCAGCCGTTGGAGCTCTCCAGTCCGAAGGCTGTCGCATGGGAGCCGTAGTAGGCCGAACTCTCCGGGACCAGGACCGGGCCGCCCCGGCGGAAGGAGTAGCCGTACACCCACTCCACCGGCAGATCCGGGGAGTAGCGCACGGCGTGTTCGTGCGGTGGGGCGTCAGGCAGTCCCAGGGTCGGTGGTTCGACCGCACGCTCGGGGCCGAGCTCACCGAACGTGGCGCGTACCCGGGTCCGGCGGGACCGGGGCAGGGTGCCGCCCAGCCGCTCCAGCGCTTCGGCGATGGCGACCGAGACGCTGGCGGGATAGCTGAACGTGCGCCCGTAGCCGGACAGGTCGGTGCAGCATGCCGGCCCGCCGATGGCCGCGGCCAGGATCATGGGGTGGTTGTGGTGGACGGTCATCGACGAGATCAGGCCGGTCTCGACGTCGACCATGGTTTCCAGCAGCCGCTCGTGCTCGGCGGCGAGGCTGCGGGCGCGGTAGTCGTCGGGAGCCGGTTTCGGCCGGGACACCAGTGTGAAGCTGCCGGCCTCGGGACCGTCGTCCGGCAGTGTCGAGCACATCGGGCACTCGGGGTCGGCGATGAACCGGTGCCGGCTGACCGCCAGGTTGGCGGTGGTGACCTCCAGTACCGCGTCGGCGCAGCGGGGTGCGGCACCGCGGGCCACGCGCGCCAGTTCGTCGGTCACCAACGCGGCCACGGTGGTGAGCACCGGCGGGCCGAGAACGGGAGGCGGCGCGGTGACGGATCCCTCGTACAGGCCCTGCCAGAGAGCCGACCGCTGGGGTGTTCCGGTGACCCGCGCCCGGCCTTCGCGGACCCGTACGCAGTGATGGCATCCGGGGTGCCCGGCCACGGTGAACGGACCGATCCGGACTCCGCGCGGGGTCGGGTAGACCGGTAGGAAGTCCCGGCCGTCCCGATAGGCCGTGCGGGCCGCGTCCAACACCTGGTCGGCCCGGTCGACGCCGTCGACGACGAACAGGTCGACAGCGCGGTCGTGGTCGGTCCGGAGCCGGTCCGTCGCCGCCGCCACGGCCTGGAACAGGATGCCGTCCCCGTGGATCTGAACGGCCCGCGTCGGCGCGATCATCGTCTCGGTCATCCGATGCTCCCGGGTCCGGGCGTCAGCATGGCTTCGACAACGAACGGAAGCACGTCCCGTGTGTCGCGGAGGTGGTCGACCGGCCGCAGGAGCAGCCGCTGCCCCGAGTCGGTCAACTCCTTCAGTAGTGGGGCGAGCCAGGTGTCCCAGTCGCCCGCACCGAGGTCCGGACCCACGTCCGCGCCGGCCGGACTGCGTCCGGTGAGGCCGGCGACCGCCGCCTGCATCGCCTGTTCGAGGGCGGTGTCGGTGTCCGGGGCGGTGGTGTGGGCGAGCCAGCCGGAGGTGGTTCCGACGAAGACCGTCGGGGTGCTGGAGGCGTCGTGCCAGGCGTGCAGGTCGTGTCCGAGGACGCTCATGTCCGCCGCCATGGTCCGGACTGGTTCGGGCCACTCGGCCGGGTCGATTGTGGAGCCGGCCGGGACCGTCGGGTCGGTGGGTGAGCCGGGCAACTGGCCGGCGTCCGGCGGCGTCACCGCCGAACGGCGCAGCCTGAGCAGCGCCCTCCCCAGGGCCTCCGCCCAGGTGAATCCGGCGGCCACCAGCGGTGCCGCAGGCTTCGCCGGGACGACCTCGCCCGTGGCCGGGTCCCACCAGTGAAACGGGTCGGTGGTTCCGGCCGGCGTGGTGTCCGTCGCCGTGGCCGCCCGTCCGGCGAGCGACTCCACCGCGGCCACCGCCGCACGGCTCAGCGCCTGCCGGCGACTGTTTCCGATGGCGGTGACGGTCGTCGGCCCGGTCCCGGTGCCGGCCACGTCGGCGACGGTCGCCTCGATGCAGCTCACCGACAGCTGTGACTGCCGACCGGTGCCTATGTCGAGGACCGGCCCCAGTCGTGGGTCGATCAGGGTGGCCACCCGGGTCGCGAACGTCTCGGCGTCGACCGGGGTCCGGCGCGCCATCAGCGCGATCCGCTCGGCAAGCGGTTCCGCCGGCAGGGAACCGCGGCAGGAGCGGCAGCGGGGATGGACGCCGAGCAGGTGCTCGCTGGTGACCGCCGATTCCAGGTCGATGTGGGTCATGCGGTTGGTGGCGACGGTCTCGGCACCGACTGCGTGCCGGAAGTAGCCGAAGCCGAGCGCCGTTCCGATGAGCGCGCCGACCGGAGCGGTGAGGTATTCCGGGACGGGGTCCGGCTGGTCCGCTTCCAGCGGGGCGTCACCGGACCGGCCGGTGCCGTGCAGGCTCCAGACCGCGCACTCCCAGCAGCCGCCGACAGCTCCACCGCCGGTGGGGCCGACCCAGGCGCTGTCGGCGGTGGCGAGGGCATGCAGCACCGGTACCCCGTGTGCGCGGGCCACCCGGTTCAGGGTCAGCGCCCGGCCGGCCATCAGCCGGTCGGTGCAGTGCAGCACGGCGTCGTATTCACCGACCAGTGCGGCCAGCGCGGTGTCGTCGGCGAGGTCGCCGGCGCGCTGCGGACGCAGACTCAGCTCGACGGTCGGGTCATCGGCCCGGCAGCGGTCGAGAATCCGCTGGCAGGCGGCCGTGTCGGTCGGTGACTCGGCGGTTTCGACCAGAGTGGCCGTCCGCAGTCCGAGGTCGAAGAGGGTCTGGACCAGTGTGGCCAGGCCCGGTCCGGCGCCGATGAGCAGGACCCGGCTGTTGCGGAAGGATTCGAAGCGGTGCAGCGGGGCGTCGGCGGCGTGTTCGGCGAAGGAGATCGCCTGCCGGTATCGGCTCAGTTCCCAGTCCTGTAGCCGGTGGGGCGGCTCCCGGTCCAGGTCACGGGCGATGCCACGGTGGACGAGCATGGCGACCAGATTGGTGACCAGCCGCTGTTGGTCGGGGGCAGGCTTTCGGTCAGTTCCGCGACGGTCCGGCTGCCGTCCAGGTGCGGGGCGATCCGCCGGATCAGTCCGTACGCGGCCCCGCCACTGATCTCGGTGCTGGTCGTGCCCGTCTCGAGGTAGACGCCGGCCTCGGTCGCCACATACATCAGGTCGTCGCGCAGCTTGGCTCTCATGCGGCCACCGCCCGGTCGAGCATGCCCATCCGGACGAGGACGGCGCGTCCGGTGTCCTGGAATGCCTGGCGGCCGTGCAGGTACCGGGAGTTGTCGACGACCAGGACGTCACCCGCCTGCCAGGGCACGGCGACGGTGAGGTCCGCGGCCGCCGCGGCGGCGGTGGCGACGAGGTCGTCGTCGACCGCTGTCCCGGCCGGGGTCCGCACCCGCAGCCGCCGGTCCCGGTACTCGTCGTCGCGCGGCCGGCTGATGAACAGGGAATTGCAGAAGGCGGGAACGGTGCCGAACACGGTCGGCGGGGTGCAGCGGGTCCCGAAGCCGATCGTCATCGCCTCGTCGGTGAAGTCGACGTGGATCGACTCCCACGGCCGCAGGTACGGCTCCCACCGCCGCAGCGCGCCTTGTGCCACGGACCGGTCGGTGGTCCCGAACATTCGTTGCCAGGCGGCGGTCGACATCCGGCTCTCCCAGGTGATCTCCATCTGTTCGAACTGCTCACGCACCGGCTCGGGCAGGGCGGCGAGCAGCGCGACCCCGTCGCAGAGCGTCGTGCCGCCGCCGTCGGCCGCCGGTCGTTCACACAGGAAGGTCAGCAGGTCGGGCGAGCCCGGGGCGTACGACGCCTCGCGGTGCAGCGGCATTCCCCGGGTGCCCCGGGTGACCGTGGTCGTGGTCGGGTCGTCACCGACGACGTCCCGCTCGTCGTGGAACGCGCCGTCGTACGGCAGTGGTGTCATCAACGCGTCGCCGAGCCGTACGAACGTCTCGCGCCGCCAGCCGCCGTCGCGGAGCAGCGCCGCGCCGTGTCGGGCCAGGGTCGCCAGGACCGTGTCCGGTGCCGGTTGGCCGGTCAGCACCGGGATCTGGTCGTCATGCATCCGAGGTTCCTTCCGTGAGTGCCACGGCCAGCAGTCCGGCACGCGGTTTCGGCGCACCGAGCAGGAGCTGCACCACGGGGGTGTGTCCGTGGGGCAGTCCCAGTTGTTCGGCGGCGTCGCGGGCCGAGAACCCGCCGATCGGGCGGGCCGCCGCGCCGACCGCCTGGCAGGCCAGGGCGGTCAGTTGTACGACGGCACCGGTGAGCAGGTGGAGTTGGCGGAACGCCGTGGGCGTCAGGTCGGCCATCGGTTGGTGGCCCCCGGCGACGACGAAGACGGTGACGCCGGCGGTGGCCATCCGGCGGTCGACCACGTTGGTGGTCGGGGCCTGCGGCCCGGTGCCGGCCGATGGCCACAGCAGGTGCTGTCGCGGGTCGTACCGGTAGGCGCCGGGCGGCAGCCCGTCGACCTGACTGACCAGGCACCACAGCGACGGGTGGAGCGGGTGCCGGGACAGGGTGTCCAGTGCGGTGGTGGTGGCCCGGTGACCGCCGGCGTACGCGAGGATGTCCGCGAGTTGCCCGAGGCGCAGGCCGGGGGCGAGGTCGCTGGCCGAGACCCGGCCGGCGGCGGCGCCGGCCAAATCCAGGGACGTGACCTCGGGCAGGCGGACCGGTGCCGTGGTGGGCGGCGGTGGTGATGCCGCCGCCCCGGTGTCCGGCGGGTGGGGATCCGCGCGGACCGCCGCGTCACCCCCGGCCGAGATGGCCCGGTGCAGGGCGACCGCGCTGGGATCGGCGTCGGCCAGGGCGAGCCGGTCGTTGGTCAGGCCGACCGGGTCCGGCGGCGGGGTCCGGTCCGGCGGGGCGTCGGGCTCGACCGTCGCGGTGGTGGGGAGCTCGATCACCGCGTAGACGCTCTCCACCACGCCGTCGAGTCCGAGCAGGTCGTCGGCGGCCCGCGGATCGGGAGCCAGGTGGACGGTGGCGGCCGGTGTCGACGTGAGCAACTGTCCGAGTAGGACACCGACGTCGATGGTGCCCAGCTGGTAGCCGAACGCCCGGTACTTGCCGCTGTTCTTCCACGGCCGGCAGGCCAGCAGCAGGGCGCTCCGGCGTGCCCCGTTCGCCGGGGTTCCCGTCGCGCCCAACAGTCGGTCCAGTTCGGCGACCGGGCTCGCGGAGCGGAGCAGTTCCAGGCAGTGATGTACGTGGTCGTAGTGGTAGACGCCGGCGGGCAGCTCGGCGGACCCGGTCCAGGCGAGGTAGATCTCGCCGGGATAGTAGGCACCACCGGACGGTACGGACCGGCGCAGGGTGAACCAGGCGGGCAGGACGCGGGCGAAGACCGGTCCGCTCGACGGGGTGCCGGTCAACGCCGACAGCCCGGCGGAGGTCAGCGTCTCCACCCGACGCGGTCCGTAGCCCAGCAGCAGTGCGCTGAGCCGGTCGAGGCCGGCACCGGTCAGCGGTGGTGCCCCCGGTCCCGGCCAGGGCAACGGTGTACGCGGGCTGCCCGGATAGCGTTTGCTCCGCGGCGGCGGGTAGGAGGCGGGTACGGCGGCGCTCTGGGCGCGCACCGCGTTCAGATAGCGTTCGACGACGCCCTCGACGCCCTCCGGCCCGGGCCGGCTCTGCGGTTGGGGTTCCATCTCAGTTTCCCGCGCTTTCGTAACGACGCAGCCCGGCCTCGAAGACCCGCCAGGCACCGAAGGCGCAGGCCAGCGCGACGACCGGGGTCAGCGTGCCGACCGTGGCCGGGACGCCCTTGCCGAGCAGTGCCGCGGCGGGGAAATAGCCGACGAAGGCGACCGGGACGATGGTCAGCAGCGACCGCACGCCGGTGCCGTAGACGGTCAGCGGATACCGGGCCAGGTCGCCGAGCATGTGCACGCTGACCGCGATCGAGTTCGACGGGCTCAGCAGCCAGAACGCCAGCGCGTTGGTCGCGAGGTTGACGGCGGTCTTCACCAGCAGCCCGCTGGCCAGCAGGAGCCCCGCCCACAGCACGGTGGTCGGTGACCAGGCCACGTCGATCCGGCCGACCGACGCGGCCAGCAGCAACGTGCCGAACACGACGTTGCCCAGGCCGTTGACGCCGACGGCCGCACCGGTCACCTGGAGCACCACCGGGTAGGGACGGACCAGCAGGTAGTCCAGGGCGCCGAGGTTCACCATGCCGCTGAGATGCCAGGCACCTTCGAAGAACAGCGAGCCGATCCCCTCGGCGAGCATCACCATCGCGCAGACGCAGAGGACCTCCCACTGCGTCCAGCCCTGCAGGACGGGCACCTGCCGGAAGATCGTGGCCACGAAGACCAGCCCGGCCAGTTGGCCCAGTACGGCGGCCCCGATGGTGAGCAACGCGTCGGCCCGGTATTCCAGGACGGCACGCAGGTGCGCCCCGAGCAGCCGCCGGTAGATCCGTACCGCCTCGATCAGCCCGCTCATGTCAGCCCCCGTGCACCACGAGCCGACGTACCGCGACGCGCCAGAGCAGCCGGGCGCCGATCCAGAGCACCGCGACCCACAGCAACTGGGTGCCGATCAGGTACGCCGATTCGGCGCCCCGGACCTGGCCCAGGAAGATCAGCGCCGGGGTGGAGACGATGCCGGGAAACGGCGACCAGGCACAGATCGTCTGCAGCCATCCGGGATACAGGGCGATCGGCACCAGCGCGCCGGACAGGATGTTGGTGATCGCGACCCGGGACAGGCTCAGGCCGTGGAAGTTGCCCGTCCAGAAGCAGGCCAGCCCGACCAGATAGACCAGTGCGAACTTCAGCGGCACCATCGCGAGCAGACTGAGCAGGAACAACCCGGCCTGGGCGGGGTCGGGAAGCGGCATCCCCCGAACGCCACCAGGAGGACCGAGCCCATCACCGCGACCACGAACAGCTCACCGACGAGATAGCCGACCGACTCGGCGAACCGCGCCAACTGGTAGTCGATCGGCCGGACCAGGTCGAGGGCCACCGAACCGTCCAGCACCCGGATGGCGATCTGCCCGTCGGTGAAGCCGGACAGCAGGGTGCCGGTCAGGAAGGCGACGAAGAGATACGCCTTCATCTGCTCCCAGGACAGGCCGGCCATCTCGCCCCCGGGGTCGGCGGCGAACAACGCGCGCCACACCGCGAACAGCGCCACGGTCTGCACGGCGACCCCGGCGAGTTGGAGCAGGAATTCACCCCGGTAGACCAGGACGGTGGACCAGGCCATCCGGGCCAGACTCCGGTACGGTCTCATGCCGGCGTCGCCGAGGTCGGCCGCCCGAGTTCGCCCGCGTACGCCCGGCGTACCACGTCCTCGATCGACGGCTCGTCGATCCGCAGGTCGACGACCGGGGCCCGGGCGGCCACCGCCGCCACGATCTCGCCCGCGCCGTAGGTCGCGTGATCGAAGGCGATCGAGATGTGCCGGGGTGACGTCCCCGGGGACAGGTGGGTGCCCGGCAGGTCGGTGTCGAGGCTTCCGGCCCAGTCGGCGTCCAGCGTCAGGTGCAGCGTGCGTTGCCGGGCGACCTGCTCGCGTACAACGTCGATCGGCCCGTCGAAGATGACCCGACCACCGTCGATGATCACCAGGCGCTGGCACACCTGCTCGATGTCACCGATGTCGTGCGTGGTCAGCAGCACCGTCGTGCCGCCGCGGCACTGGGACCGGAGGAAGTCCCGGACCGCCTGGCGGGCGATGATGTCCAGCCCGATGGTGGGTTCGTCGAGGAACACCACGGACGGCGAGTGCAGCAGCGCGGCGGCCAGGTCGGCCCGCATCCGCTGGCCGAGGGAGAGCCGGCGGGCCACCACCGGCAGCAACTCCCCCAGGCCGAGCAACGCGTCGAACTCGGCGAGCCGTTCCTCGTACCGGCGGCGTGGAATGCGGTGGATGTCGCGCAACAGCGACAGTGAGTCGCGAACCTGGAGGTCCCACCAGAGCTGGCTGCGCTGGCCGAAGAGCACCCCGATGTTGCGCGCGTTGGCGAACCGGTGGCGGTGCGGGACGATGCCGCAGACCTCGATTTGCCCCGCGGTCGGTTGGAGGATGCCGGTGAGCAGCTTGACGGTGGTCGACTTGCCGGCGCCGTTGGGCCCCACGTAGGCGACGGCCTCCCCGGCCACGACGGTCAGGTCGATGCCGTCCACGGCGGTGTGCGAGCGGTGCCGGGGCCGGACGAGATGGCGCAGTGATCCGGTCAGCCCCGGCCGTTTGTCGGGCATCCGGAACGTCTTGGTCAGCCCGCGGGCCTCGATCACAGGGATGGGCGTCATCAGCGTGGTCAGCCTGGGGTCACTCGGTCGCGGCGGCCGGTGGGAGGTGCGGGCGCAGGCGCAGCACCGTGCCCAGGCCGTCGACCTCGCTGACGGCGGTCCCGAACGCGGTCCGCAGGACACGGGTGAGGTAGCCGAAGGTCGACGCGTCCGGGTCGACCGCGCCGGAGAGTGCGGCTCCGGTGCTGACCAGGTGGACCTCCCCGGCAAGGGCACCGGCGACGTTGATGAACTGGCACAGGTCGTCCCACCGCAGGTAGCGCCAGAAGTCGACGCTGACCACGGCGTCGAGGCTGCCCGGGGCGATCGGCGGGTTCATGCCGATCAGGTGATAGTTGGTGGGGCCGGCCGGGGCGGCGTAGTCGAAGGTCAGGGCCCCCTCGGGCAGGGTCGTCCGGTCACTGCCGGTGCCGATCCAGAGCACCCGGTGGCCGGGCAGGTACGGCGGAAGAAGCTCGACGGCGGGCCCGATCCGGCAGGCCGACCGGGCCAGGCAGTCGGCGATCGAGGCGCGGTAGTGCACCACCCGCTCCGCCGAGTCGTAGGCCTCCAGCATGCCGACGAACTCCCACTCGACGACGAGGTCCTTCTCGGCGGCGAGACCACGGTTGTCCGCGAAGTCCTGCCAGTTCCGGTCGATGTTGCGGTGGTGGGGCAGGTGGTAGGCGGCCGCCGCGTCGTCGTAGGCGAAGTTGCGTTCGAGCAGCCCGAGATGCTTGTGCACCCGGTAGAACAGCTCGATGTCCTCCAGGCCCCAGCGCAGTCCGAACCGCTCGTCGAACCCGCCGACCTCGTCGATCAGCTCCCGGGAGACCGACACGTTGTGGGTGAACGCGAACATCCAGCCCGCCTGCAACCATTCCTCGCCGGCCGGGTACCCGGCCGGAAACCGCAGGTCACCGCCACCGTCGGCGCGCCGGTTCGGGACCCGGATGGTCGGCTCGCCGGCCAGCGCGGCGTTGACGTGGGGCAGCCCCAGTTCGTCCCGCCGCCCGATCAGGACCGCGGGCCGGTCGGTGTCCAGGTGGTGGGTCAGGTGTCGGGCCAGCAGCTCGGGTGTGGCGTACGAGTCGGAGTCGAGGAACAGCAGCAGGTCGGCCGTTGCGTGCCGTACCCCCGCGTTACGCGCCGCCGCCCGGCCCTGACGCTCGGCCAGTTCGATCAGCCGCAGGTTCAGTCCCTTGCCGGCGTCGGCGACGTCGGTGTAGTCGCCGGCGTCACCGCCGTCGCGGACCACGATCACCTCGAACCGCTCCGGTGCCAGGCTCTGCCGACACAACGATCGCAGCGTCAACTCCAGGCACTGGGCGTCCTCGTGCGTGGGAATCACCACGCTGAGTTCGACACCGCCGTTCACGTCGGAAGCCATCCCTGAATCCCTCCCCGGATCCTCGTGTGCGGTCAGGGGTTGGGGCGCCGGCGCCGACGCCCCAACCGGCCGCCGGCACACCGCGTCGCGGCATGCCTGCGCCCGTTACCCGATCAGTGGCAGTTGATGCAGCACCACTGGATGGGCCGGCCGCCGCAGCCACCGCCGCAGCAGCTCTTGCCGTCGCTCGCGCCCTCGGTCACGGCGACGCTGCCAACCGGTGCCACCGCGTACAGGCCGGTCGACTGCTCGTCGCCGTCCACCCACGAGATGTCGGCGGCGTCCAGATCGGACAGATCAAGTGCTCCACCCATCACGAACCTCCTTCAGGTGAGGTGATCATCGCGATGAATATAGGGAGCGCTCCCATGCGGTCTCCACCCGAGAATGGTCACGGGGAGATAACTGGCGTTGAACGGAATCCGGCTGCGAGCGCGGACGCGTGCTACCGGCGGTGGCGACCGCGCCACCTGACGAGACGGACGCGGGTTACGTGCGTCGCCTCAACCCCGGGGCCCGCTGCTCGACGCATGGCTGGCCGAGGCCGCGGAGTGTTCGCCGCCGCGGGTGGACGAGGCGGCGCAGGCCGCCCACGCCGACTGGCGCGACGAACCGGCGTCGCCCCCAATCCCGCCATGGCGGAACTCTGGCGTACGACCCCGGGCCTGTGCCTGCCCGACGGCACCAGGATCTACGGGCCGCACGAGATCACCGAGCGGAACAGCACCCACGAGGTCGCCGGGTACACACCGGGACGGGTGCTCGTCGGCGACGACAGCGGAGGTGCCGGTTACCTCATGCGCCGCACCGGGACGGCCCCCTCCCCGCGCCCGGTCGCAGCGGGGCCGAGATCTTCCGTCTCGACCTCGGGGCCCTCTCCCCGACGTCGGGACCGAACTGGAAGAGCCCTACGCCGCCGGCAGATGCCTGACCGATCAGCGCCAGGCCGGTCAGCACCGCGCGTCCCCGGGGGTGCAGCAGCCATCCGCGCAGGTGCCGCCCACCCCGCCGGCCGGGGCGAGGCCGGCCGCCGGGCTGCAGCAGGTGTCGCCGCGCCACGCGTCGCGGCCTTCCTTGACGGCGACGGCGGCGATGACCAGCGCGGCGATCGGGTCGGCCCAGGA
This sequence comes from Polymorphospora rubra, assembly GCF_018324255.1. Classification (GTDB taxonomy): domain Bacteria; phylum Actinomycetota; class Actinomycetes; order Mycobacteriales; family Micromonosporaceae; genus Polymorphospora; species Polymorphospora rubra. The sequence goes on from NZ_AP023359.1 coordinate 8,257,094, forward strand.
CCAACCGAACAGGCTGTTGAGCCCGAGACCGACGAGCAGGACGGCGGACAGATAGGTGCACAGCAGGGTCTGCCTGGAGTCGGCGACCGCCGACCGGGACCCCAGTTCGCGGCCGGCGCGGCGCTGCGCGTACGACAGGAAGGGCATGATCAGCAGGGACAGGGCGGCCAGGATCAGGCCGATGCTGGAGTGCTCGGGCTCGGCGCCGCCGATCAGGGCGCGTACCGACTCCACCGTGACGTAGGCGGCCAGCGCGAAGAAGGAGACGGCGATGACGCGCAGCGCCACCTTCTCCCGGGCCTCGGGGTCACGGCCGGCGAACTGCCACGCCACGGCCGCGGCGGACGACACCTCGATGACCGAGTCCAGACCGAACCCGATCAGCGCGGTGGACGAGGCGATCGTCCCGGCGGTGATCGCCACGACCGCCTCGACGACGTTGTAGGCGATGGTGGCGGCCACCAGCAGCCGTACCCGCCTGGCGAGCACCGCCCGCCGCGCGGGCGCCGGTCCGACCGGGGCCGGCCGGACCAGGGGCAGGTTCATCAGCAGCAGCCGTTCTCGTCGCTGTCCGGGCACGCGGCCGGATCCACGGCGAGCACCAGCCCGAGCAGGTCACCGAGGGCGTGCGCCAGCCTGGGGTCGGCCAGTTCGTAGCGGGTGCGCCGGCCCTGCGGCGCCGCCACGACCAGCCCGCACCCGCGCAGGCAGGCGAGGTGGTTGGACAGGTTCTGCCGGGTGGTGCCCAGCAGCTCGGCCAACTCCGCGGGATATCCGGGTCCGTCACGCAGCGCCAGCAGCAGCCGCGCCCGCGTCGGATCCGACAGGGCATGACCGAAGCGGGCCAGCACCTGGCCGTACGTCAGCGTCTCCACGCCACGACAGTACATCATGCGCTGTACTGTTGGCAGTGACTGTCGGACGGCCGTCTCGCAGCGAACTCCCAGCCGCGCCCCAGCCGCCCAATGGGGCGGCGGCCGTATTCTCGCCGGTGTTCCGGGCCGCGGCCCGAGCGGAGGGCCCTACCCACGAAGGGGTGTCCCATGGCGGCGAACAACGCCAGGAGTCGCAAGCGCACCGCCAAACCACCGTCCGGTGCCGGCCGCACCCAGCCCGCGCGACCGGCACCGGCGAGCACCGACGCCGCCCGGACAGCAGCCCGGAAGACGGCCACGGCAACCAGGGCGGCCAAGGCCACGCGCAGGATCCGCAAGACGGGTATGAGCACCAACCTGAAGGTGACCCTGGGCGTGCTGGCCGTCGCGCTCGCCGTGGTGGTCGGTGTCGTCGTGGTCAACCGGAGCGTCGACACGGACACAGTGGCCGCCTCGGAGGCGCTGGTGCGCGCCGACAGCCACCGGCTGTCCACCGCGGCGGACGGCAAGACGACCGTGGTCGAGTTCCTCGACTTCGAGTGCGAGTCGTGCCTGGCCGCCTACCCCGGCGTGGAGCAACTGCGCGCCGAGTACGGCGACCGCATCACCTACGTGGTCCGCTACTTCCCGATCGCCAGCCACCCGAACGCCTACAACGCCGCGTACGCCGCCGAGGCCGCCGCCCGGCAGGGCAGGTTCGAGCAGATGTACAAGAAGCTGTTCGACACCCAGACCACGTGGGGCCACAACCAACAGTCCCAGGCCCCCGTCTTCGAGGGGTACGCGGAGGAACTGGGCCTGGACATGCCCCGCTTCAGGGCCGACGTGGCCAGCGCCGAGGTCGCCGACCGCATCGAAGCCGACGCCGCCGACGGCCAGGCACTCGGCGTGCAGGGCACCCCGACGTTCTTCATCGACGGCGGGCGGTTCGACGGCCGCCCCGACTACAACGGGCTCAAGACCGCCATCGACGCATCACTGAACTCGTGACTCAGACCCTCGCCGGCCAAGCCGGCACCCACCACGACGCCGGCCCGGCCCTGACCGACCGGATCGTCGGTTGGACGCTCACCATCGGCGGGCTCATCGGCGCCCTCGCCGCCTTCGTGCTCACCGTCGAGAAGATCGCCCTGCTCAAGGACCCCGCCTACACGCCCACCTGCTCCATCAGCCCCATCCTGTCCTGCGGGTCGATCATGACCACCGGCCAGGCCGAGGTGTTCGGCTTCCCGAACCCGCTCATCGGCCTGGCCACGTTCCCGGTCGTCGCCGCCACCGGCGCCGCCGTGCTCGCCGGCGGCCGGCTGCCCCGCTGGTGGTGGCTCGCCCTGCAGGCCGGCACCGTGTTCGGCGTCGGGTTCGTCCACTGGCTGTTCTTTCAGAGCCTCTATCGCATCGGCGCCCTCTGTCCCTACTGCATGGTCGTCTGGGTCGCCATGATCGTGCTGTTCACCTACACCACCCTGTACAACCTCGACCGTGGCCACCTACCCGCACCACGCCGGCTCACCGACACCCTCCTACGTGTACACAGCGCCATCCCCACCACCTGGCTGCTGATCCTCACCGCGCTCGTCGGGGTGCGGTTCTGGGACTACTGGCGCACCCTGCTCTGACTATCCCGCCCGCAGCCCGCCACGGCACCCGTGATCATCTGCTGCCCGGCAGTTCGACACGCCGTACCTGTAACGGCGGAACAGCTAACGATCACCACGCACCGCCACGTCATGCCGCCTACCCGAACCGTCAGCGTGGCAGGTCCTGGCTGAGCGCACCCTCGATGGCGGCGACGAGGTCGCCCTGGGTCCGTACGTCCGTCAGTTGCCGGCCGTTGAGGAAGAACGTCGGCGTGCCCTGGACCCCGGCGCGTTCGCCGTCGGCCCTGTCATCGGCGACGCGTGCGGCGGTCGCCGGGTCCCGCAGGTCGTGCCGGAACCGTTCGAGGTCGAGCCCCAGCGACTGGGCGTAGCCGACGAACAGGTCGCTCTGTGGCTGCTCCTGGTGTCCCCACTGGGTCTGGTTCTCGAACAGCAGGGCGTACATCTCGGGGAACCGCCCCTGGTTCGCGGCGGCCTGTGCGGCCTGTGCGGACAGTTCCGCGTTGGGATGGCTCGGGATCGGGAAGTACCGAACGACGAAGGTGATCCGGCCGTCGTAGTCGGCCAGGATCTGCCTGACCGCCGGGTAGGCCGCGCCGCAGGCCTCGCATTCGAAGTCGAGGAACTCGACCAGGGTGACCCTGCCGTCGGCGGCGGTGGCCAGGCGGTGGCTGTCGTCGCGGACGAGTACGGCCGCGTCCACCCTCCCGTCGGCGGTGGCCACGTCGAGTGCGGTACCACGGTTGGCGACCAGCAGCGCGGCGACCACGAGCAGCGCGGCGGCGACCACCCGAGAGTCACCCGGATGTTCGTGGTCATGCTCGCATCCTCGACTCTTCCGACGGACCTGATCTTGGCATTCCGTCGCCCGACTATACAGGCGCGGCTGTATCGGCCTGGCCGGCTCCGGGTGGACGGTGTGGGTTGGTGCCGACAGCGAGCACCGGGCCCGGCGGCTGGCAACGCCGACAGGCCCGGTGCGTCGTGCGTGGAGGGTCAGCTGGTGACGATGGAAGCGCCGTAGCTGCCGAGCGAGGTGCCGATCGGGATGTAGTACACGTAGTTGTAGCCCGGGGAGAAGAGGGTGCCGGGGCAGTTGGCGGGCGCGACGGGGTTGGAGCCGGCCGTGATGGTGCCCAGGGCGTTGGCCTTGCCGTCGGTCCGGTAGGCGATCACCGGGCCGCCGCTGTCACCGGGCGCGACCGCGCACAGGCCGGCGGTCTGGCGGGCCTGGACCAGCGGTCCGACGGAGCCGCACGGGATACCGCCGATGGAGAGGTAGAGGTTGACCGCGGTGACCTGGACGCTGCTGTGCTCGCCGCTGGTGGATCCGCTGGTGACGACCCAGTTGCCGACGAAGCTGCCGGCGGTGCCGCCGATGGCGACGCTGGTGGACGAGTTGTTCGGGCCGGTGAAGACCCGACCCCAGGAGCCGGTGTTGATGATCTCGATGTCCTGACAGGCGATCTTGCTGTGGATGGTGCCCATCGGGACGTTGGCGCCGGTGGTCACGGTCTGACCGTTCTCGCCGCAGTGTCCGGCGGTGAGCATCTGCTGGGAGCCGCCCACGTTGATCGCGAAGCCGGTGCTGCATCCGCCGCCCGGCGACCAGAACCGGCCGCCGCCGTAGTAGTTCGGGGTGTCGGCCTGCCGGCTGAAGGTGGCGACCGGCTTTCCACCGGCCACGATGGTGACCGGCACGGCGGAGTTGCGGACGGCCGGAGCCGCGCTGACCTGAGCGCCGTTGCCCTCGACGGTGAGCTGGATGCCGCTTCCGTCGACCGCCGGGGTGACGTTGACGACGTTGGGTACGGCGGCGAGGCCGCGGGCCGCGGAAGCCAGTTCGGCCTCGGAGAACCGGGCCGGGAGGAGCTTGACGGGCACGTTGCGGTTCAGGTCGGTGACCAGTGAACGCACGCCGGCGCCGGCGTCGCCCTTCCAGTAGACCCGCACCTCGCGGTTCTCGGGAGCGGCGACGATCCCGGCGAAGCCGGCGTTCTTGGCCGCTGCCACCTTCTCGGCGGCGGCGTTGAGCTTGCTCTGGACGGCGATCAGCTCCGACCAGTCGGCGAAGCCACCCGGTACGGCGCCGACCGGCCCCGCGCCGGGCGTGACCGGCTTGGCGTTCGGCGCCGCCGACGCCGGGCTGGTGAGCGACGCGGCGACGAGTACGGCGACGCCTGCCGTGACAAGCGCGCGATGCAGAATCGCGCGCCTGTTCGCGGACCGTGATCCGATCATCTGTGCGACCTCCTACTGCGGAATCGCGGCGGTCGATTGGCCGCCGCGATTCCGTAGTGTTCCGGCCGGGATGCGGCAAGTCACTATCAGCAAAGATTCTTTCGCATACGCCCACAGTCGCCACATGAAACAATTGCATTGATCTCCATTGATGGATATGCAGGTCAACTTCATGGTGAATATTCCTCGCATCCCCCCGTGCGAATATCATCTCGAAGCGCCACGCCCGTTCATTCCCGGGTGATTCACCAACTCGGAATCGATCGACACCCCGGACACTTTTCCGGCACCGGGCGCGAACCCACGACAATCCAGGTCATGGGCCGGGCGCTTGTCGCGCGACGGCCACGTCAGCGGGTACACCGCCTCGTCGGCAGCGAACGCCGCCCGGTGGCCGGCCAACTCCGCCTCGTACCGCTCGAAACTCTCAGCGGGTCTCCCCTTTTCTGCAGAGCCCTTGTGAGTGAAGGTCCTACCGAAACATTCCGGCGTGTTCCCGGACCGGGTTTCGCGGGCCGGATCGTTCTCCGACGCGACGCGGATCCGCCCTCGAAAATGATCCTTTCGGCCGGCCGCACGCGCCGATAGCCACCATCGACCAGTAGCCGGCAGTACGCAACTCCGGTCGACGGGCAGTCCCGGGCACCCGTCCGAAGACTTGCCTGACATATGACCGTTTTGGCGCAACGGAATTCGTCAGGGGTTGGACGGTTCGCGGGCGACTATCGGTTCGCCCCCTGGATACTGGTTTTTGTTAGGTGATGTCGCGGCGCATCGGTACGACGACAGCGATGGCGGAGGCGATCAGGGCGTACGTCACCAGCAGCAGGGCGCCGGCCGCGGGTGGTAGCAGGTGGATGGTCGTGGTATCGAGTTGTTGCGCCATGGCGTCGGCCAGGTAGGTGAAGTCGGTCAGGGACGCGGTCGCGCCGCCGGGCAGGATCGGATAGACGAGGTTGGCGCCGGGGATCATCATCAGCACCGTCTCGCCCAGATGCAGGTAGCCGATGACCACGCACAGGGCCACGACCTGGTTGCGGATGAGTGCGCCCATGGCGACGCCGATGAGCAGGTACGCCACCATCGCGACAGCGATGCGGGCGAGCAGGGCCAGCACGGTGCCGGTCGGCAGGCCGAGGGACACGCCCCGGGCCGCGGCGACGCCGAGAAACGCCGCGGCGGCGGTGCCGGCGAGGACGATTCCGTAGGCCAGGCCGGCGATCCCGTACGTGACGAGCTTGGCGGCCAGCACCTGCCAACGACGTGGTGCGAACAGGAAGGTGACCCCCACCGTGCGGTGCCGGTACTCGGCGGTGACCGCGACGGTACCGATGGCGGCGGGGACGAATGCGGTGAAGCCGAGGATGCCGAGAACCGACCGGATGCCGGCTTCGGTGTCCAGGCCCGGCATGGGCGGGTCGAAGTTCTCCGGGCCGACGAGGGTCATGGCGCCGATCAGGCCGCCGCCGAGGAGCGCGGCTATCAGCAGCAGTCCGGGCCACATCCGGGTGGCCAGGAGCCGGCGGAACTCCGCCTTGATCAACGATGTCATCGGGCACCGGCCTCTCGGCGCGTGGTCCCCTGGTCCGGGGTGAGGTGGAAGAAGAGCTGCTCGAGGCTGGCGTGCTCGGTGACCAGTTCGTGGATCCGTATCCCGTGCGTCGCGGCCAGGTCGGCGATGACCGGTGCGGCCAGGCCGGGTACCCGTAACTGGTCGACCCCGACCGGTTCGACGCGTGACCCGCCCGCACCTGTCGCCCGGACGGCGGATGCCAGGATCACCGCCAGCGCCTCGGCGTCCGGGGAGCGGACCAGCACCGCGGCCGGCCCCGCGAGCCGTGCCCACGGCCCGGCGGCGACCAGTTCACCGCCCCGGATCACCACCACATCGTCCGCGAGTTGCCCGACCTCGCTGAGTACGTGACTGGAGACCAGAACGGTGCGCCCCTCGGCGGCCAGGCGGCGCAGCAGGGTGCGCAGCCACGCCACGCCGTACGGATCGAGGCCGTTGCTCGGCTCGTCGAGCAGCAGCACACGTGGGTCTCCGAGCAGTGCGGTCGCGAGACTGAGCCGCTGTCGCATGCCGGTGGAGAAGCCACGGGTGCGACGGTCGGCGGCGTCGGTCAGGGCGAGCGCCTCCAGCAGTTCCGTAACCCGGCTGCGCGGGTATCCACCCATCGCGGCGTAGACGCCCAGGTGGTCGCGGGCCGTGTGTCCAGGGTGGAAGGTGGCGGCGTCGAAGACGGCACCGACCGTCCCGGACGGCCTCGGCAACTGCCGGTACCGCCGGCCACCGATGGTCGCGGTGCCGGAGGTGGGCGACACCAGGCCGGTGAGCACCCGCATCGTGGTGGTTTTGCCCGCCCCGTTCGGGCCGAGGAACCCGGTGACCACACCCGGCTCGACGGTGAAGCTGAGATCGCGGATCGCGGTCACGGAACCGAACCGCTTCGTCAGGTGCGAGACCTCGATCCGGTGGTCGTCGCGGGTCATGGGCGTACCGCCGTCGCCTGCCGGATCGCCTGGGCGAGGGCCGGCGCGGCCGGATCGGACAGCACGATCTCGTCGAACTCGCCACCGGCGGCCGCACGGTCCAGGACGAGATGCAACCCGGGGTTCCCGCGGCGGGCCGACACGAGTTGGCGGGGCCGCCGAAGATGCCCCAGATGCCGAGCTTGATGAACCCCGACACCACGTACCCGCGCCGGGCACCGCGCGCCAGGGACAGTGGCCGGTCGACACACGCGGCTTGCCGTACCGCGGCGATGGGAACCGCGATCCGCTCGCGTCCGATCCAGAGTCGCTCTGTCGCGGTGAACCGGACGTCGATCAGGTCAGCGGTCAGAGTTACCGATGCCATGAGCTTTTCCTTCCGTGGTGTCCGGGACGTCTGCCGACCCCGGTGGCGGCTCGCGGGTGGGCTCGGGGCCGGTGGCTGCCCGATCGGCAACAGGACGGTCGCCAGCAGTCGGGCCTCGCGCCCGTTCCCCGGCCCGTTGCCCAGCAGCGGGCCGATGAGTCTGTTGAGGTCGCTGGCGAACCTGGCCAGTTCCGCGTCGCTGAGGTGCAACACGAGTTGGTGGTATCCGACCCCGTCGGCGGCGAAGTCGATCCGCTCCCTGGCCAGGTAGCGGGAGAACTCGGAGAGCAGACCCGACATGAACGCCGTGAAGTACCGTGCGTGGTCCTCGGGCGTGGCCGAGGCCGTCGCCTCGGGATCGAGCGTCGCGCCGTGAGCGGGCAGCGCGTACACCCGCTCGACCGCGCCACGCACCTTGCGCTCCTCGACCACATCGAGGAGGCCGCCTTCCACCAGCGTCGTCAGCTGCCGGTAGAGCGTGGCCTGCGGTACGTCCGGCAGCAGCGTGACGAGTTCGCGCGTGGTGCGTCGCGCACCGGCGACAGCCCGCAGGATCCGAATCCGGACCGGATGCAGCGCCAGTTCGGCCCAGCGCCCACCTGAAATCTCCACGACGCAACGTTATCATTATCGAGAATGATAGCGGTGGTCGGGGCTGTCCCAGCGCGTCGGGGCGCACCTGCCACCGGCAGGTGCGCCCCGACGCGTGGTCGCTAGCTGACGGTTCGGAAGCCGCGCAGGCGGAGGCTGTTCGCCACCACGAAGACCGAGGAGAAGGCCATCGCGGCGCCGGCGATCATCGGGTTGAGCAGGCCGGCGGCGGCCAGCGGAAGGGCGGCGACGTTGTAGGCGAACGCCCAGAACAGGTTGCTCTTGATGATGCGTAGCGTCCGGCGGGAGAGCCGGATGGCGTCCACGGCAGCGGTCAGGTCGCCGCGGACCAGGGTCAGGTCGGACGCCTCGATCGCCACGTCGGTCCCCGTACCCATGGCCAGCCCCAGGTCGGCCTGGGCGAGCGCGGCGGCGTCGTTGATTCCGTCGCCGACCATCGCGACGGCCCGGCCCGAGGCCTGAAGCCGCTTGACCACCTCGACCTTGTCGGCCGGCAGCACCTCGGCGATCACCTGGTCGATGCCGACCTCGGCGGCGACGGCGGTGGCGACGGTGGTGTTGTCGCCGGTGAGCAGTACCGGAGTCAGGCCGAGTGCGCGCAGCCCGGTGACGGCCGCCCGGCTGGTCGGCCGGACCGTGTCGGCGACCGCGAGGACGCCACGGGCCCGGCCGTCCCAGCCGGCCAGCACCGCGGTCCGGCCGGCCGCCTCGGCCGCGGTCGCGGCCCGCTCGACCTCCTGCGGTACGTCGAGCCCGCGCTCGCGCAGCAGCCGCAGCCGGCCGACCACCACCTCCCGGCCGTTCACGGTGCCGGTCACGCCGAGGCCCTCGGCGTTCGCGAAGCCGGTCACCGGTGCCGGTACGCCGGTCCGCGACGCCTCGGCGGCGATCGCCTGGGCGATGGGGTGTTCACTGGCGGCCTCCAGCGCGCCGGCCAGCCGAAGCAGGTCATCGGGGTTCTCGCCGTCGGCGGGCAGCACGTCGACCAGGGTCATCCTCCCGGCGGTGACGGTGCCGGTCTTGTCGAGCACCACGGTGTCGACCTTCTTCGTGCTCTCCAGCACCTCCGGGCCCTTGATCAGGATGCCGAGCTGGGCGCCGCGGCCGGTGCCGACCAGCAGGGCGGTCGGGTGGCCAGGCCGAGCGCGCACGGGCAGGCGATGATGAGAACCGCCACGGCCGCGGTGAACGCGGCGGTCAGGCCGCTGTCGTTGCCGATCCAGAAGCCCAGGGTGGCGGCGGCCAGGGCGATCACGATCGGAACGAACACCCCGGAGATCCGGTCCGCGAGGCGCTGCACGGCGGCTTTGCCGGCCTGGGCCTGCTCGACCAGCTTCGCCATCTGCGCCAACTGGGTGTCGGCGCCGATCCGGGTGGCGGTGACCACGAGGCGGCCGCCGGCGTTCACGGTGCCCCCGACGACGGTGTCGCCCGCGCCGACCTCGACCGGAACGGACTCGCCGGTGAGCATGCTGGCGTCGACGGCCGAGGTGCCCTCGTCGACCACCCCGTCGGTGGCGATCTTCTCGCCCGGCCGGACCACGAACCGATCGCCGACGGCAAGCTGGTCGACCGGGATCCGGGTCTCCACGCCGTCGCGGAGTACCGCGACGTCCTTGACCCCGAGTTCGAGCAGGGCGCGCAGGGCCGCGCCGGCGGTGCGCTTCGAGCGGACCTCGAAGTAGCGTCCGGCGAGGATGAAGGTGGTCACCCCGGCGGCGGCCTCCAGGTAGATGTTGCCGGCGCCCCCGGTACGGCTGATGTCGAAGCTGAACGGGTGGGTCATGCCGGGCATGCCGGCGTCGCCGAGGAACAGCGCCCACAGCGACCAGCCGAACGCGGCGAGGGTGCCCAGCGAGACGAGGGTGTCCATGGTGGCCGCACCGTGGCGCAGGTTGATCCAGGCGGCCCGGTGGAACGGCAGGCCACCCCAGACCACGACCGGGGCGGCCAGGGTCAGCGACAGCCACTGCCAGTAGGTGAACTGCCAGGCCGGCACCATGGCCAGCAGGATCACCGGCACGGTCAGCACGACCGAGACCCACAGTCGGGTGCGCGGGCCACGCGTTTCGTCCACCGGCTCGGCGGCCGGTCGCGGGCCGGCCGACGCCGGCGGGGGTGGCAGGACGGCGGTGTAGCCGGTCTTCTCGACAGTGGTGATCAGATCCTGCGGCGTGACGGTGTCGTCGTAGCGGACGGTCGCCTTCTCGGTGGCGTAGTTGACCGTGGCGGTCACGCCGTCGAGGCGGTTGAGTTTCTTCTCGATCCGGCTGGCGCAGGAGGCGCAGGTCATCCCGCCGATTTCGAGTTCGAGCTGGTTCCGCGCGACGCGCGGCGGCCTGGCGGGTGAGGTCATGACGTGCTCCGGTCTCAGTTGTGGGGGTGGCCGGGCTCGCCGTGCCCACCGCCGGCGGAGGGGCCCGGCGTCGCGGGCGCGGCCGGGGCGGTGCCGCCGACCATGGGGGCCTGGCCGGCGGTCAGGGTGAATTCCGCGGTGCGCACGGTGCCCTGGTGCTGGAAGTCGAGGAACAGCCGGTACGTGCCGGCCGAAGGGACCTCGGCGAAGAAGGTGACCTGCGGTCCCGGGCTGGTCCGGCCGTCTCCGGGCTCGCCTTCGGGGTGCACGTGCAGGTACGCCAGGTCGCCCTCGCGCAGGGCGACCAGGTGCCCGTAGGCGCCGAGGTACGGCTGCAGGTCGGTCACCGGAGCGCCGGCGCGGCTGACGGTCAGGTTCAGCTCGGCGGTACGACCGGGCTGGAGGGTGCCGTCGATCGTGACCGTGTATCCGTCGACCGAACTGCTGGTCTCCGGTGTCGACAACGGTCGTGGGGTGAACGGGCCGGGAACGGACACGTCCACGCCGAGGGTCAGCGGCTGGCCACCGCTGGGCGTGAAGTCGGCGAAGGCCCGCCAGGTGCCGGGCTCGCCGACCGGGGAGGCGACCCGCCAGGTGCCGTCCGACGCCATCTCCGGGTGCACGTGCCGGAAGCCGGAGAGGTCCCGGCGGGTCACGATGAGGTGCATCCGCTTCTCGTGCGCTTCGTCGAAGGCGGTGACGGTGTGCCCGTCCGGGCCGGTGATCCGGAAGGCGAACTCGTCCACCGGTGCCGTGACCGGGACCAGGGTGTAGCCGCGGTCGGAGACCAGCAGGCCGCCGGGAATCCGCCCGGCCGCTTCCGGGTCGCTGTCGTGGCCGCCGCCGTCGTGGCCGGTGGTGCTCTCGGAGCGGGTGTCGGCGGCCGGAGCGACGGGGTCGACGACGTGGCCGACCCCGTACGCCGCGCCGAACACCGCCGCGAGGCCGAGGGCGAATGCGCTCAGCTTCGTCGCCGTGTTCATGACTGGCACCTCGGTTCCGTGGGGTGGGGCGGCCTTCAGGCGTCGGCGAGGTCGTAGCCGGCCTCGTCGACGGCGGCCCGTACGGTGGCCGGGTCCAGCGGCGCCGCACTGGTCACGGTGACCCGCCCGGAGGCGAGGTCGACCTGGACGTCGCTGACGCCCGCGATGCCGCTGATCTCGGTGCTGACCGAGTTGACGCAGTGGCCGCAGGTCATGCCCTTCACCTGGTAGGTCGCGTTGGTCATGGAGCACTCCTCTCAGCATACCCCTGGGGGTATAGGTCGGACAAACGCCTGGGACCTCTCATCCGGATTCATACCGGGAGGGGGTATCGCCGGGTACGACCGTAGCATACCCCCGAGGGGTTACGTTATCCTCGACTTCCATGACCACACCGACGCCGGCCCCGACCCGGGGCTACACCGCCACCAAGGACCAGTTGCTCGCGCGGCTGCGCCGCGTAGAGGGGCAGGTCCGCGGCATCGAGAAGATGGTCGACGACGACCGGTACTGCATCGACGTACTCACCCAGATCTCCGCGATCCAGGCCGCCCTCGACAAGGTGGCCCTCGGCCTGCTCGACGGACACGCCCGGCACTGCATGCACGAGGGTGCGGTGGAGGGCCGGGCCGACGAGATGGCCACCGAGATGATGGCCGCTGTCGGCCGCCTCATGAAGCGCGGCTGACACCTGACGGCGTGACGCCACCGGAACCGCGGGCAGCCTCACATCCGGGATCTCAGCACGTCGACTTCCACCGCCTCTGAACCGGCCACCGGGACGGCTCCGCCGCACGGAAGCCGTCCCGGCACACCGGGCTGCCGGTCAGCCGGCGGATGGGACGGTCCATGAGGACCGGATCAGCTCCCGCTCGGCGGCGGCGAGGTGGGCGGTCGCGGCGAGCCAGGCCCAGGCGTACCGGTCCGGGTCGGGATCGGTACGCCGGCCGAACACGTCACGGCCGCACCGGTCGGACTCGTCGGCGAGCGCGGTGGCCACCACGGCGGCGGTGGTGAAGCCGGCCCGACGCAGCGGACCGGCCAGCCCGGCGCCCGCGTCGCGGGCCGCCTCGGCGACGGCCCGACGACCGCCGGAGACGGCCAGTTCCACCAGCCGACGGACCCGCCACAGCGGGGACTCCGCAACCGCGTCGGCGCCGACGGCGAAACCCGGTTCGGTCGCCGCGGCCGGGTCGCGCGGCGGTAGGTGGCCGCCCTGGATCTCGTCGTAACCGAGGTCCGCCCGGCCGTGCCAGTCCGCTGGCAGCCGCAGCGTCCCGGCCGCACCGGGCACCGGGCCGACCACGAGCGGGTGCAGGGTGCTGGCCCGGTCCGGGTCCAGCCGGCCGACCACCCGGATCCGCAGGCCGGGCCGGGAGGCGAGCCGTCGCAGGTTGGCCACGTGGGCCAGCACCGGGTGGGAGTTGACCGGCACCAGCCGGATCACCGGCCCGTCCGGCAGCGGTGCACGGTCCGGTCCGGCGTCGGTGGCGGGGGCCAGTTCGCGGGCCAGCACCTGGTCGCCGACGGCACCGACCACCATCAGGTCGCAGCCGATCAGTGCGGTCCCGGCCCGGGCCGGATCCGCCGGGTCGTCGGCGGCGAGTTGGGCGGTCACCACCTCGGCGAGCGGGCGGGCGAACAGGTCCGCCAGCGGCCCGGTGGACCAGTCGGTCCCGGGGATCGGGGTGGCCCGGACCCCCTTGCCGGCACCCAGCCGGCCGTCCGGGGCGACGGTGGTGCCGGTGATCCGCAGGCCGCCGCGGGACAGCACCGCGTGGTTGACCGCGACCGCGCCCATCTCGGTAACCGCCCGGGCACAGTCGCGGGCCCGGTCCGGGCCGCCCGGTTTCACGTCGCCGAAGGAGAGCCGGCGCCCGTCGGCGGCGACCAGGTGGGTGACCACGCCGGCGTACCCGGTCGCGCTGATCACCGGTTCCCGGCAGACGCCGTACACGTCCAGCGTGCCGTCCGGCTGGTAGGCCCGCCGGAGGACGCCGACCAGCGCCGGGTCGGGATCGCCGGCGGCCAGCCGGCCGGCCACGTACAGCAGGTCGTGCAGCACCTCGACCAGCTCGGCCAGCCGGTGGCCGGTCTGTCGTTCCCGGTGCGCGCGCAGGCCGCGTACCACGCGCAGCGCGGCGCTCTCGGCCCGCGGCAGGGCGGCCAGCCGGGCGCCGTGGGCGGCCCGCAACAGTTCCGCCTGGGGAACCGCGCCGGCGGCGGGCACGCCGGCCGCGAGCACCGCGGCGGCCGCCCGCCACACCGCCTCGGCGGCGGCCCGTTGCGCCTTCGTCGGTGCCGTGTTCCGGCCGGTTGCCGCGCCGGCCGTCCTACCGGTCCGCCCGGTCGCCGCGCCGGCACTGTCCGAACTCGACGGTCCGGCGGTGGTGGACGCCGGCTCGGGGTGGGTGCCCCGATCGGCGACCGGGCAGGCGACCAGGACCGCGGTCCGGTGCAGGCAGCGGGGCGTCAACAGGCAACTGCACCGCGCCTGGTCCGGATCGGTGACCGCGCCGGTCGGCCCGGGCGTCAGAGTGACCAGTGCCTCGGGACCGCAGTCGACCGACACGCCGCCGTCGACCCGGCCGACCGGTACGCCGGCCATCCGTTCGACGGTGGCGTCCAGGCGCTTGTGCAGCCGGGGCGGCAGGGCCGCCACCGCCGCGGCGGTGACCCCCGGCAGCACCGGCGGCAACCGGTCGGTGTCCACGGCGATGGCTGTACGGTCCGTCAACGTGATCCTCCGCGGATGCGGTCGCCCACCCAGCGGGCGAGTTCGAGCGGGCTGAGGGCGGCGACCGGCATCCCGGCCGCGGCGAGCTGCTCGGCGACCGGTACCGAGTAGCAGGGCACTCCCCTGTCGTTCAGCGCGGCGCAGCCGAGCAGATGCAGGCCGGAGCCGGCCAGCGTGCGAACCTCGCCGAGCAGCCCGGCGAGCGGATAGCCCTCCTCGAAGTCGCTGACGACCGCGACGATGGTGCGGCTCGGCACGGTCACCAGCGAGCGGGCGTGGGCCAGCGCGGCGGCGATGTGCGTGCCGCCACCGACCCGCACCTCCAGCAGCAGCGACAGCGGGTCGTCGACCCGGTCGGTCAGGTCGACCACCTCGGTGGAGAAGGCGAGGAAGTGGGTGGACAGGGTGGGCACCCCGGCCAGTACGGCGGCGGTCAACGCCGACCACACCACCGACGCCTCCATCGAGCCGGACACGTCGACGACCAGCACCAGCCGCCAGTCGGCTTCGGTGCGGGTCCGGGTGTTGAAGACCGGGCGTTCCGGCACCACCACCGTCCGCCCGTCGCCGAGCCGCTGGGTGTGCGCCAGATTCGCCCGCAACGTACGGGCGAGGTTGATCCGGCCACCGGGACGGCGGGACGGACGCGGGTTGGTCAGCCCGGTCAGCGCCGGACGCATCCGGGTGGCCAGCTCCCTGGTCAGCTCCTCGACCAGCCGCCGGACCAGTGGCCGCAGCTTGGCCAGCTGGCTCTCGGGCAGGCCACCGGCCAGCGACAGGACCGAGGTCAGCAGCTCCATCGAGGGGCGTACGGCGGCCGGGTCGAGCTCGGTGAGCACGTCGGTACGGCCGTTCTCGGCCGCCCGGGCGATGACCTCCTCGCGTACCGCGGTGCCGAACAGCGCCTCGAGTTCGTCGGCCCATTCGCGGGCGGTCGGGAAGGCGGCTTCCTGGCCGCCACCGGCCGCCGGGCCGAGGTCGGTGGCGCCCTCGCCCTGACCCGCCCCGTAGAGCTCGTCCAGGGCGCGGGCGTAGCGGCGGGCGTCGGCCGGCAGCCGGTCGGGTTGGCGGCCGAGCAGCAGCCGCCACCGGTCCGCGGGGGCGAGCCGGGCGGTCGGCGTGTCCGACCCGGGTGCGGAGCCGGCGGGAGTGTCGGCGGGGGCGTCGACCACGGCTCGCGGGTCGGCCGTCGCCGGGTCCGCGATCGGGATGTGGCGGGCGACCAGGGCGGCCCGGCCGGCCGCGTCGGCGGCGGCCCAGGAGGCCAGCAGCTCGGGCGGGGCGGACAGGGCCAGATCGAGCCGGTCGCCGAGCCGTTCGCCGACGGTCTGCAGCATCCGGTCCCGGGCCGCCGGGGTGAGCACGTCGAAGCCGCCACGCAGCGCCGGCAACCGGTCCAGGAAGTCGGCGTCGGTGAGCCCCTCGATCCGCTCCAGCAGCGGGTCAAGCGCGGCCGGGGCGGACTGCAGCAGCGGGTGCGCCGCGGTGAGCAGGCCACCGAGCACCCGGCGCAGGTGTCGCCGGGTGTCCGGCCCGGTCGCCGCGTCGATCCAGCCGGCCACCCGGGTGCCCAGGGTCTGCGGGCCGGTCAGTTCGAGCAGCACCCGGGCGGCCAGGGCGGCGCCCTGGATCAGCGGCGAACCGGCCCGGGCCAGGTGGTCGAGCGCCTCGTCCAGGCGCAGACCGATCCGGTCCCCGCCGGCCCGGACCGCGAGGTCGACCAGCGCGGTGGCGTCGGCCGCGGCGTCGCTGCCGGCCAGGCCGGGCAGTCCGCGGACCGCCGCGTCCAGCAGTACGACGGCCAACTCGGCCGCCCGGGCCCGGCCGTCGACGGTGGTGCCGGGCAGGTGTTCGCGGCGCAACGCCTCCAGCAGGTCCAGTGCGGCCAGCAGTTCGGGCAGCGTGCCGGTCCCCGGCAGCACCGTCGCGGCCAGCTCGAGCCGGTCGGTGACCAGCTCGGGCAGGTCGCACCGGGCGGCGTCGCGCAGTCCGGCGAGTAGCTGTGCGGCGGCGGGTCCGCCGTCGGCGGCCTCCCGGCGGAACCGTTCCCGCAGGGTGCCGGCGGCGGCCAGCGCCGGGGTCACCCCGCGTACGCCGACCAGGTCCAGCCGTGCCGCCACCGACGGCGTCCAGGCCAGTTGCCACCGGGTGGTCAGGGCGGCGCCGTCGCCGGTGCCGGACACCGCGATCTGCTCCCCGTAGCCGACGCCGCAGACCTGGAGGCGTTGCAGCAGGATCTCCCTGCGCCCGTCCAGTTCGGTGCGCAGCGGGTCCAGCCGGACCTCGCGGGACTTCGGGCTGTCCGGGTTGGGCAGCCGCAGCGCGGCGAGTTCCGCCTCGGCCGCGGGGCCGAGCCCGGACCGTGGCGTACCGGGGGCGATCCGGCCCCGTTCGGCACCGACCAGCACGGTTTCCAGCGCCTTGGCCAGTGCCCGGCCCCGACCGAGCAGTTCGCCCTGGCCGAGCACGGTGGTCACGGCCTCCAGCACCTCGCCCCGACCGGGGGCGGGCAGGTCCCGCAGCCGGGCCAGGTCGCCGGCGAGCCGTACCGTCTCGGCGGCCTCACCGGTACCGGCGGTGTGTCCGGCCCGGCGGAGTTCCCGGCACAGGTCGGTGACCGCCCGGGCGGCGGCGGCCCGGATCCGCTCCGGGTCGCCGGCAGCGGTGAGAACGAGCTGCTGCCAGCGCGGGTCGCGGATTCCGGCCGGGTAGCCGGAGCGCGAGTCGAGCAGGTCGAACGCGTACGGCACCAGCGAGGTGGTCGCCGGGGCGCCGCCGTTGGTGGTGGCCGGGCCGGGCCGGGTCGGCACGGACCGGTCCGGACCGTCCGGGGCGGCGAGCAGCGCCGGCGCGTGGAAGGCGCCGATCACGGCGGCGACCCGCCGGCCGTCCGCACCGGCCTGCGCCAGCACCTGGCGCATGTGCCGCTCGCGGGCCAGGTCCCGGGCCGGTACGCCGTCGCCACCGGCGTTGTCCGTACGCATCGCCCAGCCGACGCCGAGGGCGGCCCGGCGAACCGCCTCGGGCGGGCAGCCGGGGGCACGCACCTCGACCACCCGGTCCCACAGGTCGTCGCCGTCGCGGCCGGTGCCGCTGGCGCTGAGCGCGGCGGCGTAGGACCGGCGCGGGCCGGGCAGCGGCTCACCCTCCGGACCGGCGGCGTCGATGGCGTCGATGGCGTCGGCGGTCCAGCCGGGGTCGGCCAGCGGCAGGTCGCAGCAGACCACCTCGACGCCGCGCTGCCGGGCCCAGCGGATCGCGGCCAGTTCCGGGGAGAAGTCGGCGAACGGGTAGAAGCCCATCGGCCCGTCCGTACCGTGGCTGCCGACCAGGGCCAGCGGAGCCTTCGCGGCCGGGTCGGACAGGTACGGCAGCCAGCGCTGGAAGTCGGCCGGCAGCTCGATGCAGACCACCTCGGCCCCGGCGGCGTCCAGCAGCGCCGGTACCACCGCCGCCAGGGCCGGACTGTGGTGCCGCACCCCGATCAGGTACGGCCGGTCCGAGCCGGCGAGCGCGTCGACCACGGCCCGCGGGTCGGCCGTCGTCGGTTCGACCGCCGCCGGGCCGTCCGCCACCGGGTCGGTGGTCGGCGGGGCCGGGTCGGTGACCGTGCGGGAAAGGGTCGTCACCGCAGGCTCTCCCGCAGGTCCCAGAGCCGGCGCCACATCGCCGAGCCGTCCTCGGCGCGGCGGCGGACCGGGCCGTCCCAGTAGCCGAGCAGCCGGGCGTGGTCGTTCTGGTCGTCCTTGCGTACGACGCCGAGCAGGTGCCCGGGCACCAGGTCGAGCGCGTCCCCGCCGGGCAGGTACGCGGCGGCCAGCCCGAGCGACACCGTCACCTGCACCGCCTCGGCGGTGGACATCGCCGTGCCGGGCCGCTCCACGTCCCAGCCCTCGCCCGACCGGCCGGAGCGCAGGTCGCGGAACACGGTGACCAGGGCGTCCAGTACCGCGTCGTCCACCGTGTACGCCGCGCCGGCGCGCTGCACGGCGGCGGTGGCCTGCCGGCGGACCAGGTCGGTCTCGAGGTCCGCGTCCGAGATCGGGTGGATCGTCTCGAAGTTGAACCGGCGCTTCAGCGCCGAGGACATCTCCGACACGCCCCGGTCCCGCAGGTTGGCGGTCGCGATCACGGTGAACCCGGGCACCGCCCGGATCAGGCCGTCGCCGGTGCCGGCCAGCTCCGGCACGTTCATCCGCCGGTCGGACAGGATGGACACCAGCGCGTCCTGCACCTCGGGCAGGCAGCGGGTGACCTCCTCGATCCGGGCCACCCGGCCGGTGCGCATCGCGGTCAGCACCGGCGAGTCGACCAGCGCCTGCGGGGTCGGCCCCTGGGCGAGCAGCAGTGCGTAGTTCCAGCCGTACCGGAAGGCGTCCTCGGTGGTGCCGGCGGTGCCCTGCACGGTCAGCGCGCTGGTGCCGCAGACCGCGGCGGACAGCAGCTCGGACAGCATGGACTTGGCGGTACCGGGCTCGCCGACCAGCAACAGGCCCCGCTCGCCGGCCAGGGTGACCACGCACCGCTCGACCAGACTCCGTTCACCGACGAACTTCGGCGAAATGGTCATGCTGGCCGGCAGTTCGGTGCCGTCCGGGCCGGTGCGCCGGCCGGCGGGCAGCTTCAACGCCTCGCCGTCGCTGCCCCGGATGAAGGTGACCACGGCGCGCGGGGTCAGCGCCCAGCCCGGTGGCCGGGCCCCGTCGTCGTACGCGGCCAGGAACGCCAGCTCGTCGGCGTGACGTTGTTCGGCCGAAAGGACCTGGGCGGCGGTCTCCGGCCCTGCGGTGGGGCGGACGTGTTCCGTCACGGTCACGGGTGTTCCTCGATCTCTCTGTGGTTCGGATGGGGTGTTCGGGACAGGGTCGGGGTCAGCGGCGGTTGCCGCGGGTGGGCAGGTTGTCGAACCGGGGCCGGTCGCCGTCGCGCAGGCGCTGCCAGGCCCGCCGGTAGAGGTCGGCGACCGGTTCGAACGGCACGGTCACGCCGAGCCCGGCGGTACCGTCGGGTGCGAGATCGAACAGGGCGACCTTCCAGCCCTCGATCGGCGCCTGCCCGCTGCCGCGCTCCAGCCACGGGCCGGGCAGGAACAGTGACCGGCCGGCCCGGGACCGGCTGGCCTCGACGACCAGGTCGGTGCCGGCCAGTTCGGCGCGGGCCGCCTTCAGCCGGGCCGGCTTCCAGCCGGTCCACTTCGCCGTGTTGCGGTCCGTCGGGTCCGGCATGGCCAGCAGCATCAGGTAGACCGACGCCGCGTCGGCGCCCAGGCCGTGGTTCCCGGCCACCTCGGCGACCAGGTCGGCCACCGAGCGGGTCGGATCCTGCGGCCACCAGGTCCCGTCCGCCGCCCGCGCGTCGCCGTCCGGCTCCCCCGGATCGGCGAGCAGCGCCGCGAACCGCGGGTCGCGAACCAGGCGCAGCGCTGCCTCCGTCGGGTACGGCTTGGCCGCGTCGTCGCGCAGCGCCGGCAGGTACGGGTCCGTTCCGGCGGCGTCGAGCAGGTCGGGCCGCAGTGCGGGCGACGGCTGGCTGTCGTGGGTGGCCAGGACGATGGCGCCGTACCGTTCCCAGCCGGGTCCGGTCTCCGACGGGGTGCCCGCCACCTGGCGGAACGCGGGCAGGGAGACGTACTGGTCGAGGTCGAGCAGCAGCTCGGGGTTGGCCAGCCGGTCGCGTAGCGCGCCCAGTGCGGCCGGCAGCGCGGCCCGGCACGGGTCGCCGGCCGGCGCGTGGTGGGCGACCCAGGCGGCCAGGGCGACCGTGGAGTGCAGCACCTCGCCGGTGAAGCCCACCGCCCCGCCGTCGACCCGCCGGGCCCGGTCGCCTCTGATCTCGAAGGCCAGGTCGGTGCTCAACTCGACCGAACGGGCCGGGTCGAGCAGCGCCGGCAACGCCTTCGCGGGTCCCCAGCCGGTCCGGATCGCGCGCACCGCCTCGGCGAGCAGCTGTTCGGGCACCACCACCCGCCGCCCCAGGGCGGCGTTCCAGACCGCGGCGGCGGCGGCCACGTCCGGACCGTCGGTCCAGAGTCGGGCCGGGTCGTCCGGCAGCAGCGCCGACACCACGGCCCGGCGGACGGCCGGCCTGGCCTCGTTGAGCAGTTCGAAGGCCAGCTTGACCTCGCCGACCTGCTTGACCCCGAGCGCCTTGCGCAACTCGGTCGGCACGGTGTTCGCCGAGTCGGCGTACGGCAGGCCGGACAGCACCAGCTTCGCGGCGGTGGGGGTGACGCCGGTCAGCTCGGCGAACCGCTCGGCCGCTTCCGGTTGCCAGGACAGCGGTCCACGCGCGGCCCACTCGGCGCGGAAACCGGCCAGCCAGCCGGTCGGCCGTTCGTCACCGACCAGCGCCGAGGACCGCACCGTGTACGGCTCTGGCACGGCGAACACGCCGGCCGGGTCGTGGTGCAACGCCTCGAAGCTGTAACCGGTGGCCGTGCCGCTGGAGTCGAGGATGGCGATGAACGCCCCGTCGGGCAACGGCAGGATGCCTGGTCCGGGATACCGGCGCGAGCCGTCGGGGTTGTCCAGGTCCTCGTCGAGCAGGTGCAGCGTGGACCGGCGCCACCGGGCCGGTTCGGCCGCCGCGCCCAGGTCGAGCCGGTCCAGCTCGGTGAGCAGGGCGCGCAGCGTCTCCCGGTGTTCGTCCGGCGTGACCGCCGCGACGGCCCGGTAGGCGACGGCCGCGACACCGCCGAGCAGGGGCCACCAGTTCAGGCCGTCCGGCAGCGACGGTCCGTCGAGGTGCAGCCGTACGACGTCGCCGCCGGTGGTGGCGGACCGCTGGGCGGCGATCACCTGGAACTGGGTGAAGACGTGCGTCGATCTGCTCGCTCCGTAGGCCGAGCCACGCAGACCGTCCAGTGCCATGTTGAGCTGCTCGTCGGTGGGTCCGGTCGCGGCGGCCGTCGGTGCCACCGGCTTCGGGGCGGACAACGACCTGGTGAGCCGCTCGGTCACCGCGTCCAGGTCGGTACGCACCCGGGCGGCCAGCCGCAGCACCCCGGCCACCCCGGCGAGCACCGCGTCGTGGCTGATCGCCGGCAACGTCGAGCGGACCAGCTCGACCAGCGCGTCCTCGTCGGGTTCCCCGGAGGTGCCGGTCGGTCCGGCGACCATGGACGCCGCGCCGGCGACGGCCGGGCCGGTGTTGGCCCGGGTGGCCGCGGTCGGCCGGGATGGGGTAGCGGCCCGCGCGGCCTGTTCGGCCAGGGCGGCGTGGCGTTCGTCGAGGGCCACCTTCAGCAGCATGCCGGCGGTGTCCCGGTCCATCCGGCGCAGGGCGGCGGAGCCGGCCGGGTCCCGGGCCAGCATGGCGCCGAGGAACCTCTCGCCCGGCAGCGGAAGCGCGTAGGGGTGGTCGTCCCGGTTGGACGACGGTCCGACGACGGTGCACACCACCCCGTCCGGGTCGACCAGGACGAGACCCTTGAGGACGGCCCGCGGCCGATCGTCGCCGGGCAGCACCAACGCCGCGATCGGCTCACGTCCCGGGGGCACGGTGACGGTACGACCGGCCAGGTCCTCGCCGCGTACCGAGCCGTCCGGCAGTGTGACCACCCGCCAGCCGAGCAGACCGTCCACCGGCACGGCGGCCGGGGTGGCCCGGCCGGACAGGGCCGGCCGCAGCCAGCTGACCGACTCCTGGAGGTGGCTGCCGGCCACCGGGAGGTCGGCCAGGAACCGGGGCAGGCTGCGCCGGCCCTGGGTGTCGGCGGCCGGGTCGTACTCGTGCCAGCCGTAGCTGTCGTCGTCCTCGCTGTGGCGGTACACCCAGTGGGAGGTGCCGTCGGTGATCACCGGCAGCTCGGACGGGATCGCGGTGTCACCGACGTGCAGCACGCCACCGCCGGTGGTCCGCCCGCCACCGGCCAGGGGCAGGGTGATCGTTTTTCCGCGCGGCCGGCTGCCGCGGTAGTGGCTGTCGATGGGCTGCGGCTCGCCGGGCGACGAGTGCCAGTAGCCGCGCGGGTCGTAGCCGAGTGTCTGGGAACTCCAGTAGACCAGCAGTTGGCCGTCGACGTAGTGGTAGCCCGGCTGACCCCACATGTCACCGGCCGGGATACGCAGGTCGTGGCGCAGCACGATGCCCTCGGCACCGATCACGCGCACCGTGGTCGGTCCGCCCAGGATCACGTACGGCCAGGCCTCCTGCCGGGTCACCTCGACCCGGCGGTCGCCGCCGGTCACCTCCTGCCAGGCCAGTTCCCAGTCCGGCCAGCCCAGTTCGTCGATGATCCCGCCGCGCAGGCTGCGGGCAACGCACTCGGTGAGGTCGACGTCGAGGGCCGGCCCGGGCGCACCGGACCGGTCGAGGTCGTCGGACACCAGGCGCAGCGCCTCGACCGGGAGCCTGCCCAGCCAGTCCACCGACTCCGGCAGGTACGGCAGTCCGACGGCGAGGCGGTCGCGGATCCGGGCCCGCAGCCAGTCGGTCAGCTGCGGCCGGACGCCCGGCTTGTCGACCAGCCGGCGCAGGGCGGCCTGCTGGTTGTCGAGCTGGTCGAGGCCTCGGCGCAGGGCTTCGGTGAACCGGTCGTCGCCGGCCACGGCGAGCAGGTCCCGCTCTCCCCCGGCCTTGGCCCAGTCCGCCAGGCCCAGAACGTCGCGCTCGCTGGGCGCGGCAACCGGCAGCCCGCGGGCGAGCAGCAGGTCGAGCAGGTCCAGGTCGCCGTCGGCGTCGAGGGTCTCCCCGCTGACGGCCAGTTCGGCGCGCAGCCGGTCGGCCATCCGCTCGACGAGCGGGTACAGTTCCGCCACCCGTTCGCGCGAGTAGCCGGAGTTGGCCCGGCTCACGAAGCGGCGCAGCCAGCCGACGGAGCCGTCCCGCGGGCGGGCCGGGTCGGGAACGTCCGGGCCGAACAGCCCGTCGAGCGCACCGGTGTCGGTCAACAGGGCCAGCCAGGTGACCAGATCGTCCTGGTCGGTCGGCATCAGGTCGAGCAGGCTGCCGCGGATCGCCGGGTCGTGGCCGGCCAGCGCCGTCACCGCCGGCAGGTGCGCCTTCCACCAGCCGGCCGGCGCCTCGGCCGCCACCGGCAACCGGATCATCTCGGTCAGGTAGGCCGCCGCCCGGTCGGCGACGGCGGCGGCGCCCGTACCAGCGGCCTTCGTGGCGGTCCGGACCAGCCGGTTCACCGTGGTGGCCGCCTGCGTGGACGGAACCACGCCGGCCGCCGCGGCCCGCAGCGCCAGCCGGCAGAACCGGTCCAGCGCCTCGTCGGCCGGCAACTGGGCGGACAGTTCCTTGGCGTGGCCGGCCAGCGCGGTCGCCGACACCACCTTGGCCGCCGCGAACTCCACGTAGACCTCGTCCAGCCGGTCCAGGTCGACCGGCAGGCCGTGCTGCGCCTCCGCCTTGCGTGCCTTGTTGAACAGCTGCACGGCATAGGTGTCCTGCCCGGCGGCCAGGAACACCCGCGCCGCCTGCTCGAAGAACGTCGGCAGGAAGTACGGCAGCGTACGGGCGAACCGGTCGGCGACGGCCTGGTGCCCGTCCAGGGCGGCCTTCGGCCGCGACCGTACCTGCCTGGCCAGCTTCTCCAGCTCCGGCACCACCGCCAACGCGTGCCGGCCGTCCGCCGGGTGGTGGACCAGCACCCACTCCGGGAAGGCCAACGGGCGGCGCAGGCCCAGCCCGACGACGGCCGGCTCGGCACCCGGTGCGAGGCCGAGGAACCCGACCGCGATGTCCTCGCCCTCGCCCAGGGCGGCGTCGACCAGGCGGACCACCGGCCGGTCGTCGAGGGCCGGGTGGCGGTAGGTGCGCGCGGTGAGGGGCACCGCCCGGTCACCGGCCCCGGCGGTGTCGGTCGGCAGCACCGCGCCGGCGGCCAGCAGACTGTCGGTGGATCCCCGCCCGACACGGTCGTCATCCCGCTCACGACTGTTCCCCCGTTCCCGTCACGGCGCCGGACAACGCCGTCGCCATCCGCATTCCTTCCGACCAGGCCACCGGCCCGACCTCGGTCAACCGCAGCATCGGTCCCTCCACCACCGACCAGGAGAGGGTGCCCAGAGTCGCCTCGGAGTCCCAGTAGTCCTCGTCGAACCAGATGGCCGCCTCGACCGTGTGGCCGGCTTCCCAGACCCGGCACCTGACCTGCGAGCCGGAGACCCGGAAGCCGAGCGTGGCGGCCCGGGCGGCCAGCCGGTTGGGAACGGTGGTGCCGCGGAAGTCGGTGATCGTGGTGTCCCGGTCCTTCAGGTTGACGGGCCTGCCCCAGGTGCCCCGGTGCAGCTGCTCGACCCGCTGGGTCATGTCCAGTTCGCCGGCGAACTCGCGCAGGTCGGCCAGGTCGGGCAGGCGCACCGGGTGGGGCAGCGTGGCGCTGGCCGGCGAGAGCCGGACAGTCTCTCCGGCGAGGTTGACCACGCGCAGGTCGCCGGTGTCGGTGACGTCCCGCAGGAAGCCCGGCTCGGCCGGGTCGTCCCCGAGCACCACGAGGTCGCGCAGCGCGTCCCGCCAGGCCGGGTCCGGCCAGATCCGGGCCAGCAGCCCGGTCGGCACCGGCAGCGAGGACACCACCCAGGCGTCGACCCGGGCCAGGCATTCCACGGTGTGCCGGTCCAGCCACTGGGCGAGTTGGCGCAACCGGTCGACCTCGGGGTCGTCCCGCAGCACCTTCGGCAAGGTCTTCAGTGGACGGCCGGTGGCCCGCGGGCCGGTGGCCCGGGCCGCCACCTTTCCGTCCACCAGAGAGATCTCGTACGAGTCTCCCACCGGTAACCAGCCCATCAGGAACACCCTCCGCAGTGGCAAATAGCCAGATTTCGTCAGCAATCGGCTGCGATCATCAACGGACGGCACGCTAACAGTAGTGAGCGACACAACCGGGGCCCGTTGGCGGGAGCACCGGGGCGGGCCGTCGGGGCCGGAAGGACGGGACCCGTGGGAGTCGCAGGTCCGGCCCGGTCGGGTACACCGTGCACGGTCAGGCGTGGGCCACCGGAAGCGCCAGGCGGTGACCCGGGTCACACCGTCCAGGGGTCGCCAGGCCGGGGTGACTGTTCGACCGCAGGGGTGGCTGTTCGACCGCGGGGTGCGGTCGCCGGGTGCGGCGGCACCGACCGGCGGTGGAGCGTGACGCGGTCGGACCGAAGGCGGTCCACAGTGCCGAACCACACCTCGTCAGGAACGTCCCCGAGGGGTTCCGCCACGCCTTCGACAGGCTACTTAGTTAGTTCACGTTCACCCTTCGAGGCGCCCGCAGAAACGGGAAACAAGCGCCACCGCCGACACCTTCCCAGAAAGTTAACCATCGTTTACAGTTCGGTTGAGGCCGCAGCGCCCTCGACGGCACCGAGATGAGGGTATGCCGCCACACCCGGCCGAACACCCCACCCGGTCACGGTTGAAGGAGTATCCCGTGGACCCTGCCGACACCCTTGCCGATCAATGCGCCAAGACGGCTGCCGACCTGACCGTCCCCGCTCTCCTGCACCGCAACGCCACCGAGTTCGCCGACCTGCCGGCGCTGACCACACTCGGCCGCGACGACACCCGTACGTGGGCCGAACTGCGCGGTGAGGTCGCCGAGCTGTCCGGCGGCCTGGCCGAGATCGGCCTGGAGCCGGGCGGCCACATGCTGATCATGATGTCCAGCCGACCGGAACACTGGCTGGTCGACCTCGCCGCGGTCCATCTGGGCTCGGTGCCCGCTACGGTCTATCCGACGCTGAGCACCGATCAGCTGCGCTACCTGGCGGTGCACAGCGGTGCCCAGGTGCTCGTGCTGGAAGGCGCCGCCGAGCTGGCCCGCTGGCGTCCGATCCTGCCTGACCTGCCCAGGCTGCGCCGGATCGTGCTGGTCGACGGCGCCGACCCTGCCGACCTGACCCTGGCAACCGTCCCGCTGTCACATGTGCGTTCCGTCGGCCGGGCCGCGCACCAGGCCGATCCGGAAGCCTTCGAGCGACGCTGGCGCGAGATCCGACCCGAGCAGCCGGTGACGTTGCTGTACACGTCGGGGACGACCGGTGACCCGAAGGGCGTCGTGCTCAGCCACCGCAACGTCATCTACCAGGCCGTGGTCCTCGAGGCCACCGTGTCCGTCCCCGATCACGCGCCGTCGGTGGCCTACCTGCCGCTGGCCCACATCGCCGAACGGATGCTGGGCGTCTACAACCCCATCTACCGCGCCGGTCACGTGACCATCTGCCCCGACGCCACCCAGCTCGTCCCGGCGCTGCGCGCGGTCGGTCCCGCTTCGTTCTTCGGTGTGCCGCGGGTCTGGGAGAAGATGGCCGCCGGTGTCCAGGCCCATCTGGCAACCGCGGAACCGGCGGTGCGGGACGCCTTCGCCGTCGCGAGCGCCGCGGCCCTGGAGGCGTACGAACTGCGCGCGGCGGGCCAGGCTGTGCCCGACGAGTTGGCCGCCCGGGTGGCGCAGGCCGAAGCCACCGTGCTGCGACCGCTCCAGACCACGCTGGGCCTGCACAGGATGGTCTGGGCCGGTAGCGGCGCCGCCCCCATCCCGGTCGACGTCCTGCGGTTCCTGGCCGGGCTCGGCGTCGACGTGCTGGAGGTCTGGGGCATGACCGAGACCACCGGAACCGCCACCATCAACACCCCGGACCGGTTCCGCACCGGAACCGTCGGCCGGGCCAACCCCGGCATGCAGGTGCGCCTGGCCGCCGATGGCGAGATCCTCGTACGCGGGCCGTTGGTCTGCTCCGGGTATCTGCGCGGCGACGGCAGCGTCGAGTCGGTCACCGACGCGGACGGCTGGCTGGCCACCGGCGACGTCGGTGTCATCGACGACGACGGCTTCCTCACCATCACCGACCGCAAGAAGGAACTCATCATCACCTCGAGCGGCAAGAACATCTCGCCGGCGCGCATCGAGGGGCTGCTACGCGCGCATCCGCTCATCGGTCAGGCGGTCGCCATCGGCGACCGGCGGCCGTACATCACCGCGCTGATCGTGCTCGATGACGAGGTCGCGCCCCGGTGGGCGCGGGCGCACGGCATCAGCGACGCGCAGCTGCCCGGTCTCGCCTCCGAGCCGGTGCTGCTCGCCGAGATCGAGGCCGCCGTCGACGCCGCCAACGCCAAGCTCGCCCGGCCCGAGCAGGTCAAGAACTTCCGGGTACTGCCGTCGAGCTGGACGCCGGAGTCGGGTGAGCTGACTCCCACCCTGAAGCTGCGACGCCGGGTCATCGTCGATCGCTACAGCGGGAGCATCGACACCCTGTACGGCGAATAGCCTCCTTGACGTCCGCTCCGGACGGCGGCGTCGACGTCCCGGGCGTGGGCTCCTTCACGGGGGGAGCCCACGCCCGGGTACGGTTCACAGGCCGAGCGACCGGCCGATCACCTCTTTCATGATCTCCGTGGTGCCGCCGTAGATCGTCTGGACGCGAGCGTCCAGATACGCCTTGGCCACCGGGTACTCGCGCATGTAGCCGTAGCCGCCGTGCAACTGCAGGCAGCGATCGACGGTGCGGAGCTGCAACTCGGTGCACCACCATTTGGCCATCGCCGCCGTCTCCGCGGTCAGCGTGGAATCAACCAGGCACCGGTCGACGAAGACCCGGCCGAGGCGTAGTTCGGTGGCGAGTTCGGCCAGCACGAACCGGTTGTGCTGAAAGCTGCCGATGGGGCGGCCGAATGCCTGGCGCTGCTTGCAGTAGGCGAGGGTCTGCGCGAACACCGTCTCGGCACCGGCGAGCGCCGCGACGGCGATCGACAGCCGTTCGAACGGAAGGTTGCGCATCAGGTAGGCGAAGCCCTCGCCCTCGACGCCGAGGAGATTGGCCGCGGGCACCCGCACGTCGGCGAAGAACAGTTCGGCGGTGTCCTGCGCCTTCTGCCCGATCTTGTCGAGGTTGCGGCCCCGCGCGAAGCCGGGCATGTCCCGCTCGACGACCAGCAGGCTGATCCCCCGATGGCCCGCGGCGGGGTCGGTGCGGGCCACCACGACGACCAGGTCGGCCAGGATGCCGTTGCTGATGAACGTCTTCTGCCCGTTGAGGACGTAGCTGTCGCCGTCGCGTACGGCGGTGGTCGTGATGCCCTGCAGGTCGCTACCGGCGCCGGGTTCGGACATCGCGATCGCGGTGACGACGTCGCCGGAACAGAACCCCGGCAGCCACCGCTGTTTCTGCTCGTCGTTGGTCAGCTCGGTGAGGTACGGCCCGATGATGTCGTTGTGCAGGCCGAACGCCGGGCCACTCGCGCCCGCCCGGGCCATCTCCTCGGTGAGGACGGCGTTGAAGCGCCGGTCCGTCACTCCGCCGCCGCCGTACCGTTCGTCGACGAAGAAGCCCAGGAGGCCGGCGGCGCCGGCGGCCCGCCACACGCCGCGGTCGACGATGCCGTCGGCTTCCCAGCGGTCGTGGTGCGGTGCGATCTCCTTGTCGATGAAGGCGCGCACGAGTTCGGCGAACGCGAGGTGGTCGGCGGCGAAGATTGCGCGGTTCATCATGTGCGTCAGCTCCTTACTGCACAGATCCCTACTGGGCCATGTCCTTCACCGCGGCGATGAGGCGCCGCGGATCGGAACCCAGCGGCGTGACGTTGAGGATCGTGACGCCGGCATCGCGATAGGCCTGGACGCGGTCCCGCACGTAGCTCCGCGGCCCGATCAGGCTGGTGCGTTCCAGCAGTTCCGCCGGCACGGCCGCGGCGGCCTCCGTTTTGCGGCCGGCCAGGTAGAGGTCCTGGATACGGTCCGCCTCGGCCGCGTAGCCGTAGCGGCACAGCAGGTCGTGGTAGAAGTTACGGCCCTTGGCGCCCATGCCGCCGACGTACAGGGCGATCAGCGGCCGGGCGAGGTCGCGCAGGCCGGTCACGTCCGGGCCGATGGCCAGCGGGCCGCCGGCCACGACCTCGAGCGGTCCGAGATCGCCGGGCCGCCCGTCCCGGCCGGCCGCCAATGCGGCGCCCCAGACATCGGCCGCGCGCTCGGGATCGTAGAGGAACGGCAGCCACCCGTCGGCGACCTCGGCGGTCATCCGCACGTTCCTGTCGCCCAGGCTCGCCACGTAGATCGGGATGCGGTCGCGGACCGGGTGGGTGAGGATCTTCAGCGGTTTGCCGAGGCCGGTGCCCTCCCCGGCGGGCAGCGGCAGCCGGTAGATGCCGTCATGGACCAGCGTCTCGCGGCGCCACACCTGCCGGCAGATCCGGATCACCTCGCGGGTTCGGGCGAGCGGCCGGTCGTAGGCG
This sequence comes from Polymorphospora rubra, assembly GCF_018324255.1. Lineage (GTDB taxonomy): Bacteria > Actinomycetota > Actinomycetes > Mycobacteriales > Micromonosporaceae > Polymorphospora > Polymorphospora rubra. The sequence continues at coordinate 8,286,527 of NZ_AP023359.1, forward strand.
ACACCGTGCCATCCCTCGACCACCTGCGGTCCCGACGCACCCACGCCGAGGATGGCGCGGCCGCCCGACATCGCGTCCAGGCTGGCCGCGGTCTGTGCCAGCAGCGCCGGGGTTCGGGAGTAGATGGGCAGGATGGCGGAGCCGATCTGCAGCCGGGTGGTCTTCGCGGCGAGGTAGCCCATGATGGTCGGTGCGTCGAAGCCGTAGGCCTCCGACACCCAGACCACGTCGAGACCGTCGTGCTCCCAGGCGGCCACGGCGTCCGCGCCGCTCCTGGGGTCCGTGGCATAGGCCAGCGGTGTCGCGATACGCATCAGCGAGCCTCCTGTGTCCGGCTGACGGCGCCGCTACCCAGCCACCGCCGTAGGTGTGCGCCGAGACCCCACTCGGTGAGCACGGTCTCGGTGTCCGCGCCCGGCACCGGCGGGCCGCCGCCGACCACCCCCGGTGTCCGCGACAGGCGCGGCGCCACCGCAGGCTGCCGAACGCCGAAGTGCTCCTCGAACGTCGCGCGCGCCACCAGGTGCGGATGGCGCTGTGCCTCGGCGAGCGACAGCACCGGCGCCACGCAGGCGTCGGTGCCCTCGAACAGCTCGGTCCACTCGTCGCGGGTGCGTTCGGCGAAGACCTCCGCGAAGCGCGCCCGTAGCACCGGCCATCCGGCGACGTCGTGCTGGGCCGGCAGGTCCGCATCGGCCAGCCCGAGCAGCCGCAGCAGCTCGGCGTAGAACTGGGGTTCGAGCGCACCGACCGCCATGTGCCCGCCGTCGGCGGTCGCGTAGACGGCGTAGAACGGCGCCCCGCCGTCGAGGAGGTTGCGGCCACGCTCCGGTTGCCAGGCGCCGCCGGCGAGGAGACCGGCGAACATCGTGGTGAGGTGCGCCGTGCCGTCGACGATGGCGGCGTCGACGACCTGCCCGCGGCCGGTGGTCCGGGCCACGTGCAGCGCCGCCAGGCAGCCGACGACGAGATAGAGCGCGCCGCCACCGAAGTCACCGACGAGGTTGAGCGGGATCTGCGGCGGTCCGTCCGGGCGGCCGATCGGGTGGAGTGCCCCGGCGACGGCGATGTAGCCGATGTCGTGGCCGGCGGCGCGGGCCAGCGGCCCTTGCTGTCCCCATCCGGTCATCCGTCCGTAGACGAGGCCCGGGTTGCGCTCCAGCACGGTCTGCGGCCCGATGCCGAGCCGTTCGGCCACCCCGGGACGCCAGCCCTCGATCACGATCGCGGCCCGATCGGCCAGTCCGAGGATCACCTCGGCCCCGTCCGGATGCTTGAGATCCACGACGACCGACCGCTTGCCCCGGTTGAGCAGGTCCAGCCCCGGGTCGCCGGCCGACAGCGCACCCGGCTCCGGTCGGTCGACCCGGACGACGTCGGCGCCCAGGTCGGCCAGCAGCATCGCCGCGAACGGTCCCGGGCCGATCCCGGCGAACTCCAGGACCCGGACCCCGGCCAGCGGGCCGCTCATGCGCCGGCCCGCGCCGCGAAGCGGGGAGCACGCCCCTGGGCCTGGCTGGCGAGGGCCTCGCCGAAGTCTGCGCCGGTGAGCGATGCGGTCATGAGCCGGCCGGCGTCGGCGACCGCCTGGGCGGCCCCGGTCTCCAGGCCCGACCACACCTGCCGCCGGATCACCGCCATGGATGCCGGCGAGCAGTGCGCGGCAAGATCAGCGGCATAGGCCTGCGCCTCGGCCAGTACCTCCTCGCGTGGGAGCACTCGTTGCACCAGTCCGATCCGGTACGCCTCCGCCGCGTCGATCCGGCGGCCGGACACCAGCAGATCCAGGGCGTTGCCGACGCCGACCAGCCGGGGCAGCAGCCAGGCGCTGCCGTACTCGGCGATGAGGCCGAGCCGGCTGAACGCGGTGGACAGGCGTGCCTGCGCCGCCAGGAACCGCACGTCGGCATACAGGGCGAGGACCAGGCCGAGGCCGGCGGCGCCGCCGTTGACCGCCGCAACGATCGGTGTGCCCAGTGCCAGCGGCAGATGTGGTTCGAAGCCGAACTCGTCCATCAACCGGTCGCGGTGCCGCTCGTCGAGCAGTGCCCGCAGCGCCTCCGGGTCGGCGCCCGTGCAGAACCAGTCGCCGGCACCGGTGACCACTATCGCCCGCACCTGCGGATCAGCGTCGGCGGCCTGCAGCGCCGCGTAGTAGTCGCGGAACATGTCCAGCGTCATCGCGTTCCGCCGGTCGGGCCGGTCGAACCAGATCGTGCGGACTCCGGCGCGGGTGGCGGCCCGCAGCCCACAACCGGCCGGTTCGGCCTCAAGCACGGACAAGCTCATAGGTGCATCCCTTGTGGCATTTGACATTTGATACCGTTACCCGCGTGGCGGAGCGAAGCAAGGTCCACGGCGTTTCTCATCCTCAGCTGTCAGAGACGGTAGCGAGCCTGCTGCGCGACCGCATCATGTCCGGCCAGCTGCGCCCCGGCGAACGGGTCCGACTCGAGGAGGTCGCCGAGGAGACCGGCCTGAGCATCACGCCGGTACGCGAGGCCCTGCTGATGCTCCGCGCGGAGGACATGGTCGAGCTGCAGCCGCGCCGCGGCCACGTGGTCGCGCCGCTGTCCAGGCAGGACATCATGGACGTGTTCGGCCTGCAGGGCGACATCGCCGGCGAACTCGCCGCCCGGGTCGCCGTCGACATCACACCGGCCCAGCTCGACGACCTGCGGCAGCAGCACGAGCGGCTGCGCCGGGCCGCCCAGGCCAGGCAGATCAGCCGGGTCGAGCAGCTCGAGTTCGAGTTCCACCGCAGCATCAACCGGCTGGCCGACGCGCGAAAGCTGTCCTGGCTGCTGCGGACAGTGACGCGCTACACGCCGTCGCGGTTCTACGCGGCCAACGCGGAGTGGCGGGAGGCCATGGTCGCCGATCACGACGCCCTGCTCAGCGCGCTCGAGGCCCACGACCCGGTTACCGTCCGGCCGGTCATGGCCCGCCACTTCACCGACGGGGCCGAGCGGTTGATCAAGCATCTCGATGGTCTGGGGATATGGAGCGGGTGAGTCACGGGCGACCATGACGCCACTTGAACATCGCCAACGAGTGCCGCATGGCGGAGGCGGTCGGCCGCAGCGTCATCAGATCGATCGGCGGCCGGAACCGCTGCCAGGTCACCGACATCGGCCGGCTGAACTCGCGCAGACCGTCCGCGCCGTGAACCCGCCCGAACCCCGAGTCGCCGACGCCGCCGAAGGGCAGTGACGGCACGCCGGCGTACCCGAGCACCGAGTTGACCGACACCGCGCCCGCCCGCAGCCGCGCGGCGAGCGCCAGTCCGCGGCGGCGGTGGCGCGTGAAGATCGCGCCGGAGAGCCCGTAGCTGGTCGCGTTCGTCCGGCGCAGCGCCTCGTCGGCACCGGTCACCGGGTTGACCACCAGCACCGGACCGAACGTCTCGTCGGTGACCGCCGCGCTGTCCTCGGGGACATCGGTCAGCAGGACCGGCTCGACGAACGGGGGCCGCACCGAACTCGCGTCACCGACCACCGCCCGGGCACCCCGGTCGATCGCGTCGGTGATGTGGCTGAGCACGATGCCGGGCTGCATCGGTGTGCTCATCGGCCCGTACGCCGCCTCCGGTTCGGCACCCGGCCGGACCTGCCGCACCAGCTCAGCCAGCTTGGCCACGAACGGCTCGTACACGGCCTGGTCGACGTAGACGCGCTCGACTCCGGCGCACGTCTGCCCCGCGTTGCCCAGACCGCCGAACACGGCCGCCCGGGCGGCCGCATCGAGGTCGGCGTCGGCCGTGACGATGAGCGCGTCCTTGCCTCCGCCCTCGATCACGACCGGAGTCAGGCGCTCGGCGCAGGCGGTCATCACCGCACGTCCCGTCGCAGCCGATCCGGTGAACGCGATCTTGTCGACCGCCGCGCGACACAGCGCCGCCCCGGTCGTGCCGTCACCGGTGACGACCTGCAGGACCGGTCGGTCGGGAAGCAGTTCACTCCAGCGCTGCGCCAGCCACACACCGACGCCGGGGGTGAACTCGCTGGGCTTGAACACCACCGCGTTGCCGGCGGCCAGCGCATGCGATATCGCCCCCATCGGCGTGTAGACGGGGTAGTTCCACGGCCCGATCACGCCGACGACGCCGTACGGCATGTACTCCACCGAGCTGGCCTGATTGAACGCGAGCAGGCCGGACGGGACCGCCCGCCGTTTCAGCACCCGCCGGGCGTGCCGGGCGGCCCAGTCCAGGTGTTCGACGGCGAGCATCACCTCCAGCTGGGCCCCCGCGACCGTCTTGCCGGTCTCGCCCCGGATGAGTTCGGCCAGCTCGTCGATGCGGCTGGCGACGAGCGCCTTGTACGCGACCAGATGACGTCGGCGCTGCCGGGCGTCCAGGCCGGCCCACCAGCCGGCCGCATCGCGCGCCTGTTCGACGGCGGCGCGTACCGCGGCTTCGTCGGCGATGGGGTAGTCGGCGCGGGACTCGCCGGTTATCGGGTCGACGACGTGGAGCCGACGAGGGTGCTCAACGAGGGACGTCATCGGCGGCCTCCTGACATTTGATATTCGATAGTTTAGCCTTGCTGTCAATCCCTTTGTGACGCTGGAGGTACAGCCGTGGAATGGAGCGACGAGCAACGATCACTTGTCGCGGCCGTGCAGGACTTCTGCCGCCGCGAGGCCGGAACCCGTGAGCAGCGGCAGAGACTCACCGACGGCGGACGGGAAGCCCACAGCCCCGAGTTGTACCGCAAGATGGCCGACCTCGGCTGGCTGGGCCTGTCGCTGCCGGAGGAGTACGACGGCGGCGGCGCGGGCATGGTGGAGCTGTGCCTCTTCCTGGAGGAGACCGCCAGGGCGATGGCACCGATCGGCGGCTTCACCACGTCGATCATCGTCGCCGCCACCTACGAGCGGTTCGGTTCAGCGGAGCAGAAGAAGCTCATCCTGAGCGGGGTCGCCCGGGGCGTCATCGAGGCGGTCGCGATGTCCGAACCAGAGGCCGGCTCCGACGTGGCCAACCTGAACTGCCGCGCCGAGCGCCGAGGCGACGGATTCGTCGTCAACGGCCAGAAGACCTGGTGTTCCAACGCCCATCTCGCCGAGCACATCCTGCTCGTCGCCCGCACGTCGGGCCGGGCCGGCGACCACGACGGCCTGACCATGTTCCTGGTCCCCGCCACGGCGCCCGGACTGACCATCTCCGGTATCGAGACCATGGGGGCCGCGAGGTCAACGACCTCTACTTCGCCGACTGCGTGCTGCCCGCCGACGCCGTGGTCGGCCAGATCGACCAGGGCTGGCGGCAACTGATGGCCGGGCTCAACATGGAGCGGCTGATCCTCGCCAGCCTGATGCTCGGCACCGCCCAGCGCGCGTTCGACGACGTCGTGGACTACGTCAAGAACCGACGCCAGTTCCGCCGGCCGATCGGATCGTTCCAGGTGATCCGGCACCGCCTGGCCGACCTGGCCACCGAGATCGAGTGCGCCCGGCTGCTGGTCTACGACACCGCCGCCCAGGTCGACCGATCCCCGGACACGATGCTGCCCCGGGAGAGTTCGATGGCCAAACTCAAAGCCACCGAGACCGCCCGCCGCGTCACCCTGGACGCGATGCAGATGATGGGCGGCTACGGCTACGCAACCGAGTTCGACATGGAGCGCCTGGTCCGCTCCTCGGTCGTGTCCACCGTCTACGGCGGCACCAGCGAGATCCAACGCGAGATCATCGCGAAGACCTACGGACTGTCCGACCAGTTGCGGTGACGCGCTGTCGGCGAACACGTTCGCCGCATGGACGCTCGGCCGGCACCTCCATCTGCACCCTGCCACCGGCGTCTGGGGCGTTTTCACCGAGGAGGTCCGACCGTGGGAGGGCGGGATACAGACGCGGTACTCCACCCAACATGCCGATCTCGACGGCCGTGGCTACGGCGTCATCTACGAGACCGCCGCCACCAACCCGGCCACCGCCGTGTCGTTCATGAGCTGGACGGGTGCACAGGCCCACCTGGACCAGATGCGGTCGCTGCCGAACCTCAGCGGGGTCGGCATCATCACCCGCGACCGTGACAGCGGACAGGTGAAGGTCGGCAGCGACCGCGAGCCGGTGGTGCACCACCGCATCTCTGCCTACGACGCCGCCCACATGCGGACCGGGATCGAGGGCGCCGCCCGCATCGTCGAGGCTGCCGGCGCCCGCAAGCTGTTCTCCGGACATCAGCGCGGCAGGATCTGGGAACGCGGCAGGGGCTCCATCGACGACTTCATCCGGCATACGAACACCCTGGGGACCGCGCCCGGCCAGATCGCCATGGCCGCCCTGCACATCATGGGCGCGGCCCGTATGGGCGGCGGCAGGGCGACGTCGGCGGCCGGGCCCGACGGCGCCACGTGGGAGGTCCCGAACCTGGTCATCGCCGACGCCTCCACCTTCCCGGCGTCGTCGGGCGTCAACCCGATGATCTCCGTCGAGGCCATCGCGTACATGAACGCCCAACGCCTCGCCGCGGGACTCTGACCGCTCTACTCGAACCGCTCGCCCCGGTCGACCATGGCCAGCAGGAGCCGGGGCGGGCTGAACCGGTCGCCATAGCGCTCCGCGAGCACCCGTGCGCGGGCGACGAAGCCCGGCAGTCCGCCCTCGTACTGGTTGATGTACTGCAGGACGCCGCCGGTCCAACTCGGGTAGCCGATGCCCAGGATCGAGCCGACGTTGGCGTCGACCACCGAGGCCAGCACGCCCTCTTCGAGGCACCGCACCGACTCGATCGCCTCGATGAAGAGCATCCGCTCCTTGAGGTCGTCGAAGGGCGTGTCGAGGTTCGTTCCGCCGAAACTGTCCGACAGGCCCGGCCACAGCCCGACCCGCCTGCCGTCGCGGTAGTCGTAGAAGCCGGCGCCGCCCGAGCGTCCAGGCCTGCCGTAGTCGTCGATCATCCGGTCGATGACCGCGTCGGCGGCGTGTGGCTGCCAGGTGCCGCCGGCGGCGATCGTCGCCGCGGCCGTCTCCTGCCGGATCCTGCGGGGCAGGGTGAGGGTGAGCTCGTCCATCAGCGCGAGGACCGGTGCGGGGTATCCGGCCTGGCTACTGGCCTGCTCGATGCTGGCCGCCGGGATCCCCTCGGCCAGCATCGCCACGCCCTCGTTGGTGAACGTGCCGATGACCCGGCTGGTGAAGAAGCCGCGGCTGTCGTTGACGACGATGGGAGTCTTGCGTAGCCGACGGACGATGGCCAGAGCCCGCCGCAGCGTGGCCTCGTCGGTCCGCGCGCCGCGAATCACCTCGACCAGCGGCATCTTGTCCACGGGCGAGAAGAAGTGCAGCCCGACGAACTCCTCCGGATTGTCGACGCCCTCGGCGAGCATGGTGATGGGCAGGGTGGACGTGTTGGAGGCGATGAGCGCGCCCGGCGCGGCCTGCTCGATCTCGGCGTACACCTTGTGTTTGAGCGCGGGATCCTCGAAGACCGCCTCGATGGCGAGGTCGACGCCGGCGAGATCGGCGAGTTCCTCGGTCGCCTGGATCCGGGCCAGGACCGCGTCGCGCTCGTCCGGTGTGGACACACCCCGGGCGACGGCCCTGTCGAGCAGGCCCACCGAGTAGGCCTTGCCCCGCAGCGCCCCCTCGACGGTCACGTCCTTGAGTACGACCTGCAGGCCGGCCCGGGCGCACACGTAGGCGATGGCGGCGCCCATCATGCCCGCGCCGATGACCGCCACCCGCCGCACCTGCGGATGGTCCGCACCGATGTCCCGCGAGTTGGCGGTCTGCACGTCGAAGAAGAGCGCTTTGATCATGTTCTTGGAGATCTGGCCGGTGGCGAGCTCCGTGAAGTACCGCCCCTCGACGGTGAAGGCGGTGTCCAGGTCGACCTGCGCGCCTTCGACGGCGGCGGCGAGGATGTTGCGTGGGGCGGGATAGGGCGCACCCTTCAGCTGTTTGCGCAGAGCGGCAGGCATGGCCGGTAGCGCGGCGGCGAGGGTCGGGGTTCCGTCGGGGATCTGGTAACCCTTGCGGTCGTAGGGTTGCGTCGCGTCGGGGTTGGCGGCGATCCAGGCACGGGCAGCGTCCATGAGGCCCGCCTCATCGGCGGCGATCTCGTCGATCAACCCGTGCGCGAGTGCGTCCTGTGGGCGGTGCCGCTGGCCCCGTACCAGCCAGTTGACCAGCGCGTCGGCCACGCCCAGCAGCCGGACGGTGCGCACGACGCCGCCGCAGCCCGGCAGCAGGCCGAGGGTGACCTCGGGAAAGCCGATCTCGATGGCCGGGTCGTCGATCACGATGCGGTGGTGGCAGCCCAGGGCGAGCTCCAGTCCGCCGCCGAGGGCCGATCCGTTGATGGCGGCCACGACCGGACGCCCGAGTGTCTCCAGCCGGCGCAGGGCGTTCTTGAGCAGACGTGCGTCGGCCTCGGCGGACACGGCGTCGGCCGGCGTCAACCGCAGCAGGGCCGCCAGGTCGCCGCCGGCGAAGAACGTCTTCTTCGCCGAGGTGATGATCACGCCAGCGATCCGGTCGCGCTCGGCCTCGAGCCGATCCACGGTCGCCACGAGGCTCGCACTGAACTCGTCGTTCATCACGTTCGCTGAACGCCCCGGGTGGTCGAGGGTGAGCAGGACGACGCCGTCATCGCCGTGCTCCCACCGGATTGTGTTGACCATTCGTGACTCCTCAGATTCGTTCGACGACGGTCGCGATGCCCATGCCACCACCGACGCAGAGCGTGGCGAGCCCGTACCGACCACCGCGGCGCTCCAACTCGTCGACGAGCGTGCCGAGGATCATGGATCCGGTGGCCCCCAGCGGGTGCCCCATCGCGATGGCACCGCCGTTGACGTTGACGATGTCCATGCTCAGGCCCAGGTCGGCGACGAACCGCAATACGACGGCCGCGAACGCCTCGTTCATCTCCACCAGGTCGAGGTCCTCGATGCCGAGGCCTGCCTTGGCCAGCGCCTTGCGGGTGGCCGGAGCCGGGCCGGTGAGCATGATCGTCGGATCGGCACCGCTGAGCGCGGTGGCGACGATGCGTGCCCGCGGGGTCAGGCCGGCGGCCACCCCGGCCGCCTCGCTGCCCACGACCACCAGCGCGGCGCCGTCGACGATGCCGGAGGAGTTGCCCGCCGTGTGGACGTGGTTGATGGCCTCGATCCAGTGGTACTTCTGCAGTGCGACCGCGTCGAAGCCCGCCTTCTCACCGATGCCGGCGAAAGAGGGACGAAGCGCGGCAAGGCCCTCGGCGGTCGAGTCCGGTCGGATGTGCTCGTCGCGATCGAGCACCACCAGCCCGTTTCGGTCCCGCACGGGCACCACGGAGCGGGCGAAGTAGCCGTTGGCCCACGCCTTCGCCGCCCGGGCCTGCGACTGCAGCGCGTAGCCGTCCACCACCTCCCGGTCGTAACCGTCGAGGGTCGCGATCAGGTCCGCGCCGATGCCCTGCGGCACGGAGCCGGTGTTGAAGCTGGTCTCCGGATCCAGCGCCCACGCCCCGCCGTCGGATCCCATCGGCACCCGGGACATCGACTCGACACCGCCCGCGAACACGAGGTCCTCCCAGCCCGAACGCACCTTCTGCGCGGCGATGTTCACCGCCTCCAGACCGGAGGCGCAGAAACGGTTGAGCTGGACGCCGGCCACCGTGTCGGGCAGACCGGCGACGAGGGCAGCCGTCTTGGCGATGTCGGCGCCCTGGTCGCCCAGCGGGGACACCACCCCGAGCACGATGTCGTCGATCAGCGCCGGATCCAGGCCCGGCATGCGCCGCAAGGCCTCCTCGATCAGACCAGCGACAAGCGAAACCGGCTTAACCCCGTACAGCGATCCGTTCGGCTTCCCCCGGCCTCGTGGTGTGCGCAGCGCATCGTAGATGAACGCCTCGGTCGTCATGGCCAAGCTCCTCGTTGCTCATCCAGATGCGAATTCCGCCTAACTTTCGTTGAGCTCGCGGTTACTTGTCAAGGAGTCTCCGCGCACGAAGCGCACTGGCCGGCTTCGGCCTCGCCGACGCACGGCGGACGAGAAGGCCGACGGTCGCCGCGACCTCCTCGCGAGGTGGCGCTAACGTGTAGACGTGCGACCAGCAGCGAGCGGTGTGGGCCCTGTAGCGACGAAGCGGCCGAAAGATCGCAAAGACCGCATCGCGCTCGCTGGCGCCGAACTCTTCTGCGAGCGGGGCTATCACGGGGTGTCCGTCGACGAGATCGCCGCCGTCGTGGGCATCAGCGGCCCGGCGGTGTACCGACACTTCCCGAACAAGTACGCGATCCTCGTCCACGCCACCCGGGACGTCGTCGGCGCCCTACTCGCCGCGACCGCCGAGTCGCACGCGACCACCCCCGAGGGTGTCCTGGACGAACTCCTCGCCGCGCTGGCCGTCGTCGCCGTCAGCAAACGGCGCGTCGCCGGGTTGTACCAGTGGGAGGGCCGCTACCTCACCCCGGAGCACCGGCGGGAGTTCGCCGCGACCCTGGCCACCCTGGTCGGCCGCCTCGCCGGACCCCTGCGCGAGCTACGGTCCGACCTGACTGCCGGGCAGGCCGAGCTGCTGGTCAATGCGGCGCTCAGTGCCTTCGGCAGCGTGTCCACCCACCGCGCGGCGGCAACCGGCACCGAGCAACTGCTCACCCGGGTCGCCTGGACCCTGCTGCGGGCCGACGCGCCCCAGTTGCCGCCGCAGCGGCGCGCGACACCGGGCACCGCGCCGGTGCGTCCGGCGTCGCGCCGCGAACTGCTGCTCGGCGAGGCGATCCGCCTGTTCCACCGCCACGGCTACCACGCCGTCGCCGTCGAGGACATCGGGCGCGCGGCCGGCATGCAGGCCTCCAGCGTCTACCGGTACTTCCCCAGCAAGGCCGACCTGCTCGCGGCCGCCTACTACCGCGCCAGCGACCGCCTCACCGGCGCCACGACTGCGGCGATCGCCGAGGCGAGCGACCCGGCCGACGCCCTGCGCCGGGTCGTACAGGCCTACGTCGCCTATGCGTTCGGCCAGAGCGACCTCGTCGCGGTCTACCTGGCAGAGAACAACAACCTGCCCGACGAGGACCGTCACCAGCTGCGCGGGGCGCAGCGCTCGCACGTCGAGGAGTGGGTGCGACTCGTCGGTACGGTGCGACCGGACCTTCCGGTCGCCGACGCCCGCGTGCTCGTACACGCCGTACTCAACGTCATCACCGACATCGGCCGGCTCGGCCGCTTCGACCGCACCTCCGGCTACGATGCCCAGACGGCCCGTCTCGCCCTCGCGGTGCTGCAGGCCTGACCAGCGGCCAACTGCCCAGGCTTCGCGTCGGCGGCGGTTCACCTTCGGGATCGGTGGGGCGAGACTCAGCGCACCACATGCCATCGGTCGACATTCAGCCGAACGCTTTCCAACAAGTTAACGACGATTTACAGTCCCCGCAGCGCCGCTTCGTTGACCGGGGAGGTGGTGTACGGCACAACCGGCCACCACCCAGGGCGCCGACCGACGTACCGCGAGCGGCTCAGCGTCCCGGCGCCGTGGCCGATCGAGGCCGGTCTGACGCCGCCCTGGCCGTAGCGCGCCACCAGCGGCGCGATGCCAGCGCGGCCAGCCCGGCGCCGGCGGTGTTGAGCAGTACGTCGTCCACGGAGGACACCCGGTCCAGCCGCAGAAGGTACTGCGCGGCCTCGACCAAGACCGAACAGCCCGCCGCGAGCGCCAGGATTCGCGGCACCGACGCCAGCGCCGCGAACCGCAGCGGGGCGAAGAACCCCAGCGCCGCGAATACCAGCAGGTTGCCGACGACCTGGACCGTCGCCGTCAGCGGGTCGGCGGCGAGGATCGTGAACAGATCCCGCAGCGGTACCAGGCTCACCCGACCGGGGACGGCGCCGGCCCGGCCGCCCGGCAACATGATCATCCATACCCACGGCACCGTCCCGTAGACGATGCCGACCTCGGCCAGCGACCTCTGCCACGCCGGCGTGGCAGAGGTGACACTCCGAAGGCGTGCCAGCGCCCAGACCGCCAGCGCGGCCAACGGCAGTGCGGCCACCGTGATGAGGGCCACGCCAGTGAACGTGCCGACCCAACCTTGCCACCCCTGGAGCATGCCGCCTCCGCTTCCATCCGACCGCGAAATCTAGCCCTCATCGGCGTGGCCATGGTCCGCCGCGGCGGACCATGGCCACGCAACCACCTGGGCGGGCGTGAACCCACCCACGGAAACGTCCGGAGATTCCTTCGCCTCGTGTCGGCCAGCCCTGGCCACGCGTCAGCCGCCGCCCGGTGGGTCGACTGGCTGACCGGTGACGGCCTGCGTCTCCCGCTGGAGGATCTCCTGCATGGGCACGTCGTCATAGTTGCTGAGGACGACGCCGACCCAGCCGGTGTCCGGGTAGATGTTCCAGTTGGCGGCGCTGCCGCCGGTGGCGCCGCCGCGCCCGAACATCCACTGACCACCGTTTACGATCTTGACCGGCATCGTGTACCCCATGAACGACGTGGGGCCGCCGCGGCCGGGGAGCTTGGCCCCGGTCAACAACTCGGCGAAGGGCCGGTCCAGCACCGTGCCATCGCGCAGCGCGTGCGCGAACCGGACCAGATCCGGCGCGGTGGCGAAGCCGTCGCCCGAGGCGTGACCGACGAAGCCGCGGCCCGGATTCCTGCCTGGTATCGACGGGCTCGGGCTGCCCTTGTCCAAGTTACGGACGGCGTCCACCCGACTGCCGTCGGCCTGCCGCATGTACGAGTGCGCGATGTGCTCGTCGGTGAGCCACTGCGGCCTGGTGTAGAAGGCCGAACCGGTCATGCCGGAGCGTCCGAAGACGTGCTCGAGCACGTAATCCCAGTACGTCGTGCCGGTCACGGCCTCCACGATCTGCGCGGCGATGGCCAGGCCGGCGCCGCCGCCGGGAGTATGGAGCTGGTTGCCCGAACCGGGGGCGACCAGCAGCGTCGCCTGCCGGGTCCACTGCTCATGGAACGCGTGCACCTCCTCCCTGCTGTTGAAGACGCGTTGCCAGTCCGGCATCGGGGCATCCAGCCCGGAGGTGCTGGTGAGCAGGTGGTGGATGGTCACCTGCTCGGCGATCTCGCTGGCGAAGCCCGTCAGGTGGGTGCCCACGGTGTCCGACAGGCTCACCCTGCCCTGCTGCACCAGCTGCAAGACGGCCACCGCCAGGAACGGCTGACTCGCCGAGGAGAGGTTGACCGCGACGCCCTCATGGTTACGGATCCCCTTCTCCGCGTCGGCCATGCCGTAGCTGCGCGACAACACGGTCCGGCCCCGGTGCGACAGCAACACCACGCCGGAGAACTTGTCCTCGGCGGCCAGCTTCGCCACGTACCGGTCGTAGGCGCCGCCGGGCCGGGCATCCGGCGGGATCCGACGCCCGGACGGCTCGGGCGCGAAGCGTGCGTCGGGGGTGGTTGGGGCCGGGGCGGCCTGGCCGGGTTCAGCGCCCACCAGTGGCGCGCCGGCCGCCACCACACCGACGGCCGCCAACCCGCCCCATCCGACCAGCCGCCGCCGGTCGATGCCACGTACCGAATCCGAATCCATGATCACGGACCTTTCCCAATCGACGAACGGACCGTTGCAGGTCTACCGGCGACCGCCTGTCGGTAACCAATCACCGGGCCATACGCCACCCATATGCGGTACTCGGGATACTGGACGGATGCGGGTGCTGTTGGTCGAGGACGAACAGCCGCTGGCCACGTACATCGCGGCCGGGCTGCGCAAACACGGCAGCGCCGTGGACGTGGCCCACGACGGCCAGCAGGCACTGGACAAATGCGACATCACTCCGTACGACGTGGTGATCTTGGACAGGGACCTTCCGGTGGTGCACGGCGACACCGTGTGCCGGCTGCTGGCGCAGCGCGGGTCCGCCCGAGTGCTGATGCTCACCGCGTCCGGCGCCGTGTCCGACCGGGTGGACGGGCTGACCCTGGGCGCCGACGACTACCTGGGCAAGCCGTTCGCGTTCTCCGAACTGGTCGCCCGGGTGCGTGCGCTGGCCCGGCGCAGCACGCCGGCCCGCCCTCCGGTGCTGCGCGCACAGGATGTCGAACTCGATCCGTCCCGGCGCACAGCCGAACGGGATGGTCGCCTGCTGTCGCTGACCCCGAAGGAGTTCGGGGTACTGGAACGGCTGCTCGCCGCCGACGGCGCTGTGGTGAGCGCCGAGACGCTGCTGGACAAAGTCTGGGACGAGCACGCCGACCCGTTCACCAACGCCGTGCGCATCACCATCAGCACCCTGCGCCGCAAGCTCGGCGATACACCACTGATCGAAACCGTTACCGGCGCCGGATACCGGATCGCCCCATGACCTGGCGACTGACCGCCCGCAGCCGTCTCACGCTGCTGTACACCGGCCTGGTACTGGCCGCAGGATTTCTGCTCACGGCGCTGACGTACGTGCTGCTGTTCCACAGCCTGCGGCTGCATATCGACGAAGCGATGTCCACGCTGCTGACCCGGGCCGCGCCGGTGCTGCTGGTGGTGACCGCGCTGGCCGGGCTGACCGGCTGGCTGGTAGCCGGGCGGATACTGCGCCCCATCCGCACGATCTCCGGGACCGCGAAGCGGCTGTCCGCGGAGAACCTGTCCGAACGGATACCCGTCCGCCAGCCCGCCGACGAACTCGCCGCACTGTCCACCACCATCAACAGCATGCTGGACCGCATCCAGCACGGCATCGCCGAACGCGACCGGGTCCTCAACAGCCAGCGCCTCTTCGTCGCCAACGCCGCGCACGAACTACGCACCCCGCTCACCACCATGCGCACCGCCATCGACGTCACCCTCGACGGCGAACCCGACCGAGCCGCACTCGTCGCGATGGCCGGCGACATCGCCACCGCCGTCGAAACCAGCCAGCGGACCCTCGACGGGCTCCTGGTCCTGGCCCGCAGCCAGGCCGGCCCGCCCCGCCGGACGCCCGTGGATCTGGCCGAGGTCGTCGCCGCGACGGTTGCCGACGCCGCCGACCAGGCAGCCAACAGGGCCGTCACCCTGTGGGCAGACCTGCGGCCGGCGCCGGCCAGCGGCGAGCCGGTGCTGCTGGAGCGGATGGCCGGCAACCTGCTGGAGAACGCGCTGCGCTACAACCACGCCGGTGGTGACGTCACGGTGACCTCCGGCACCGCCAACGGGTACGCGTTCCTGCGGGTCGTCAACACCGGCCCGCCGGTCACGCCGGACGAGGAACGACGGCTGTTCGAACCGTTCGTCCGAGGCGTCGGCAACGGCACCCGCGGGGCCGGGCTCGGCCTGTCCATCGTCCGGGCGGTCGTCACCGCGCACGACGGAGAGATCTCCAGCACCGCCCGGCCGACCGGGGGCATGGACATCGCCGTACACCTACCGCAGGCCCTGGTGGCCCCTAATTCCGGGTGATGCCTCGGCGCCGCCGATGCGGCGTCCTGCCCAGAATGGGTAGGTGGTCGGTGCCGTTGAGCGCGATCTCCTGGCCCCGGCCACCCAACAGGTGAGCGTGCTCCCCCTGCCCGCCGCTCACGGCGAAACGTGGTCCCGCCGTGACTTCGAGGGCCTCCAGGGTGCTGTGATTGACTAGCAGGCATGGCCTTGCGTCCACCCGCGTCCGCTCGAGTGGTCCGGTGACCGGCGGGCCGACCGCGGCCACCCGACCGCGCAACCGCAGGCAGGTCATCGTCGACGCGGCCGGCCAGGTGTTCAGCGAGCGCGGCTACCACGCGGCGTCCATGGAGGAGATCGCCGCCGCCGTGGGTATCAGCGCGGCAGCGCTGTACCGGCACTTCCCGAACAAGTACGCGCTGTTCGCCGAGTGCGCCAACATCATGGTGGACAAGCTCGTCGCGGCTGTCGACGGGTGGCCGCCCGAGGCGGCCCTGAAGGATGTGCTCGTTGCCCTCACCCGGGTCACCGTCTCGCACCGCGCGTCGGGCGGCCTCTACCGGTGGGAGGCCCGCTACCTCGAGCGCGCGGACCGCCGGCTGCTTCGGACGAAGTTCGCGCACGTCGTGGGGCGGGTGACCGAGACGGTACGGCGCGAGCACCCGCTGCCCGACGAGCGCCTGCGGGCCGTGGCGGCCCTCGGTGTGATCGGGTCCGTCACGATGCACCACACCTCGATCGCCCAACGCCGGATCGAGGAACTGTTGTTGGCATCCGCCATGCGCGTGGCGGCAACCGATCCGGCGGCGGCCACGGGCAATGCGCGCCCGGTCGAACTGCCCGTCCAGCCCGTGCCCCGTACCCGGCGCGCCGAGATCCTGGCAGCGGCCATCCCGTTGTTCGCGCGGGACGGGTTCGCCAACGTCACGAACGTGCAGATCGCACAGGCGGTGGGGCTCGCCCCGTCCGCGATCTACCGCCATTACCCCGGCAAGGTCGACATCCTGGTGGCCGCGTGTCTGCAGGCGGCGGGACTGCTGGCCCAGGCCGTGGACCGGAGCCTCCATCAGGCGACCGATCCGCATCAGGCCGTGGTCGCGCTGGCGGCGGCGTACGTGGCCTACTGTTTCGAGCACAACGCGCTCAACAGCGTCGCCGAAGCCGAGATCGTCGGTCTGCCGGCCGACCTGCGGCGTCCCTTGATCCTCGCGCAGCGTGAGCACATCGCCGTCTGGGAGCAGCAGCTACGGACGGTTCGTCCGGAACTGGACCCGCGACAGGCCCGGCTGCTGGTGCACGCGGGGTTCGGCGTGGTGGTCGAGGCCGGGCGCGCCCTGCGATGGCAGGACGCCCCCGGCCACCGGGAGGCGGTCACCGCCCTGGTCACCGGCGCTCTGGCCCTGTGACCACGGCTGCCGGCTCAGGTACCGGGCCGGTTCCCGGTCGGAATGGTGATGGGGGTGTGGGTCGCCGAGGAGCCCTTGCTGAGGAACAGCATCGCCAGGCCACGCACGAACCGATCGAACGTGCTGAAAGTCTCCGGCATGATCGGCGACAGCCCTTCACGGAAGAGGACGTACGCCGGCCAACCGACCTCGATCACGCCCCGTGAGACGTAGTCGCGCGGCAGCCGCAGCCAGTTTCCGATCTTGTCGCTGAGCACGTAACGCGCGAACTCACGTTGGAAGCCCCTGGTGACACCCAGGTCGACCTGGGAGACCAGATTCAACAGGATGTCGGCCAGGTCGACACCCTCCGGCGTGGGAGCGAGCAGTGGCGTCAGTACGTACCGTGACTGCTCGTGCGCGGCAGCCCAGGTCGCGGGGATGAACTCGTCCCGCACGCCCAGCAGGTGCAGCGCGACCTGCCACATGTGCAGGTAGGCCTCCTCTTCCGCGGCCGACATCCGCAGGCCCCAGCCACGCCACTCACGCAGCTTGCCGTGCACGTAGGTGCCCAGGCTGTGGAAGGTGATCAGGATGTCGCCGTTGCTGATCGGAATCGGGTGGTCGGTGGCCGCCAGCCACGCTGGTGACTGTGGCAGCAGGTGCCGCACCGCGGCGTGCGTGAGACGGGTCTTGTGGGAGGTGACCACGAATTTGCCCGTGGGCTTGAAGGCGTCCAGCGCGCTCAGGTCGTAGCCGTACGTGAAGGTCTTGGCCGCACGCGCCTGCATGTCGGCGCCGCCCTCGGACCAGTAGACGTTGCGGGCCTCCCGCGGGATCACCGTACTCATGATTCCGCTACCCAGGCCGTACAGCAGGAACAGGTACATGCTCATGCGCTTGTTGAACTGGGCGGCGCGGTCCAGCTTGACCGGGTCGGCCCACGACGGCAGGGTGTTGACCTCCATGAGGTAGCTGGTGAGTTCGGACGGCAGGCCGCCGGGCAGCGGATCACCGTTGTCGATCCATGACTCGAACGCCTCGTTGACCGCCGGGACCTGGCCGTTGTCGAGCAGTGCGGCGACGAGCGGGTCGGTGTCGTCGTCCCAGACCTCCCATGGATCGGTGACCGTGTCGGTTCCGGCGATCGAGTCTGCGGAGGACCACGCCCACGCCTTGGGAGCATCCGTCGCGGCGACCAGACCCAGCGCGGCACCGAGGGTCAGGATGCTTCTTCTGTTGAGATTCTGCATTCGCACTCCTACCTACCGGTCGGCCGGACATCGCCTTGAACACCGGCTTGCGGCAACGATACGAGCAGGTTTCAAGTCATCCGGTCATGTGATTTTCTATTAACATAGAGGAGCATGACTCGACCGGCAAGGGGCCCTGCAGATTCCCGGATCCGGGGGGCGTCACCCGACCGTGCGGTGGCGCCGCCCCTCAGGCGAAGGTGAGGACGGGCTTGATCGCGGTGCCGTCGCGCATGCCGGCCACGGCGTCGGCGATGTTCTCGAAGGGGAAGGTGACGATGAGGCGGTCCATCGGGAAGAGGCCACGCTGGTGAAGGTCGACCAGTTCGGGGATGGAGCGCGCCGGGTCCACATCGCCCTCGATCACGCCGTGGACACGGATCCCCTTGCTCAGCAGGCTCATGACGTCGAACTCGACTCTGGTGCCGATGCCGACCAGGGCGAGGTCGCCCCGGGGACGCAGGGCGGCGACGGCCTGCCGGAGCATCTCCGGTCGGCTGGTGGTGTCCACGATGTGGTGTGCGCCGCCCCCGGTGAGGTCGCGCACGGCGGTGGCGAGGTCGTCGGCCGTCGGGTCCAGGGCCGCCCTGGCGCCGAGTTCGGTGGCCAGGGCGCGTCGCGAGGCGACCGGTTCGATGACGATGACGGGGTCGCAGCCCAGGACGACCGCGGCCATCCGGGCGCTGAGTCCGACCCCACCGGCACCGATGACGACCAGGGAGTTTCCCGGCTCGGGGCGCAGACGGTTGAACACCGTACCCGCCCCCGTCTGCACACCGCAGCCCAACGGTGCGGCAACGACGGCCGGCAGGTCGGCGGGAACCCGGACGACGTTGCGCTCATGGGCGAGCGCGAACGTGGCGAAGCTGGACTGGCCGAAGAACACGCCGCGTACGGGGACCCCGTCGCGGGACAACGGGGTGGTGCCGTCGCCACGGCCACCGGATGTGTTCAGGGCCTGCTGGGAATGGCAGTAGGCCGGGTAGCCGGCCGCGCACTGCTCACACGAACCGCAACTGTTGAAGGTCAGGCAGACGTGGTCGCCCGGCGCGAGACCGGTCACCTCCGCGCCGACCGCCTCGACCACACCAGCCCCCTCATGGCCGAAGACCATGGGAGTGAGCCGCCGGGGCCAGATCGCCTGCATGCTGAGGTCGGTGTGGCACAGACCGGCCGCGGCGATCCTGACCAGCACCTCGCGCGACCGTGGGGCTTCGAGGTCCACGGCCTGGATGACGAACGGTCCACCCGGAGTGTCGGTGACGGCGGCTCGGATCTGCATGGCCAACTCCTTCGGCGACGGACCTCAGGCGACGCGCTCGAGAACGAAGTAGAAGAAGGGACCGTCGGCGGGGAAGTTCTTGCCGTTCATGATCCCCATGAGCGTGTTCTCGTCGACCCGCTTGAAGTGGTCGAAGACCGGCTGTCCGTCGTAGACCATCGTCGCGGTCGACTCACCGCGGAACTCGACGGTCCACAGGCTGGCCTCGCCCTTGCCGAGCACGGTGTCGGAGTACAGCTCGCCCTTCTCGTTCCGGCAGATCAGCGGCTTGACGTCCGTGAGGGTGACGAAGGTCTTGCCGTACCACCCGACCTGGTCCAGCTGCCCGTTGACGGGATGCCCCGTGTCGAACCCGCCGCCCTTCCACTCACCGAGGATCTCTTCGGGGCGGACCGTGGCCAGAGCGGCCCAGATCTCGTCGAGTTCGGCGGCGGAGACCTGGCCATCCTGTCGGCGCAGCGCGAAGAAGCGGGCTCGGGCCCTGCTCGCGTTCATGATGGCTTCCTCTCGCCGTACGCCGGAGCGTGGGGAGCGACACCGGCCTCCGCCGACAGCATAGACAGCGAACGTCAGGTCGCCGCAAGACCGCGACGCACTCCCGACTGACTGGTCGGTCGACGTTATCAGGACGCGCGTCGGCGGCGAGCCCGACAGACGCACCGTCACCTGGAACCGCAATGATGCAACGGAAGAGGTGAGCAGTCCACAGTCTCCGGTGTCGGACCGTGTTCAACCGACTGGTCGGTAAGGTACCGTGAGAAACCGAACGGTCGGCAGGTTTTCCCCATCGACCGCTGGGCGCCGCGCGGACGACCGGAGCGACCAGGAGGCACAGAGGTGCATGCGAACGCGACACCCGGAGTGGACGCGGAGGACCTGGCGAAGCGGGTGCGAAGCTTCATCGACCATCAGGTGATTCCCGTCGAACGCGAGATCGAGACCAACCCCGAGATCCGCGCGGGGCTTCGTACGGCCGCCCGCGCCGCCGGCGTCTTCGCCCCGTCGGCACCCACCGGGTACGGCGGATTGGGACTGTCGATGCGCGAACAGGTCGACGTTCTCGAGGAGTCCGGCCGGAGTCTGTTCGGCCCGCTCGTCATGAACTGCGCGGCGCCCGACGAGGGCAACATGACCCTCCTGGAACACGTCGCCACGCCTTCCCAACGCGAGCGGTATCTTCGTCCACTGGTCGCCGGCGACACCCGTTCGGCGTTCGCGATGACCGAGCCCGCCCCGGGTGCCGGATCGGACCCCGCGGCGCTCACCACGACGGCCGTGCGTGACGGCGCCGACTGGTTGATCGATGGCCAGAAGCGGTTCATCACCGGTGCCGACGGCGCCGCCTTCTTCATCGTGATGGCACGCACGGGTGCCGACGCCGCGACGATGTTCCTCGTCGACGCCGGCGCTCCCGGTCTGTCGGTCGGCCGGCACATCCCGACCATCGACGCCGGTTTCACCGGCGGGCACTGCGAGGTGGTGTTCGCGCACTGCCGGGTGCCGTCGTCCGCCGTGTTGGGCGAGGTCGACCACGGCTTCGCGAACGCCCAGGTCCGGCTCGGGCCCGCCCGTCTCACCCACTGCATGCGCTGGCTCGGTGTCGCCCGCCGCGCTCATGAGATCATGCTCGGCTACGTCGTCGAGCGTGAGCTGTTCGGTAGCCGGCTCGCCGATCTCGGCCTGGCGCAGCACCTCATCGCCGACAACGAAATCGACATCGCGGCGTCCCGGGCGCTGATCCGCACCGCCGCGGCAACGATCGACCAGCGTGGACGCGCGAACCACGAGACATCGATCGCCAAGACGTTCGTCTCCGAGGCCGTCGGGCGCATCGTCGACCGCTCGGTGCAGTTGTGCGGGGGCAGGGCGTCTCCCACGACCTGCCGCTGGCACGGTTCCTTGCCGAGGTGCGACCGTTCCGCATCTACGACGGCGCGTCCGAGGTGCATCGCTGGGCGGTGGCCCGCCGTGCTGTCCGGCGGTACGAGGCCACCCGGACCGGCGGAGCAACGCATGGCTGACGAGGGCCGCGGCCCGGCGGGCAACGGCCCGCTCCAGGCGGAGGCCGACACCACGACCGGGCCGGGGTCCGCAGACACGGTCGCGGATCCACCGGGCCTGTCGCTCGGCCGGCTGGCGGCCTACCTCGGTCGGCGTCTGCCTGACGCCGATCCGGACGCGCCGTGGCAGGCCGAACTTCTCGCCGGCGGCCGGAGCAACCTCACGTACCGGATCAGCCAGGGCGCCGGATCCTGGGTGCTGCGTCGTCCGCCACTCGGTCATGTGATGCCCAGAGCACACGACATGGCGCGCGAGTACCGCGTCCTGCGCGGCCTCGAACGGACGGCGGTGCCGAGCGCCCGGCCGTACCTGCTCTGCGAGGACCGGTCCGTCGTCGGCGCCCCCTTCCTCGTCATGGAGCACGTCGACGGCGTCGTGCTGTCCTCGGCGGCCGACTGCGTCGGTCTCTCCGCCGGACGCTCGGCGGCGATCGCCGACGTCCTCGTCCGGACGCTGGCGACGCTGCATGACGCCGACCTCACCGGCACCGGCCTGGAGACCTTCGGCCAGCCGGCCGGCTACCTCAGCCGTCAGGCCGCGCTGTGGACCGCGCAATGGGAGCGGACCAAGGTGCGTGACCTGCCGGGGTTCGACCGGCTCGCGCACTGGCTGGCCGCCCGTACGGACGCGTTCGCCGACCGGGCCTGGGCGCTCGTGCATGGCGACTACCGCCTGGACAATCTCATCCTCGCGCCGGACACCGCGCAGGTACGCGCGGTGCTGGACTGGGAGATGGCCACCCGCGGCGATCCGGTGTGCGACGTCGCACTCCTGCTCGTCTACTGGACCGAGCCCGGCGACACACTGCGACGGCACGTTCCGGTGGCCCTCGGCGTGACGGACGGTCCGGGTTTCGGTGATCGCGCAGCCATCCTGCGCGCCTACACCGCCATCCGTCCGGTCGACCCCGACCACCTCGACGTGTGCCTGGTCCTCACCTGCCTCAAGCTCGCGGTCATCATGGAATCGATCTACTTCCGCCATCTCCAGGGCAAGCAGCTGGGATCGGACGCGGCAGACATGGCCGGGGCAGCGGCGGCGCTCGTGGAGATGGGCCTGCGGGTCGCCGACGGGCAGGGCGTCGCGGCGCTGGGTTCGTGAAGAGACCTCCACAGAGCGGAATCCGACAATGACCATGGTCGAGGGACCACTTCAGGGCAAGGTCGCCTGGGTGACGGGCGCCGGGCAAGGCGTGGGAGCGGCGATCGCCGAAGGACTGGCGGAGGCCGGCGCGTCCGTGATCCTCCAGTCGCGCCGGCTGGACACGCTGCGGGCGGTGCGGGACAGGATCGTGGCCAATGGCGGCACGGCGGACATCGTCACCGGTGACGTCGTCGACGAGGCCGCCGCCGAGGCCGTCGTGACGTTGGCCCGGCAGCGGTGGAGCCGCCTCGACATCCTGGTCAACAACGCCGGGATCAGTCCGGCACTGCACCGCAGCGAGCGGCTGAGCACCGCGACCTGGCAGCAGGTGATCAACACGAACCTGTCCGGGGTGTTCATCTGCGCCCGCGCCGCCGGCGCGTTCATGATCGAGCAGGGCACGGGCAGCATCGTCAACATGTCCTCGGTCCACGGCCAGGTCGGCTTTCCCCGACTGGCCGCCTACAGCGCCAGCAAGGGCGGAGTCGAGCAACTCACCCGGACGCTGGCGCTGGAGTGGGCGGCTGCCGGTGTACGCGTGAACGCGGTGGCGCCCGGTTATCTGGAGACGCAGATGACGGAGGGACTGCGCAGCCACGACCAGTGGTCGAAACGGTTGCGCGAGCGAATCCCGATGGGCCGGTTCGGCCTGCCGCGGGAGGTTGTCGGCGCTGTCGCGTTCCTGGCATCGGACGCTGCCAGTTATGTCACCGGCAGCGTCCTGCACGTGGATGGTGGTTGGACCGCGCAATGACGACCGGTGGTCCCCCGACGACGATCTCCGTAGCTCTCGAGCGGCGTGGTGGTGAGGCAGAAGACGGCGCGGCCTAACATGGCACGTCTGGGCCCGGCTCGAGGAGATCACATGGCCGCATCACGATCGGCTCGCAACGCGCCGCGAACGAGGAGGCCACGCAACGCGGATGACCGGCGTGCCGAGATCGTCCTCCGGGCCGCCGAACTGTTCGACGAGGTCGGATATCACCTGACGTCGATGGATGACATCGCCCGTGCGGTGGGCCTCTCCAAGCCGACGCTGTATCACTACTTCACGAGCAAGGACAGCATCCTGCTCGCGATCCACGAGGAGTTCATCTCCATCCTGCTCGGCCGGCAGCGGCAGCGGCTGGAGCAGGACGACCGCGGCACCTCGGACCTGCTGCTCGACGTCATGGTCGACATCTGCGACCTCATGCGCACCCACCGCGGCTACGTCCGGGTGTTCTTCGAGCACCACCGCGAACTGCCCGAGGCTTCACGCGCGAAGGCGCTGGCCGCTCGCGATGCGTATTTCGACTCCGTACGGGGCCTGTTCGAGCGCGGTCGCGCCGAGAGCCTGCTCGCCGGCGACCCGATGCTCAACTCGATGGCGCTGTTCGGCATGTGCAACTGGGCATATCAGTGGTACGACCCCCGCGGGACACTCACGTCGCTGGACGTCGCCCGCCACTTCCACCGGATCCTGCTACAAGGCGTCGAACGGCGCCCGACCTGACCACACAGCCGGTCCGCCGGACGAGCGGCCACGGGAGAGAGGCGCACGCCTGGTGCGACCAAGGATTTCTTGAACGTCCTGCAACACAGGCACAGTGCCTGGCACAAATGCAAAAAGTTGGTGTCCGAGGGGCGATCGATACCACGGCCCCACTGGCCCATCGAACCGACAGTGAGTTGATCATTGTGGCGTCGCAGCCATAGGGATTCATGGCGGAGGGGCAAAACAAACCAAAACCCAACAGGTCCGAGGCTGTCGATCTCGATCCAGTTGATCTAGCGGCTGATCGCGGCGAAGTTTCCGGGTCGGGCCCAGTCTGCCGTGATTCGTGCCGCCCGCTGGGTTCACCTCTTGTAACCCATCGTTGACTTCCCGGCCACGCTGTATCTCGCGCCTGCTATTACCAGCAAGTACCCGGACGCGAGTGCGCTGCTGGGCGCCGAGCCCGCCCGCGGGCGCAGCGACTGGATCCTGCGCGACGGCCTGGTGCTCAGTCTCTCCGATCTGCGCCAACGGCCGCTGAACGTGCTCTGCGCCGGCGACGTCGAACGGCACGAGACCACCGAATGGGCGAACAGCGACGACATCGACGTCAGGAACCGTTTCGCAGACCTGCTGCAGCGCGCGTTCCACGCGTGACCTCGGTGCGCGGCGGGAGGGCAAGGTCCCGGGCCGGCGCGGGCACACCGTGTTCAGCGCGTACCGCTCGGAGAAGGACCCCGGGGCGGTGAGCTTTTATCGGCACGCGGCGATCACAACACGGTTCCGGCGCCTCGACGGCGTCTGGCACATGCAGGTCGGAACCGACTACTGCTTCACCTCAGACGGTCGCAACGAGTACCAGTTCGCCGACACCCTACTCGCAGGCATCAAACGCCTGGACCGCCACCAGGCGGTCGCCGGATGGATGCGCACGTGGGAGACATACCTGACGCAGGCACCGGACCTGTTCGCCCCTGAACATGCGCTGGCGTTCGGCCGGTTCGTATCCTTCGAGGTCGATCGGGGCATCGTCGACAGCCTGTGGGGCCCCGCTCCCGTGCAGCCGCGCGACAACGAACCGGCTAACTCCGCCGCACAGGAGAAGATTGACCAGACGCTTGCCGGTATCGGCGTCGACCTGGACGACCTGTTCGCGCTCGACAACGATGCCGACAGCGACGACGAATCTCCTGCTGCGCCGGTGCCACCGCCAAGGCGGGCCAACCGGAGTCGCCGCGCCGCATCGGACACCAAGGCATCGAGGGGGAAGCGATGATGCGCGCCGTGATCCTCGACGAGCCCGCTCTGGAGTTCGGGGGCGGATCCCGTCACATCGACCCGCGGTTCGGCCTCACCGTCTACGGCCCCGCCGACCTAGGCAATCCGACCGCCCCCGCCGCCATCAGGGTCGGGCTCATCGGCCCAGCGGATCAAGCCGACGGCACCCGACGCTGGTTCGAACGCTGCCGCAGCCCGATCGCCGCCAAGGATGAGCGCTACCCCCCACCTGTTCCCGGCATTCCCCGGCTGCGACACCGACGCTGGCCTCTACACCCAGCTGACTTTCACCGACCGCAACGTCCGCCAGATCACCGCACGGCAGCTCCGTACGCTCGAGGGCCGCACGGGAGCGGATACGGTAGGCGAAGCCGTGGACATCTACGCCAGCGAGATCGCCGCGATGGCTGAGGAACACCGGGTCGATGTGATCGTGGTCGCGCGCCCTGACGAACTGAACGACACCCGGGCCAAGACCCGCCGCTGGTCGGGACGCCGCCGACCCAAGTCCGCTCCGGCCAGCGGCGGACTCGAAAACTTCCACGATCTACTAATGGCACGCACTCTGCACCTCGGTATCCCGCTGCAGATCATCCGCCGTAGCACCTGGGACGAGGCGACCCCACCCCCCAAAGGCCGAGGACGCCAGGACGAGGCGACCCGGGCCTGGAACCTGCACATCGCGATGTACTACAAAGCCGGTGGTGTGCCATGGCGGCTGCAGCGCATCGCGACCGACTACACCACCTGCTACGTCGGTGTCTCGTTCTACCGTGCCGGCGACGGCACTCGCCTCGACACCGCGGTCGCGCACGTGTTCAACGAACGCGGCGACGGTGTGATCGTCCGCGGCGGCCAAGCGCACATCAGCGCCGAGGACAACCAGCCGCACCTTGCCGCCGCCGACGCCCACGACCTCCTTCAACGAGCCCTGAAGACCTACCGCGCCGAACACAAGACGCTCCCGGCCCGGGTGGCCATCCACAAATCATCCCGTTTCACGGCCGACGAGGTCGACGGCTTCGACGGAGCTGCCAGCGTTCGCGATCTGGGCACCCTCGATCTCATCTGGTTGACCGACAGCGAAGACGCCCAACTGTTCCGGCCCGGCGCTGCCCCACCGCTCCGCGGTACGTTCCTCACCCTCGGTACCCACGAGCACGCGCTCTACACGAAAGGCAGCATCGAGTTCTACTCCACATACCCGGGAATGCACGTACCCCGACCGCTCGGAATACGACCAGCGTCACTAGCTAGTAACCCGCGCGACCTTGCCCTGGAGCTACTGGCCCTCAGCAAGATGAACTGGAATCAGGACCAGCTTGACGGCCGCCTACCGATCACCCTGCGGACAGCCGAGCAGGTCAAAAAAGATCCTCCGGTTCAGAGCGCCGTCAGATCCGATCGCCAGTCGCTACGCCCAGTACATGTGAGTACCCCGGCTGGGTGGGCTTCTCTCCTGGGTGTGGAACCCTTTGGACCTACTCTACTTTCTGGTTGACCTTGCCTTTAGCGCGTCTGCGCGGGCGGCGCGACCTCTCGCCCAGTCAGCAAAGTTGGATCCGTTGCCTTTGAACTCGGCAATCAGCCCATCCAGTTCCTGACTTGTCCCGTCATCTACAAGCATCACCATCATAGCAACATCTGGCGATTGCGGTGCGGGCAACTTATCACCCGACCGGAGGCGCTGCTTACACACCTCTCTATCAAGCCACGGAAGAAATTCATGCACTGTCGACAGCAGCTGAGCAGTCAGGCCTGGCCCATATCGATCGGAAAGATGCGACGGACCAATAGTCCAACACTGCGGATCGACATCGTCCAGCCCGGATTCCGCACCGCCGGAGTACATTAGTGCGTGAAGCGCGTTCGCCGCTTCATGTAACGGCGGACCCTGAACCCTTGATACGCGGGCACGCAAAAGCGCTTCAGTTACCTTCGGGTCTTGCAACTGGGCTGGTTCATCCATCTCCCTGATCCAAGCAACCCAGGGAGCATAGACTAGACCCACGTTGACAAAAAACTTGCACGCATCCTTGCCTGACGACCTGGATGTCTGAAACTCAACAATTAATGAGTCGCCGACGCCTGACGAGAGACGATAACTCATTCCTTCACGAACAAACCCATATGGCTCCAGCGCGGGCTCGATATATCGGGCATGCAGGTTCCGCATCTCAGCACGAGCATTCACCGACACTGATTCTCACCCTATCCACAATAGCCCGATGCCTCTAATGATTCACTTGGACTAACCCGCCGTTGCCCAAGCAAGCCCTGCGCCGAGCCCTGCGCCGACTGCCGCGCCGGGCGCAGCTGCGGCTGCACCGACCACTATACCTGGCAACAGGGCGACTGCTGCCATCGCGACAGGGTAGACCCACCAGGGCTGCGCGATCGGCTTCAAGTCGGCACCGTATGGCACTCCAGGCGCCAAAGGTGTGGGAAAGGGCGTCGGGGTTGTATTGCCAGGGGGAATACGTATCGGTTCATCTGCTGTGTGAGTTCGGGGTGCGGGGCCATGCACGGGGACAGGGACGGGGACCCTGTCGGGCACTGGGACGACGTAGGGCTTTGGCGGCGGACCAGGGGCCGTCGACACATCGTAAAGGATCGACCCAGCCGCACCTCCATTATATACACGAAGATATTCGCCAGGATGCGGACTTTTGATAACAATGCCGCCAGGTGGAAGCGCAAGCTGAAAACCTGGCCGCACAGTCATTCCCGGAAAATGCTTCTCCAGGTGTGGCCGATACTTCTTAATGTCGCCGACCGCGTCAGCGTCACCCAAGGTACCTTTCTTCACTTCCCAGATATAAACAACACCGCTCTTCTCGTCAACATAGACAATGTCCGGAGCACCCACTTTCCCGGTCCCCTTTTTTGAACCACCTGCGAGGCTGTATTCTCGGTAGACGTTACCTGGGTTCCCTCCCGCGAGCTTCACCTGGACCTGAATCCAAATGGCCGCGACTCTTGCCGCCTCATGATGCCGCCTTGTGTGGTCTTGGGCGTGCCTCTTGAAGTATTCGTCGCGCGTTAGCCTCGGAACCATGTCGTCGGTTGGACGCAGACCATCTGGATCACTAAGCGTTACTGGGCTGTTTTTTGAGTATGCGTACGGATTGATTTGCTGTGGATCACGGTTATCAATAATGGGATCCACAGAGAGGAACCGACCTAGTGACGGATCGTATTCACGTGCACCCAGATGCGTCAGCCCAGTGTTGTCGACCGTGCCGCCTACGAAGCCTTTATCGAGGGTGGCCGGCCAGGTGCCGGTTGCGGCACGGGTGGTGCCATAGGGTGTCTGCCGACGACCGGCTATCGCCTGGTTGCTGGCGCCACCAATGGTATGACTCACGGTTCCGTGACGGTCGCTCGACAACCAGGTCAAGCTTCCGGCGGTCCTGGTGGCAATCATGGCGCCATTGTGTGAGTAGTAGCGGATCGTGGTCTTACTGCCGGTTGCCGTCGTGTACCGCAGTTCTTGGCCGGGTAGGTATAGCGTCTTACCGGATGGATCTCGCCGCACCAGCCGGCTGCCAGTGGTGTCGTAGACGTAGCTGGTGTTGCCGCTAGCGTCTGCGACGCCGTCTAATTGACCTTCGCCGTTCCAGGCCAGAGTCTGGTTGCCCAAACCGCTCTGACAATCGTTCGTGACCGCGGAGGGCCTGCAGGTGGTGTTCCCATTTGCGTCGTATTCATAGTTCTGGGTTCCGGTCGTACCGCCGTTGATCGTGACCTGGGTAAGAGTGTGCGGTTGAGGATCACCGGGGTCTGGGTATGAATACGTGCGGGTAATATTGGTGGTGCCGTGTTCGACCTGCTGCGTGCGGTTGCCCGCGCGATCAAATGCCCAAGTGTGCCAGTAGGGGGCGGGTCCGCCGAGGTTTGCGACGGACTTTTCGGAACGACAGTCTCCGGATAGTGGCGTCCATGCCTCGGTAAGCCTACGCAGGTGGTCGTAGCTGAAGCATTGGGCATCATCAGGATTGGGAGTCAGGTCGGCTATGCGCGTAACATTCCCGGCGCGGTCGTAGGAATAGTTCAGGTCGGCAACACCGGATGGACTGGTTGCTCGAGCGGTGGTTTGTCGCTCGAGGCGTCGCGTGCCGACCTCGTAGTATGCTGCCTGCTCCACACCGGGGCCACCGCTGTAGGCCAGTCCGGTGAGCGTGGGTTCGCCATAGCGAGTGTAGGTTGTACCGATGACGTAGCGGGTCGCGGTGCCGCCGTAATTGGTCTCGAGGGTCTCTGGCAACGCAATGTGGTTGTACCGATACGAGAGCATCTCGGCTGCCGTACCACCAGCGCCGTCGAGGTCGGGCAGGCGTGTTGTGGATGGAGATCCATCACTCCAGTAGGTGAATGCGTAATTGTAGGTTCCCGCGAGGCCAACTTCCGCCGCCGGGATAGTTATACTGTTTCCCGTCGGCGTGTAGTCGGTATTGAAGCCTTGAATTTCGGCGACATAAGCATCGGGCGTACCGTCGTTGTCAGGGTCGGCGTATCGAACCGATTTGATGAGTTGACCCTTTACTTCGCCGCCGACTGTAAGTGCGTCATAGAACCACTCAGATCGCTTGGGGCCGATCGCACTCCCCTCACGGAGGCTCACTTTTCGCCCGATGGCATCGTATCCATAAACCAAAGTCTGCTGGTTCGCGTCGGTCGTGCTGACCAGTTCGCCTGCGTCATTGTAGGTCGAGGTTGTAACACCCTTGTCGGGATCGAGGCTCTGGGTTCGTCGGCCGCGCAGGTCGAACGACTGCGTCCAAATGTTGCCCGCAGCATCAACGAACTCGACGAGTTGGTCCTTGCGGTTGTATATGTATGTGGTTTCGTCCCAACTCCCCACTACCGTCGGAGTGGGGGCACTACCATGATACTGATACATTTTGATACTGTTGCCACGGGCATCGGTGACCGTCGAATTGGCAGTACCACCGAGAGGTGGAGTGATATCAGTGCGGTCACCGCCATATGCGGTTACGGTTCGCCACTGCTCGATCCCCATCGAGGTGAATATCGAGTTAGTGAGTCGTCCCGCACCGTCATACAGGCTCAAGGTTATAGCGGGGACCGTGGTTTCGGATACAGGGGCACGGAGCGTGACACTCGGCGCCATGGCGATGATGTACGGACCACGCTGTTTGAATTGCCGACCGGCCGAGTCGTATAGCGTATCCGTTACGATGGCGCCACCGGAGGTGGTCCCCTCTGCACTTTGGGTTTGCCGCGGGCGCAGCATCGCATCGTGAAGTTCGATTGCCGTTTTGTATGACCCGCTTGGAAGCAAGGTAGACGTGGTTACGGTACTGGCGGCCGTATCAGTAATTACGTATGAGTGAGTGATATTGGCCGACTGGGTTGCTTTGCTTCGACCCGGTCGCCATACGGCCGTAAGCCGACCCATGCCATCGTAGGTGTATTCGGTTATGCGACCGTTGGGATCCTCAGTCCTAACTGGCTGACCACTTGCAGGATCATGACCGGTGGTTGTCACCCAACCAAGGGGATTGGTGACCGCACTGGAGATCAGCTGGCCTGCGGAGTTGTGGGTATAGGTGGTAGTCGTAACATTGTTCTTGACGTCAGTTGCCTCGGATAGTCGACCCCACTCATCGTATTGCATCGTTTCGATTACCAGATAGCTTGGGGTTCCTGGGTTTCCTGTACCGGGACCGGGAACCCAGCTCTTCAGTACCTCGACCTTAGTAACGTTGCCTTCTGACGGAGCTGTGCTATGGATCGCGGCTCCATCGTAATAGGTTCGGACGTCACCGACGATGTCGTCGACGGTAAGCGTTACACCGCCAGTCGCGGTCGCGCAATCGGTCGCGAACTGCTGTATCCGATTCGGATACGCGAGCAGCCAGTCTGTGGTGTTGCGGGGTTCGTAGGTAGTGACTTCGCACTTCTCGTCGTTCTCAAGTGCGAGGTCACCGAGATTCTCGACACGGTCAGCCATGCCGTAGGCACCGAATGTCGTATAAGTACCTGTTACACGCTGGCCGCGATTATTGTCGAGCGCGGTTCTGTTCCAGGTCCTGGTTATGCCGCTGTAGCGGGCGGTGACTTGGCTATTGCCGATGGTTCTGGTGGCAGTCGCTGTCGACCGCCACGGCTGCGAGACCGAGGCCGACACTTCGTTCGGCCCATCAAATGTCACCGTTTCGCGGACCATTCCGGCATAGTGGTCTTCATCAAGTACGGCGGGCGCATCGCTTGGGTCGTGTGTATCCCCGTCCATGTTGTTGTCGACCGCGGGCAGGGTGACGGCACGGGTCCCGCTTGGCAGGATGTCCCCGTTCATACCGCGGAAGTAGTGCGTGTTAGTGATCTGCTGGACATCCGGGGTACTGCCGAGTGTGGTTCGGACGGTTGCGTAGCCGCGCCACCCAGACCAGGTTTTGTCCTCGTCTTCGATCAGACCGTCATCATCTGTGTACCGCCACGCGCCTCCGCCGATGTAGTCGTAAGAGGTGGCGACGGGCGGACTTGCGCCGGTGGGGTCAGAATGGGTGACCGTGTCAACGACGTACTTGTGGAACCAGTCCTCGATGGGTGCAGTTCGCCCTGGCGGGATCCACTTGACGGGATAGCACCGTTGACTGTTGGCATGCGCCTGCGCCGGCAGATTACTTGGGGCAGCGCAGTCGACCGGTTTGTACGTGACGTTAATATAGGATCCGGTTTCGGTTTTGATGCTGGCAATGCGCCACCAGTTCATTGCCGGCGACCAATCACCCTGAGCGGAGTCGACTCGGTTGGGCTTCTGGATTCTTTCAAAGACGATGTCAGGCACAGTAGTACTGGTCAAGCCAGACTTGCCGGCCTGAGATATCCGATCCAGCCAGAGCCCTGCGCGGGTTCCATCCTCGGGGTCAGGAAAGGAGTGAGTTAGATTCCACCATCTGACATCGCGATAGGTGGTACCGGATTCTAGGATCTGAGTAGTGATCTTCTCGAGCCGTTTTGACGTCCAGAAGGTTGGCGAGCCGTTAAGGCAAGGTGCGCCGGTGCACTCCTGGTCCCAAGGTGTGTCTGGCCAGTTGGTACCTTCGGAGTCGCGAGTGCCGCACGATGAGGTAACGCACCGATTGGCGACAGTGAACTCGACGCGGAGCGGCGCGGCGCCGCTGACACCAGTGCGTGTTCCGTACTCTATCCGCTGCAAATGGCCGCCTCGAGTGTAAGCGGCGGGACTCGCGCTCGACAGATTCTTCGCGTATCTGTTGGACTCTTCAACCCAACTGAAAGTCATTGAGTTGCCGTTTCGGTCAACGACCTTGTCAAGCATCCAGCGCCATGCCTGCACACAATCCGAGGTAGCGAACGTGGCACCGTGACATGGCTCGTTGGCGTGATTACCAAATACCGGTACGGTCCAGGTGGCGGGACCGGTTGATCCGAAGAAGTAGCGAGTGCCGTCCGGGGTAGTTGCGACCCACGACTCCCCGTTGTCGTCTCCGTTTCCGTTCACGGTAACTTTTCGGACTCGGGTTGCGTCATCGCTACGGGCTCGCCACTCAGTGCCCGACATGAACAACAGTTCCTTAGAGGATCCGTTGAGCGTCATGGTGGCGTTGTCGCGAACCCAGCACAGGTCTCCGGTTTCGGCGTTGTTGTTGCCGCCGGACATGTCATCCTTGCAGGGCTTGTAGCGTCGCTCGATGAACCCGGGCGACCACTCAAACCCTTCACCAATCCAGGATGGCTGATTGTTTGATGCAGCCATTCGCCCATCCACGGACTGGGAGGAGTAGTTGAGGGAGATTTTTGGGGTCGGCCCATGAATTGACGGAGGAACCTCAATCGGATAGGACCACGAAAAGTTGCCGGAGTTCCCGCCAGCGGACCAGGTTGATGAAGGCTGCAAGGACGTGGCCGCATAATCGCCAGCGCCGCTCGATGGCGCCGAAGTGAGGGCAACCAGCATCCCGCGGGAGCTGTTGCTCTCTCTGGCGTTGCGTGCCGCTTCGGGCTGGGCAGGGTCGCTGTCGGTGGGCAGAAGGTCAAGGTCGGCAGACACGGTAAATGCATCTGTGTTGTTTACTGTCGGTAATGACGTGAAGCCACAGGCCCGGGGTGTGGAGGAAGCAAGTCCACACTCGGCTAATTGGGCTAGGCGCAGTCTCAGAGGCCAGTCGGCGCCGAATGCGTGTCGGATGGCGGCGTAGCTGACCGTTACCCTCACTCGCGCGGATGAAGCTATGCCGTCAGCGCGCGCCAACCGCATGACAACACCCGCAATGCCTGTAGTGTGTGTGGTCTCCTGGTCGAAGACTTGGACGCGGACGCGTCTTACAGGCTGATCCGTCGCGGTTGTTGCGGATGCCACACTGCGTTCTATCGACACTAACAGGCCGCCGATGTCGGCTCGTTGCAGTCCCGCGGACCCGGGATTGGCTACCTCCAGGTCGGCAACTCCCTCGTCCGGCCATTCTACTGTCCGTGCAGGGGAGAGGTTCGTGACAGTAGCCGACCGCGGCTGGGTCGTGCCAAGCGGAACCACGTCAACGGCGGCGTCGAACTGTGGCTCCAGGTGCCAGTCCGACCCCGCGCGTGCCGTCGTGGTTGACACTATCTGCACGGCGCTGGTAACGAGGAGAGTCGACGACAGCAGCACAACTAATGACGAGACGAATCGGCGACGAGTACGAGCGAGCCGTACCACGATGACCTCCATAGTCGGATCGCACTACTCACGGTCGACCGCTTGAACCGCGCCGAGCCGAGAGCGATGCACGCTGGCGCTGATGCCTAGGGGGAGACATTTGCGTCCGAAGCCGGCCGTTGTTACGGCTGGTAGAGCTCCATGATCTCACTGTCGGGTAGAACACCTTGAAAGACCTGCACCTCGTCGACGGTCCCGTTGAAGGCGCTGCCGCGAACCCCCCA
Source organism: Polymorphospora rubra (assembly GCF_018324255.1). Lineage (GTDB taxonomy): Bacteria > Actinomycetota > Actinomycetes > Mycobacteriales > Micromonosporaceae > Polymorphospora > Polymorphospora rubra. The sequence continues at coordinate 8,320,636 of NZ_AP023359.1, forward strand.
GAACGACATGGAGCCGATTCGTACCTGCCCGGGCGCTGCCCACGGGGTTGGAAATGTAACCGTTCCACTGCGTACCCCGTTAACGTAGATGCGCAGTTGCCTGTTCGGAGCGTCCTGTACTCCAACCAAATAGACCCACTGGTTGATATCGGTAGAGGTGAGATTGGTTCCGGCGGACGCATTTGGCCAGGTTGGGTTGGCGTCACAGTCCGTGCTACGGCCTCCGAGTCCCCATCGGAAGTTGCCAGGGCTAACCCTGACCACGCCGAGGTTAACTGCTGTGGTGCAGGCACCTACCTGTCCCACTGCAACCATGTTGTCGGTGGGCATGGAATCGAGTTTGACCCATGCTGCGACGGTATAGGACTGGTCTGTGCGTAGGGCACCCCCGGTCGAGCCTGAGGTCAGCTCGCCTCCAGCTATCCCGTTAATGTGCGCAGCCTGTCCAACTTTTCCAGGCCCGAATGTCACTGCCCCTGATGGGGTCAAGTCCCGGCCATAGTTCGAGTCGTCACGCCCGTCTCCTTCCATCGGCCACCATGCAAGGTGAGTGGCGGCCATTCGCGCGATCTGGTCGGATACGAGGACCTGGTCCCACACTTTCACCTCGGCCAGGCTTCCGCCGAAGCGGCTGGTGTAGGCTCCCTGGTGCCACTCGGCGCCGAGCACAAAGCTCCCCGCAGCGCTCCAGGATGTGTATGGAACTGCTTGCTGTAATACACCGTCGACATACAGCCGCAACTGGGCCGCGCCACTGTCGTACACACCGACGACGTGCGTCCACGCTCCTGTACGCGCGGCGTTGACCGACGTCGCGCGAACTGTTACTGGTGCGTTCGTGTCAGAGACATGTCCCGAGAGTGCCCACTTGTTGGTTCCTTGTTCCAATTGCAGAATCATTCCAGAGACGTTGGTGCCTCGTTGACTCAGGACCGTGGACCAACCACCATCAACGACCGGCTTCACCCAGGCGCTAACCGTATAGCTACCAGCCGTGTCGACTACTGGCCCGGAAGTCGATCCGTTGTCATCAACCCCGTCGAACTGCACGGCGGTCTCTCCGCCCGCGATGCGGCCCGGAACACCCAACGTCGTCCCAGCGACAGTTATGTCGTGAGCTGCTATGCCGAGCTGGTTGCTGTCGGCGAGCACCGAGCCCGTCGTCTCAGCCATGTTCCATTGAGCTACTGCGTCTGAGCTGCCACCGACACGCATTATGTATTGACGAAGTGAGTTGTCGCCGTCGGCCAAGCGTGTTCCGTCGATGCTTCGTACGTATAAGGTGAGTGTGCCGTTGGTGCTCGGCTCGTGCGGATAGGGTGGCGGAGGTGTCAGGCTGATAGTCATGGACTGGCCCGGCGCCTCTGCGGCTAGGTAGGTTGAGGGTGGATTCACCCAACCCCAGTACCATCCAACGACGTCACTGACCCCACCGGCCGTGAAGGTGAATTCGGCGGTGCGGCCAACACCACCATGATAGTCCTCATTAAGCCCGGCCTCGTACTCTAGATACACTGGCGAACTCACACCTGGCGGACTGTCGGGTGGTGTCGAGTCAATCTCGAACTCGCACCATACCGAAGGAGGCGATATGTCGGAGCCAGAGCTGCCTCCGTATGACCATGGATCCCGGGTAACTGCTCGCCATTGAATTCGATCGCCATGCGCGAGGCCCCAAGATGCCGGGATCGTGAATGCACCAAGGTCATTGTTAGTAAGGTTGACTGAGTTCTCGACTTCCGCCCCTAGGTCCGACCATGCGGATCCAGCCCATCTCTGAAATGTGAACCGAATTCGAAGGTCGGTTTCCACGTCAGCATCATTTGCCTTCGCCTTAACCGTGGGCGTCAGTGATCTGACAAGTAGCCGCTCAGGACCTGACGAACACGGCAGACCAACTACCCCCACGGCCTGGTTGAACGTCTGCAGATTTGTCGGCACGGTAGGGACCGAGTTGTAAGTGACAATAAGCCTGGTGCGATTCTCGTCAAACTTGTTCCATGACCGCTTGTCGGTCGCAGCCAAGCCTAGGTAAACGTCACCCGTGGCCGCACGGGTATTAACGTGACTAGTCAGGCCCGCCCCGCCCCACTCTGCGCGAACGTTTGTTGCACCGCTACAATTTGACATCGCTGGCGTCGACCCCAGCGATCCGCTCCAACTAGAGCTGTGATTCGACCATGTCGTCGAGGAACTGAAAACGGCAGTGGAATGGACGTACGTCGAAGTGTTAGTGCAGGTGTAGTCGATCAGGTTCCAGGAGTGCAACAAGTAGGACTCGAGCTTGGCGTCCAGTACATGCTTGTTGGCGAATGACGACCGAGAGAAGCTGACCATCGACCGGTACCACATGCCCCCATCGTCGGTCGTCCACCCCACCTTCATGTGATCATCATCGTCATAGCCATTACACATCACGTAACAGGTAGTCGTATACCTACTGTTGATCATTGCCCAGTTTGTCCTTGACACAGTCGGGTCGATGACAACTGGGAAGACCAGGTCAGGATCGGCAAGGAAGGCCGTGTCGGGCGTCAACGTCAACGCATGGTCCGTTATCTGCAGCGGCACGCCGGAGGTGGCCGCAGCCTCTCCTGGTGACCACAATCCTGGAGTATCGTCGTTCCGTACGCCGTTCGACGTCTGCGGCGCTGCCAATCTTGTTTTCGAATCCCACATCGCCGCTCGGCCCGTCACGAAGACCGCTTGCCCCGAATCGTCGGTCCACGACACTCGCCCCTCGGAGTCCGCAGTCGCTTCCAGGTTGGTCGACAGCCCAAACGTTAGCTGCCGGAGTGCTGAATCGGCCGCCGCCTGACGGGTCTTGACGACGAAGATCGCGGCGGCGCCTTGAGCATCGACTCGAATGTGTAGGTCTACGTCCTGGATCGGCACGTTGGAATAGACCGCAGTATCGCCGGACAGCACCGGCACCGGTAGGGCCTGATGCCACGATAAGGCTACGGTCCCACCATCCCTCGCAACCACGACTAGCGGGGCTTCGCCGCCATCGGAGAGCTTCACATCTGCCAGCGTCGCGCGAGGTGCGATCAGACCATCAGCCCTGTGCAGTGTTGTATCAATTGGAACGAACGTACCGTCCGACCGACGCACACGCTGAGGAGTGGCTGCCACCTCAGCCGTCATCGAACCGTCACTGTTGGCAAACCGTCGCTCGAACTCCGAGCGCCCAGAGAGGACCTCGACGTTTTGGTCACAGAGGACCGCTATTTGGGACGCCGCGGCTTCGCTCCAGGCCGATTGCTCGCAGGAGCTTGCCTCAGGCGCTGCCCGAGCAGGCAACTGGACCGCGATCAAGGTTGATGCCGCTAGCGCCGCCGCAGCTAGCAATGCCAACATGCGACGCCCTGCCGGTGCAGCGAAGCCAAGCATCTGGGCGCGCATCATCACAACCCCCGTGGTTGGTTGATGGGCTCTCGCGAGCCCTGATACAGCTGGCGTGATCGGTTGATTTCGTACAGTCTCCGAAGGATAGAGATCCTCAATGCAGTCTGTAAAGCATCGACCACAATCGGTAGTCGCATACTGCATGTCATGTGCTTGATTCGGGCGAAGCTGCTACCCAGCGTCACTTGCTCTCGAGACTTCTTCAGGGTTCCTAGGGTCCGTCTAAAGAGGACTTGGGTGACAGGCGGGCAGGTGCCCCCGCAGCTACCCACACCAACCCGGACGCGTCCAGCCGGCCCGCCGCGACCGGTTCGACCGGACAGATCGCATCGTTCGATTCGATGGACAGAATCTCGACTGACTGTTGTCGCCAGCCGGAGCGGTGTGGCCAGCGTTGGCTGGCGGAGGCGTCGGGTCGGGGTCGGGGTGGTTGTATGTCTTGTTCAGGAGCGGGGGTGATGTGGTGGGCGGCGGTGGAGGGGTGGTCGTGGGCGGTGGTGAAGCGCAGGCTGCGGGGGTGTTCGAGGTAGAGGCGTCCGGCGAGGCTCTGGGTGACGGCGATGGGTGGGTACGACTCGGGCATGTCGAAGAACGGGGGTGTGGGTCTGGTGGAGGATGGCGATGAGGTCGTCGATGGTTTGCTGCGCCTCGGCCTGGTAGGTCTCGGTCGTCCATCCTTGATGCCATGGCCCGCCGGGGCTGACTACGAAGTGCAGCGCTTCGAGCGCGAGCGCGGCAAGCTCCGGCACTGGCTCGGGCAGTATCGCCTTGGTTGGTTCGTCGGACACTTGCGCAAGGCGGTGCTGTAGGTGCTCGACGCCGGAAGGGTAGCGGTCACGAGGGCTGCCGCCGCGACTACTTGGTCGGGGAAGTGCTCCCGCCAGAGGCGATCACGTTGGCAAGGACGTAGCCGAGCATGTGTCATAGTACCTCGGCGCGCTGTTGCGGCGGTCGCTCGGTGAGTTCGTCGAGGAAGTCCAGTGCGCCGTCACCGCTGAACGGTCCGGTGATGTTCCCCGGGTTCGGTGGAGTCGGGTTGGTTGACTCGTCAGGCTTCTCGCTCGTTGAGGAGAGATGTGTCGAGGAGATACCCGCCCGAGTTTCGTCGTAAGGTTCTCGATCTGCTCAAGGCTGGCCGGTCGGTCGCGGAGCTGGTCCGGGACCTGGAGATCAGTGATCAGACGATCTACAACTGGCGTCGCCAGGAGCTGATCGACACCGGCCAGATGCCCGGCGTCACCTCCGCCGACCAGGCGGAGCTGGTCGCCGCCCGGCGGCGTATCGCCGAGTTGGAGACCGAACTGGCCGTGCATCGCCGTGCCGCTGAGCTGCTCAAGGAGGTGGTGCCCCCAAAAGACCGGTACGCGGTCATCAAACGGATGGCCGCTGAAGGGCTCCCTGTCGAGGTTTGCTGCCGCGTGCTGCGGGTGTCCGCCTCCGGGTACTACGCCTGGCGTGACCGGCCGCTGTCGGCGCTGGCGCTGCGTCACGTATGGCTGACCGATCAGATCCGCGCGGTGCACCTCGCCTCCCGCGGCACGTACGGTTCCCGCCGGGTGCATGCCGAGCTGCGGCTGGGCCGCGGCCTGGTCGTCGGCTACCACGCGGTGGAGATGCTGATGCGCCGTGCCGGCATCCGAGGGCTGCCCGGTAGCCGACGTCCCAGACCGAAGCACCAGACACCCACCGCCAGTGACCTGGTCAACCGCGACTTCACCCACTCGGCCGCGAACCAGTTGTGGGTCACCGACATCGAGCGCCACGAGGCGCTGACGAACCGTGCGATGGTGAAAGGACATCGCCGTCATTCCGTCGTAGCGGGGTGACGAAGCTGAGGGCAGCCTGATCCCCGAGGCGGGGGTGAGGGCGGAAGCGGCCCTGACAACGACGAGGCGGACCGGCACTGCCAGACGGTCCGGGCTCGGCAAGCGAGACGGAAAGGTGTACGTGAGGAACCAGCGTCTGAACGCCTCTCAAGAGAGCCACCAGTTCGAACCTGGCGGATCTGGGCTGGGTAGCAGCGCGCACCCGCACTACCTGGTGGGGCGGGGAACTCCTGGACTGGGTGATGTCGCCGGTCGGGAGGCCACGGTGAAGGTCTGCGGCGTAGCCGTGGCGATGTTGCAGGGGCATAGCTGGGCACCGACCCCGTCGAACGGTTCGACAGCGAACGTGGGAACCGCCCTGGTGGCCCCCTTCCCGACCTGCGGCCAGCGGGTCGGTGGGAAGGCCCGTCGTCGGCTGACGCCGCCGGGGTGGGGCGGAGGATCCGTAGTAGTCCGAGGCCGGGAAAGCCGGTCACATGGCGAAGGGATCCAGCGTGTTCGCGGCATCACCGCACGGTCAGGAGATCGCTGATGAATATCGGCGATCCGTGGCCCGACCTCTATGAGGCCGAGGCACGGGTACTGGCGATGCAGTCGAAGCTGCACCGATGGGCGACGGTCGATCCTGGCCGTCGCTTCGATGATCTGCGCAACCTTGTCTATGACCCGGCGTTCCTCGTTGTCGCGTGGAGCCGGGTGCGGGGTAACAAGGATGCACGAACGGCCGGAGTCGACGGTGTCGCACCGCGCGCCGTCGATCATCTGTCCGCGGCCGGTAGATACTCCCCATAGGCGGCCATTTACCGCCCCGCTGGTGGCCAGGGATCTCCCCGTGGATGGCCATATATCTCCCCGCTGGTCATGTCCGAGTGCTGGTCGGCGAGGGTCGGCCGGTGAAGAGCGGCAGGGAGATCGTGAAATTTTGGAGGCGTACGACCTCACGGGTAGTTACCGTGCGGCGGCGGAGTTGGCCGGGTGTGACCATCACACGGTCGCCCGTTATGTGAAGTTGCGGGAGGCTGGGCAGAGTCCGCAGTCTCGGACGCATCGGGCTCGTCCGATCGATGAGTACCTGCCCAAGATCGAGGAGTTGGTGGCCCGGTCGGGTGGGCGGGTCCGGGCGGATGTGGTGCACCGGCGGATCACCGCGATGGGGTTCTTGGGTGGGGAACGGACAACCCGTCGGGCGGTGGCCGAGGTGAAGGCCCGTTTCCAGGCCGGGAAGCGGCGGGTGTTCCGGCCGTGGATCCCGGAGCCGGGACTGTGGTTGCAGTTCGACTGGGGTGAGGGGCCACGCATCGGTGGTCGGCGCACGTCGTTGTGGTGCGCTTGGCTGGCCTGGTCGCGGTTTCGGGTGGTGATCCCGACGTTCGACAAGACGCTGCCGACGGTCGTGGCCTGTCTGGACGCGACGCTGCGCCGTATTGGCGGGGTCCCGGCTTACGTGTTGACCGACAACGAGAAGACCGTCACGGTCGAGCACGTTGCGGACATCGCGGTGCGCAACCCGCAGATCGTGGAGGTGGCCCGGCACTACGGGATGACGATCCGCACCTGCGTGCCGGCTGATCCGCAGTCCAAGGGCGGGTCGGAGAACACGGTGAAGATCGCCAAGGCGGACCTGGTGCCCACCAGCGCGAACCTGCTGGAGGACTACCGCACGTTCGCTGAGCTCGAGACCGCGTGCCGGCGGTTCACCGACGACGTCAACTCCAGGGTGCACCGGGAGACACGGCGTCGTCCGGCCGAGGCCGTCGGTGAGGAACGAGTGCGGCTGCATCCGTTGCCGGCCAGGCCGTTCACGGTCGCGTTCGGCACGACCCGCCGGGTGAACTGGGACGCCACGATCTCCGTCGACGGGGTGCGCTACTCGGTGCCGCACCAGCTCGTGGACAGCCGGGTATGGGCCCGGTTCCACGGCGACGAGCTGATCGTGACGGCGGTCGGTGAGACCGGCCCGGCCGAGGTCGCCCGCCACCTGCGATCGACGCCCGGGCGTCCATCGATCACCGACGCGCACTACCCGCCGAGGGCGGGCAAGGACGGCGACCGCACCCCAAGGGCGAACACCGCCGCCGAAGCGGCGTTCCTCGCCCTCGGGCCGGGCGCGGCGGCCTGGCTGGTCGAGGCCGCCGCGGCAGGGACCCGCCGGGTCCGGCACAAGATGGCCGAAGCCGTCGCCCTGGCCAAACTCCACGGCGTCGCCGCGGTCGACCAGGCCCTCGGCGTCGCCGCGGTCGCCGGCCGTTTCGCCGACAACGACCTCATCCGGATCCTGGCCCACCAGGCCGGCGCCGACAACGGCGAACCGATCCGGGCCAGCGAGACCCACAGCCTGCAGCCGGGCACCTCGGCCTGGGCCAACTTCGGCACCAGCAGTGGAAGGAACCTGTGATGGCCGCCCCGATCCGCACCCTGACCGGCCCCGCCGGCGATCCCCTCGCCGAGGCCATCGAACTGACCCGGCGGCTGAAACTGCCCTACATCCGCAAAGCCATGGCCGATCTGATCCCGACCGCGAAAGCGCAGCGCTGGGATCCCGCCGAAGTCGTCCGGGTCCTGCTCGCCGAGGAAGCCGCCGGCCGTGACCAGGCCAACCTACGCACCCGCCGCAAACGCGCCGCGTTCCCCGCAGGCAAGACCTTCGGCGACTGGGACGAAACCGCATCATCGATCCCGCGCCCGACCCAGGACGCGCTGAAATCCCTGGAATGGGTCACCCGCAAGGAGAACCTGTCCATCTGCGGCCCGTCCGGCACCGGCAAGAGCCACTTCTGCGAAGCCCTCGGCCAGGCCGCGGTCGAGGCCGGCATGACCGTCGCCTGGTTCACCATCGAAGACCTCGGCGCCATGGTCCGCCGCCACCGCCCCGACGACTCCATGACCCGCGCCATGAGCCGGCTCATCCGCACCGACCTCATCATCGTCGACGACATCGGCCTGCTACCCGTCTCACCCGACGCCGCCGAAGGCTTCTACCGCCTCGTCGACGCCGCCTACGAACGCCGCAGCCTCGCCGTCAGCTCCAACCTCCACCCGTCCGGCTTCGACGAGATCATGCCCAAAACCCTCGCCACCGCGACCGTCGACCGGCTCCTGCACCACGCCCACGTCGTCGTCACCCAAGGTGACAGCTTCCGACTCAACCAAGCCACCACCGGACAAGGAGTCAAGCCCTTGAACTAACCAACCACCACACCACGGCGGGGAACTAACTGGCCGCCACCGGGGAGAAACAACAGGCCGCCAGCGGGGACAACACCTGGCCGCCATTGGGGACGAACAAGAGGCCGTTGACAATCATCTTGCCGGGGCGCTGCTGGGGTGGCTGCGAGACGAGCTCAAGGCCGACCGGTTCCAGCCTCAGCGGGTGCGGGAGAAGGCGATCCCGAAAGCTTCCGGGAAGGTCCGGAAGCTGGGTATCCCGACTGTCGCCGACCGGGTCGTGCAGGCTGCGTTGAAACTGGTGATCGAGCCGATCTTCGAGGCGGACTTCCTGCCGTGTTCCTACGGGTTCCGCCCGAAGCGCCGAGCACAGGACGCTATCGCTGAGATCCATTACCTCGCATCGCCCACCCGGAACTACGAGTGGGTGTTCGAGGCCGATATCAAGGCGTGCTTCGACGAGATCGACCACACGGCTCTGATGGGCCGGGTGCGACTGCGGATCGGAGACAGAAGGGTCCTGGGCTGGGTTCGGGCGTTCCTGCGGGCGGGGATCCTCACCGAGGACGGTCTCAACCGCGAGACGATCACCGGCACACCCCAGGGTGGGATCCTCTCACCGCTGCTGGCCAACATCGCCCTGTCGGTCCTGGACGAGCACTTCACCCGAAAATGGGATGCGCTCGGCCCGGAGTGGACGCGTGCCAAGCACCGGCGCCGGGGAGGCCCGGTCATGAAGATCGTCCGTTACGCGGACGACTTCGTGGTCATGGTCGCCGGTCAGCGCGCCGATGCGCAAGCGCTGTGGGACGAGGTCGGCAAGGTGCTCGACCCGATGGGCCTGCGCCTGTCGGTCGAGAAGACGAGGGTCTGCCACATCGACGAAGGGTTCGACTTCCTGGGCTGGCGCATCCAGCGCCAGGCCTGGCGAAGCCGAACCGGCAAACGGGCCGTATACACCTACCCGTCGAAGAAGGCGCTGGCCTCGATCATCGGCAAGGTGCGGACCCTGACCCGCCGAGCGAAACATCGAACGCTTGCGGACCTGCTGCGCCGGGTCAACCCGGTGCTGCGGGGATGGTGCAACTACTTCCGGCACGGCGTGTCGTCGCGGACGTTCGGCTATGTCGATCACTACGCCTTCTGGCGGATCGTCGGCTGGCTTCGCAAACGGCACGCTGGGCTGAACATGCACACCCTCGTCAGGCGGTTCCTGCCCCAGTGGCAGATCCGCGATGAGCGGCTCGAACTGTTCCGACCGGCGACTGTCTCCATCGAGCGGTATCGGTATCGGGGCACTCGTATCCCCACACCATGGTCGTCAGCGGCGACAACGCCAACGGCATGAACACGCGGAGAGCCGGATGCGCGGAGACGTGCACGTCCGGTTCGGAGGGCGGGCCAGGGAAACGGACCAGCCGAAACGCTGACACCGCGCCCTGGTCCGACCCAACACCGAGCACTCGACCCGGGAGGGCAAGGTGTACTGCGCGGTCGTGCTCGACACCTTCTCCCGCAGGGTCGTCGGCTGGTCCATCGACGCCACCCAGACGGCCACGCTGGTGACCAACGCCCTGGGCATGGCCATCAGCAACCGTCAACCCGCCGGCACCGTGATCCACTCCGATCACGGGGTCCAGTTCACGTCATGGGCCTTCACCCGCCGGGTCCAGGAAGCCGGCCTGGCACCCTCGATGGGAACCATCGGCGACTGCTACGACAACGGCATGATGGAGTCGTTCTGGGGCCGGATGCAGACCGAACTACTCAATCGCCGGCGGTGGCGCACCCGCATCGAACTCGCCAACGCGATCTTCGAATACCTGGAGATCTTCCACAACCGACAACGCCGCCACAGCTCACTGGGCATGCTCACCCCGAACGAGTATGAAAGGCTCCACCCGATCACCCTGTCCGTGGCCTGACGCCAACCAACACGGCTCCGAGAAACCCGGGGAACATCACCGGCGGGTGCACAGCCGTTACGAACGCCGGCTTGTCGATACCGCGCTGGCGGGCCGGCCGGTCGAGATCCGGCTACGGATGCGTCGCTTCTTCTGCGACACGGTGTGCTGCCCCGTCCAGACGTTCGCCAAACAGATTCCCGGCTTGACGTGCAGGTATGGGCGCAGGAGCCCGTTGCTGCGCCAGACCCTGGAGAAGATCGGACTGGCCCTGGCCGGCCGGGCCGGCGCGCGGCTCGCCGACCGTCTCGGAATCGTCACCAGCCGCAGCAGCGTACTGCGGCTGGTCCGCGCCCTGCCCGACCCACCCGGCACGGCGGTCACTGTGCTGGGTGTGGACGACTTCGCGCTGCGCCGCGGCAGGGTCTACGCCACCGTCCTGGTCGACATCGAGACCCGACGACCGGTCGACGTGCTGCCGGACCGGCAGGCCGGCACCCTCGCCGACTGGCTGGCCGCACACCCTGACGTGGCCGTGATCTGCCGGGACCGGGCCTCCGCCTACGCCGACGGCGCCCGGCAAGGCGCCCCACACGCCATCCAGGTAGCCGACCGATGGCACCTGTGGAACAACCTCGCCGAACACGTCGAGAAGACCGTCGCCCGCCACCACCGCTGCCTGACCACAACCATCGAGACCCAACCCGCCGCACCACCGGCAGACCTCGACCAGGTAGCCGCCGACCGCGCCGCCGACCGCGCCGAACAAGGACTCCTCATACCCCGCACCCGCCGCCGCTACGAACAGGTCCAGGCCCTACACAGCAAAGGGCACACCATCCTCGACATCGCCCGCCGCCTCGGACTCGCCCGCAACACCGTCCGCCGCTTCGCCCGCGCCACCACCATCGACGACCTCCTGGCGAAACCCCGCGCCGGACGACTCAGCATCCTCGACCACCACACCGACTACCTACACCAGCGCATCAACGAAGGCGTCACCAACGCCACCCGCCTGTTCGACGAGATCCACGCCCGCGGCTACCGAGGCAGCCTCGCCACCCTGCGCACCTACCTCCAGCCGCTACGAACCGCTGCCCCGACACCAACCACCCCGCCACCTCCACCGAAAGTCCGGCGGATCACCACCTGGCTCCTACGCCATCCCGACAGGCTGGAACCCGACGAGCACGCCGCACTCACCGGGATACGAGCCGCGTGTCCACACCTCAACGCCCTCGCCGACCACGTCACCGCCTTCGCCGAGATCCTCACCAACCGGCACGGACACCACCTGAACCACTGGATCACCACGGTCAACACCGACGACCAGCCAGACCTGCGCTCATTCACTGCAGGCCTGCAACGCGACCACGACGCCGTCCTCAACGGCCTGACCCTGCCCTACAGTTCCGGCGCCGTCGAAGGCCACGTCAACCGCATCAAGATGATCAAACGACAGATGTACGGCCGCGCGAACCTCGATCTACTCCGCAAACGCGTCCTGCTCGCCTGACGACCGGTCAGTCCCGATCACGAAAATTGGGCCAGAACCAGAACCACCTCACTGACCCAGGAGTGACGCGCGGGGCGGGGCGCGGGGTTCGGGCCGGTTGACTTCCCGCCCCGGCGCCGTAGGCGGCCAGGGCGGCGGCTCCGCAGGAGCCGTTTGCCGCGCCCCGGCCCGCGCCGCGCGGCGCGCCTTGATCCTAATGAGAGCGTTTCGGCAGTGGCGTCGCACATCACCTGACGGAGCTGCGTCGCACATCACCTGACGGATCACAGGATGAAGCACGACACGCCCGCAGGCGTAACCAATACGGTCCGTAGCTCGTCTGACAAGAGGTTGAGGCGCCCGCTGGCATGCGTACTGGTGGCGAGCCCACTCCTCTGCGACAGGGCAGCACTAGTACCCTGGGGGTGCGTCTTCGTGAAGGGCCATCGGATCAAGTCAACAAGCCGACCGTCTCGGGGCAACCGCGCGGGGAAGATGTTCCCTACCATGCAGGGCATGCCCTCCGACCGACTCGCCCTAGCGCTTGAACGCCTCACCCCGGGCGACTGGCAAATCTTCGAGCAGTTCGCTGCGGAATACCTCGCCGTCGAATACCCGAGCCTGCGTACGACTGCGGCCCCCGCAGGTGATCGCGGAAGAGACGGGCAACTTTACAACGTCGCCGAAGAGCCGGAGGTGGCCGTACAATACTCCGTCACTTCCGACTGGAAGGGCAAGATAAGCGGTACGGTTACTCGCCTGGCAGAAACGATGCCCAGTGTTCGAGAATTAATCTACGCCACAAATCAAGTAATCGGACCGGCAGCAGACGAAATCGTGCGCACCATGAGAAGGCGTGGTATTTACATAGATGTTAGAGATAGGTCGTGGTTTGTAGAAAGAGAACTGACTGCCCCGCAACGCGAAGCTGCAGCGCGTGAACTGACTCGGAGGATGGTCGACCCACTCTTGGTGGAGCGGCGTATCCGCGAGCATTCCCCTGTTCTCAGCAATGAAGAGGCGCGCATTGCGCTCTTACATCTAACACTTGACGCACAAGACGGGGCGTCAGACAAGGGGCTTACGAAAAAGTGCTTCGAGTCCCTAGTTCTTTCGTCCTTATACGATACGACACCTGATACGCGAAAGACTTTGGACGCGATAACTACCCGCGTCACACGCATGTTACCCGCAGGATTTGAGACCCAGATCGCCCAACAAGTCACCGGGGCGATCAACAGACTCAGTGCGCGTAATGGGCCAGTCAAGCAGCACGGGAAGACGGACCAGTACTTTCTCTCGAATACCCAACGAGAGGAGGTTCATCTGAGAGCCGCCGAGTACCTACTCTTTCAAGACCGACTGCAGGATCGGCTTGTCGCTGCAATTAAGACTGCATTGCCCGGCCTCCGGTTAAACGACGAAACCCTAAAACAGGTAGGGAAAGATCTCCGCGTCGCGCTCGAAACTGTCCTTCTCCGACGAGGCGAGGCCTTTGCCGGGGCCGCGAAGACCGGAGAGATCCAGCAAGTTGACGCGAGTGAGGTTCTAGCGGCCGTAGGGAAAATCAATCGTGAAAGCGGCCGGCTGCTTACCAACGAGCAGGTAGCCGCAGCAACGATAGAAGTATTGGAGCGTCCCTCCCCGAGGTTCGTCAGTACCTACACCGGCTTGCAGATGCTTACACGATGTTTGCATTCTTACGCCAAACGCCGGATGTGCAAAAGGTTGTTGTGTCAATGTTCTCCGGCGGGGACCTTTGGCTTGATACATCCATGATCCTGCCGTTGATGGCAGAGACACTTCTCGACGATCCGCAGGACCGATACTACACGGCTCTTGTTAAAGGCGCGAAAGATGTGGGCCTCAGGATTTACGTTACGGATGGCGTGGTGGAAGAAGTGGAACGCCACATCAACCGCTGTGTCGTCTTCTCTAGATCTGGTCCACGTGAGTGGCGGTCAAGCGTGCCCTTCTTGTCGACCGCTTACGCGCTTTCTGGTCGCGCCCGCGATGGTTTTGGGGACTGGGCCGAGCGCTTTAGAGGCAGGGTTAGCCCCGAAGAGGACGTACGGCAGTATCTCTTCGAAATGTACGGTGTTGACCGACGGAACCTGCTCGCTGAGGCGGACACGGCGCCAACCGAGTTGCGGGCAGTCGTGCAAGAGGTTTGGCACGAGGCTCATGAGCGACGGCGCGTTGCGCCAGGCGAAGAAGAGTTGGATGCTACCACCCGCCACCGTCTCGTAGCGCACGACGTAGAAAATTCAGTGGGGATAATTCAGCTACGAAAGCAGGCATCGATAAATCCGCTAGGCTACCGATCCTGGTGGCTCACGCTCGATAAGATAGCCCTCTCCCTGCACCGGGAATTAAAGATCCGTCTTGGGGGCGGTGCTCCCGCGTCACCCGCAATATCTCCTGACTTCATTTCTCAGTACTTGCGTATCGGGCCTCTGCGTACAGCTATTGAGCGAGAACTTTGGGCAGGGCTGCCACTTATTAATGATATTTCAAGGTATGCCTTCCTGCCTAAAGAGCTGATAGATCGAGCAGACGAATTGCGAGTTTCTCACGCGGGCCTAGACGAGCATGTAATTAGGCGGCGTGTGAGGGATGACCTGAACGAGGCGAAGTTACGGCGTGGAGCGGCGGCCATCGGGGGGTTCAACGAATGGAGGAGCGAATCGAGAGTGGCCTCCGCAGTCAAGCGCGCGCCCGTGAGGCGTAGGCCGCGCTGGAAGCCTGCGCTGACCGCCGCCGCTTCCATCATTCGGACACTATGCATACCCTACCAACCTTCCCGCCAGAAGTAGGAGCACAGCCTCTTGTCCTCCTGTCCAGCCTCAAGATGTCCACACCCGAGGAAGAAGCCCTCACATTCTGGGCTTGAGGGGCCGCGTAGGATTTTGTGGCAGCCGATGCGAGGAGGGCAGGCGTGGACGAGCGACTGATCGAGCTAGCTCGATCATCAGCAAACTTCGGCCGTCTCTACATCTATAGTCCGCTGCTGGCTCTGTACGGGGCTCAGGCAGAGGCAGTGGTGTTCACCGACTCGAACGCCGCCCTGGTGCACACGCGGCAGTTCGGCGAGGTCCTTGCCGAAGAGCTGATCAGCCGTGCCGGCCTTCGTGTGCACGGCGACAAGCAGGTGCACCGCCTAGCAGTGCTGGCGGACGCTGGGATGCTCACGCGTGACGTGCGGGCGGCGTTCGACACGCTGCGCACGTCAGGTAATCAGGCGGCGCACCGGCATGTGTTTGACACGACGCGTGCGCTGGAGGCTATAAGGCTGGCCTGGGAGCTCGGGGTGTGGCTGCACCGGGCGCTGTCGGGCGATCGCACGGTGGAGGGCTTCGTTCCGCCGCCCGAGCCGGTCGTCAGCGATCCGGCCGAGCTAGCTGAGCTGCGCAGAACGCTGGAGCGCGACCGGCAGGCACTCGCAGAATCAAAGCTTCGCCTTGGCCAGGCCGCCGACGTGGCGCAGGCACATGAGCGGGCGCTGGTCGAGGCGGAGTCGCTGGTTGCGGTCTCGCGTGCTCTCCACGAAGAACTTCGAGCACGTAACGAGGCGCTGCTCGTCGAGATGGATGCGCTTCGGGCTGCTCAGCAGGCCGCGTTCGCAACGGTGAAGGAGCGGCCGGCGAGGGTCTCGGTAGCGCAGCGGGAGACGATCGCTGAGCGAGCCACGCGGCCCGCACCGCTGACCGAGGCGCAGGCGCGCCGAGTCATCGACCGGATGCTTACCGACGCGGGCTGGGTGGTCCAGGATGTGCGGGACCTGAATCCGCTCGCGGGGCGAGGCGTGGCGGTGCGGGAGTTTCGGTTGGCGTCGGGACCTGCGGACTACGTGCTCTACGTCGACGGACTGATCGTCGGGGTGGTCGAGGCCAAACGCGAGGGTGAGTCGCTGACCGCAGCGCAGGCGCAAAACGCTCGGTACGCGGAGGGCGTACTCAAGGAGCACTCCCTCGCCGTATGGCGCCGGGACGAGCCGTTGGCGTTCCGGTACGCGACGACTGGCACGGAGACCATCTTCCTCAATCGCCTCGATCCCCAGGCGCGCAGCCGCGAGGTGTTCTCGTTCCACAGGCCGGAGACCATCTCTCGGTGGATGCGCCAGGCCCTGGAGAACTCCGATTCCCCGACGTACCGAGCGCGGCTGCGTGCCATGCCCCCGCTGGAGACCAGCGGGCTACGGCCGGCCCAGATAGAGGCGATCACCGGCCTGGAAGCGTCCCTTGCCAGGGACATGCCACGTGGACTGATTCAGATGGCGACCGGTGCGGGTAAGACGTTCACCGCCGTGACTGAGGTATACCGGCTGATCAAGCACGCGAAGGCGCACCGGGTGCTATTCCTGGTCGACCGAAACAACCTCGGCCGCCAGGCACTGGCTGAATTCCGCAATTATGTCCCGCCGGACGACGGGCGTAAGTTCGGTGAGCTCTATAATGCCGAACGGCTCGCCGGGGACGCGGTACAGGAGTCGTCCAGCGTCGTGATCTGCACTATTCAGAAGATGTACGCGCTGCTACGCGGCGAGACGATTGTCAACGACGACGCGGCCGACGATGCCGGAGACCTCGCCGACGTGACTGCGGGTGAGGGCGCCTACGCGGCGGACGCACCGGTCGAGGTGGTCTACAACCCGCGTGTGCCGCCGGAGTCGTTCGACCTGATCGTCGTGGACGAGTGCCACCGATCCATCTACGGACTCTGGCGCGGCGTCCTGGACTATTTCGACGCACACATCGTCGGCCTGACCGCGACCCCGACAAAGCAAACCCTCGGCTTTTTTCACCAGAACCTGGTCTCCGAGTACACCTACGAGATGGCCGTCGCTGACGCGGTGAACGTCGACTTCGACGTCGTACGCCTCTCGACCAAGATTGGCACAGAGGGGTCGCTGATCGACGAGGGCACCACCGTCAAGATCCGCAATCGCGCCACCCGAGCTCAACGCTACGAACAACTTGATGATGACTTCACCTACACGGGGCGTCAGCTCGGTCGGTCCGTCATCGCCGAGGATCATATCCGTACCGTGCTTAGCACCTACCGGGACAACTGGCGGGCGTGGTTCCCCGGGCGCGAGGTGCTACCCAAGACGCTGATCTTCGCAGCGGACGACAACCATGCCGAAGACATCCTGCAACACGTCAAGCTCGTATTTGGCGAGGGCGACGAGTTCGCCACGAAGATCACCTACAAGGTCCGGGCCGCTGGGAAGAACCCCGACGTCCTCATCAACGACTTGCGTCATGACCCCACCCTGCGGGTCGCGGTCACCGTTGACATGATCGCGACGGGCACCGACGTCCGCGCCCTCGAATGCGTGATCTTCATGCGCGCTGTACGCAGCGCCGTGCTATTCGAACAGATGAAAGGGCGCGCAGCACGTACTCTCGACAGTGACGAACTGCGTGAAGTCACGCCCGGCGCCGGCCCCGGCGTTGCCAAGACTAGGTTCATCCTTCTCGACGCCGCTGGCGTCACCGATTCCCCGCTTGTGGATGCCAAACCACTGACCGCTGCCAGCGAGAAGCAGGTCAGCCTAGACAAGCTGCTCCAGAAGTGCGCCAGCCTCTCTATTGATGCTACGGAAGCGGCCACGCTGGCTGGTCGGCTGGCCCGACTCAACCAACAGATGACCCAAGCCGAACGCGACGAATTGACCGCTGTCGGCGGGCTCTCCGTCGCCGCACTCGCCCGACAGATCGTCGGCGCGGTCGACCCTGATACGCAGGAGCAGGCCCAGGCCGCCGGAGGCCCTGCCGCGGCACGGCAGCTCGTCGCGCAGGCGATCGCACCACTAACCAGTAACCCGGCATTTCGGGCCCGGATCCTGGAAATCCGCCGCGACCACGACATCACCTACGACGCCACCAGCACAGACGAAGTCACCCGCCTCGAACTCGTCCCACGAGAAGAGCGCGCCGCCTCTGTCATCGGGTCTTGGCGCGACTACCTCAAGGAGCACCAGGACGAGATCACCGCAATCCATGTCTTTACCAGCAGACGAGGCGGGGGCGGCCGGGACGCCCTAGCTAAACTCACCGAGATCGCTGCCCGCATCCGCCGCCCCCGTACACGTGGACTCCCGCCATCCTGTGGGACGCGTACGAGACCCTCGGGAAGGCCGCAACTTCCCCGGGCGGTAACCCTGGCCTGCCAGACCTCGTCGGCCTCATCCGGTACGAACTCGGCCTCGACACAGAGCTTCGGCCGTACCGCGACCTCGTCGAAGAACGCTTCGCTGGCTGGCTGCTGCGCCAAGAGCAGGCGGGCGCCCACTTCACCCCCGAGCAGCGGTGGTGGCTCGAACACATCCGCGACACCATCGCCATCGGGGTGGGCATCACCGTCGAGGACATCAATGACATACCCTTCACAGAGCGCGGTGGTCAAGCCGGACTGGTCAGACAATTCGGCGGACGCGATCGTGCCCGCAACCTCATCACCGAACTGGATCGAGAGCTGGCTTGAACGACGAACTACCCGCAGGCTGGGTTCGCGTCCAACTGGGAGACATCCTGCTCGGTATCGAGGCCGGAAAGTCCTTCACGTGTGAGCCGCGTCCTGCCGAACCTGACGAATGGGGCGTCATCAAGGTAAGTGCGATGACGTGGGGCACTTTTAGAGAGAACGAGAATAAGGCACTCCCAGCTCATCGTATGCCTGATGTCCGATATGAGATCCAACCAGGCGACATCCTCGTCAGCCGCGCCAATACTGAAGCATACGTTGGCGCTCCGGTTCTCGTCGGCCGGTGCCGGAGGCGCCTGCTGCTATCGGACAAAAGTCTTCGCTTGAAACCTGCCGCGGGTATCGACCCCCGTTGGCTCGTCTACGCAATTGCATCTCCGACCGTGCGCCAGCAAATCTCCGCCAGCTCGACAGGCGCCCAAGAGTCGATGCGAAATATTTCGCAGAGCGCACTAGCTAGTATCGAGGTAGCTCTTCCGCCTGAAGCCGAGCAACGTCGGATTGTTGAGACCCTCGAACACCATCTGTCGCGTCTTGACCTGGGCGAGCACACCTTAGACGCCGCCCTTGCACGTTGCCGGTCTTATCGCCGCAGTTGGTTGCTGGCCACAACTCACAGTGTCGCAGCGGAGGCGGTTCGTCTGGACGCGGTGGCGGACGTTCGTCTCGGCCGCCAGCGATCTCCAAAAAATCATGGCGGGGACTCGATGTTCCCCTACCTCCGCGCGGCAAACATCACATGGTCCGGCCTCAAGCTAGACGATGTGAAGGAGATGAACTTTACCGACAAGGAGCTCGCAACCTATCGTCTGCGGCCGGGGGACGTTTTGCTCAGCGAGGCGTCTGGAAGCCCGAGGGAGGTTGGCAAGCCCGCGCTTTGGCAAGGCGAGATCGAGAACTGCTGTTTCCAGAACACGTTGATCCGTGTCAGGCCCACTGGTATCTTGCCCGAGTTTCTCCTGCACTACCTACGGGCGGAAGCGATGGCTGGCCGTTTTGCTGATAATTCGCGCGGCGTGGGCATTCACCACCTTGGCGCGACTGCGCTAGCCGGCTGGAAGGTAGTGTTGCCGGACGATGAGGTGCAGGCCAAGATCGTGGCTCAGATCGACGAGACCGAGCCTATTTTGGTGGCGGTGGAGACGGCAATCGCCAAACAGGTGCAGCGAAGTAAGAATCTTCGAAACTCACTTCTCAGGGCGGCTTCCTCGGGCAAGCTCGTTGCCCAGGATCCGTCAGATGAAGTCGCATCGGAACTACTGGAGAGGATCGAGGTCGAGCGACGCCGTCATGGTGTAGGTCGGCGTGCTCTGCGCGCGAGGTCGGCTGCGGCACCGAAGATGAAGACGGACGCATCGACTGGGCATCAGGAGGAGTTGTGGCTGTGAGTGCTGAGCGGACAACGGCTAGCGTGCACGCGGAGACCAAATCGCTTGTCGCGAAGCTGTGGAACTACTGCACAGTCTTACGCGACGACGGCCTGTCGACGATCGATTACGTCGAACAGCTCTCCTATCTACTGTTTCTCAAGATCGCAGATGAGCAGTATCGGAATGACCTCAGCGACGCGCCGAAGCGCATCGTCCCGGAGCACCTGGACTGGCCATCGCTGATCGCAAAGCAGGGCGAGGAACTGGAGCGGCACTATCGACATGTCCTGATCGAGTTGGCCAAACACCCGCACACCAACCTCGGTACGATCTTCACCAAGGCTCAAAACAAGATTACTGATCCAGCGAAGCTTCAGAAGCTTGCGGTGGATCTGATCGGTAAGCAGGAGTGGGCGGCCGCTGGGGTCGACATCAAGGGCGACGCCTACGAGGGCCTGCTCGCCAAAGGGGCCGAGGACATCAAGACCGGTGCAGGCCAGTACTTCACCCCACGCGCCCTGATTGAGGCGATGGTTGAAGTAACCCAGCCGACCCCGGATGACACAATCCTTGACCCGGCTTGCGGTACCGGCGGGTTTCTTATCGCTGCCCACGGTTACATTGCCCGCAAGTACCGGGGCCGCATGACGAAAGCCCAGCGCGAGCATCTGTCTAATGGGGCGATTCGCGGCATTGAGCTGGTACCTGGCACGGCGCGGCTGGCGGCAATGAATATGCTTTTGCACGGTGTCGGCAACAGCGATGGCAAGTCGCTCATCGATGTACGTGACGCATTGGCCAACCAGCCGACTGGCGACGAACGGGTTTCGCTCATCCTGGCGAACCCCCCGTTCGGCAAGAAATCCTCGATCACCGTCTATGGCACGGATGGTCGAATGGATAAGGACGACATCGCCTACGACCGTAGCGACTTCCGCTCCACCACCACCAACAAGCAGCTCAACTTCCTCCAGCACATCATGTCGGCGCTGAAGGTTGACGGTCGAGCGGCGGTGGTTTTGCCCGACAATGTACTGTTTGAGGGGGGCGCCGGAGAGGCAATCCGACGCAGGCTACTCAGGGAGTTCGATGTTCACACTCTGCTTCGCCTGCCGACCGGTATTTTCTACGCTGGCGGAGTGAAGGCCAACGTACTGTTCTTCGACAAGAAACCGCCCCGCGTCGACGGTCAGCCGTGGACATCCGCCCTGTGGGTATACGACTTTCGGGTCGGACAGCACTTCACTCTTAAGACCAAGCCACTTCGCCGGGCACACCTCGATGACTTCGTTAGCGCGTACCGGCAGGGCGATCCGCGCAGCGAACGCATCGAGACTGAGCGGTTCCGAGCCTTTTCCCTCGACGAGCTACTTAAACGGGACAAGGTAAATCTGAACATATCCTGGCTCAAGGACCCGGCACTCGACGACACTGACAGCCTCCTGCCTCCAGGGGTGATCGCCCGCGAGATCGTCGACGAGTTGCAAGCCGCTCTGGAGGAATTTGCCGCGATTGCCGATGTCCTCGGGGAACCGGTTCCGGACGAGGCGATCGCATAGATGGGCGGAGCGCAGGTTCGGCCCGGCTGCATCCGAACGCCGGCACGATCATGGGTACCGCGTCACCGCCGGTTTGGGTTTAGCCCGACGCCGGGAAGATGATCGTTGCGGCCGGTGGGCTGCGTGTGTCCGAGGCGGGTCTGGTTGATGATCGCCAGGCCGCATATAACCGAGTGTTATCCTGATCTTGAAGCGGGTCGATGCTTCCCGGTACGGGACTCAGGACGACGTGGTTGTCGACCCATCCCCCATCGAACTTGTCGTTGATCGTCAAGAACCAGCATTGACCTGCACGAACGCAGCCAGCCGCCGATCATCCCTTGTCGTTAGCCGTCACCAGTTGGCGAGGGTTTTCGGGGAGTAAACGGGGGCGCTATCCCGATCCCTGCTGTCGGTCCGGGAGCGAAATGATGCCGCAGGGTGGCCCTGCCCAGCGGCACGTCACAGAACTGCAACAGCGTACCCTCGTTGAATGCCACCTGTCGTCGAGGCACGTTTGCGTTGGGTTGGCGTGACGACGATTCCTCGGCTTTTGCAACTGGGCATCGTCGTACATGTCCCGTCGCCGCTTTAATTCAGGTCTGCCTATCGCCTCCTTGCCGTCTGGTGATCAGCCAAGCCATGCGACTCAGGCACTCATGTCGGCAGGGCTACTCGCCGAACCAACGCTCTTGCTCGGCGACAACGGCTAGGTGCGGCTCGTTGGCGGTTTGGGAGATGCGCCGCTCGGCGGCGAGCAGCCAGGGCAGCGGGTGCCGCTGCGGTTCTGCCATAATGGAGCGCATTAGCTCGACTGGCATGCGATCCGCGCCTGAGCCGACACGGACTACCGCGGTGGTCCCTTGGGTCCCGAGCAGGTCCACCAGTTCGGTCGTCGGAGTGTTGCGGGTCCGGACGGTCAGGGCGCGGGCTGCCGGCCAAGCAGCTACGCCGAACCGGCCCATCTGTCCGAGCGACTCTGCAGTGAGCGGGGCGAGGTCGAGCGGCTGCTTCAGGTCGCCCACGTGATGGGCGACGAGGAGTGCCGACTCAACGGACGCTGACGCGATCGCCGTGAGTGCCTGGGCATCGATCCGACGGCCGAGGCCGGACGCCGCGAGCCTGCTGGAACTCATGGCCAGTGCCGTCACGGTGGGCGCGGGCAGGGTTCGGATGGCAGTGTCCAGCCGGTCGAGGCTGTCGAGGATGACGTGTTTATGCGCGACAGCGAGCATGGCGAGTATCCAGGTGCCCCTCGACAGCGGATCGTCATGGGCGTCGTGCTGTTGGTGCCACCACGCGGCTCGGCCCCGGTTGAGGCGGACCTCTTCCAGCAGTCGCCCGTAGTCCGGCTGCGAGCCGAATGGCTGGGACCTGGGTGTGATGTCCCCGCCGGTGCGCCACCGGGTGTCCGAACTTGCGGCTCCGATGACAGCGATCTCGGCAGCGAGCCAGCACGGCCCGAACATTGCGCACAGGGCGCGAGCCGTGTTTCCCCACGGTGAGGTGGTGCCTGACTGCCCCTTGCCGAACCGCAGCGCGGCCTGTAGTCCTTCGAACTCCGCGTCGCGAGCCTTCAGTCGTCTGAGTACCGTCTGGCGCTGTTCAGCGATCTCCGGTTCGTCGACATGGCCGACGGGGATGGCATAGGCGGTGTCGGCATCTCTGGCCTTACGGATGAAGTGCTGCGGCGCGAGCAGGCGCAGAAGATCGCCCGCGAAACCCGACGCAGGCGACGCTGCCTCCGAGCACAGACCGTCGAGGACCGCGCGGACCAACCGAACCTCCAGCTCCGATCCGGCGGGCGCGATCACACCGGCGTTGAGGGCAACCTGCCCTGCGTCGACACCGTCAAGACGCAGCTGAGCAGCCAGATCAATGGGCAGCCGTTCCGCTGCCTTGGCAGGGACGCCCAGGCGCAGCCACGGCACCTCGTCAGCGGTGCCGAGCGCCTTGGTCATATGGGGTATCCACCACGCGTCGAACCGTGCCCGATCCGGCACTATCCGATGCGCGAGCTGTACCCGTTCGACCGCCAGCGGGGACCTGGGCGTGGCCGCGGCATCGTCGAGCAGCGCGTCAGCGAGCTGGACGGCTCCGCGATCGGGTGCGAGCACCGCGAGGTTGGCGTCGGAAGTGAGCGCGTGGGTCAACAGCCGGACGCTCAGGTCGTCGCTCAGCAGGGCGGTCGCTCTGCGTTGGGTCTTGGGCCGGACCGCGAAGACACCGTCGGCGAGCAGTGCCCACAGCGCCATCCGCGCCTGAGCCGGATGACGCCCGGCCTCCATCTCCTCCTCGACGCCTTCCAGCAGGCCAGCGACCTCATTCGGGGTGACGAATCCGGCGTAGAAGCGGCTGGTGTTAAGCCAATACGGACGACGGATCAGGTGCGCCAGTACCATCGAGCGCAGCAAGGTCCCCCGCGCGCCTTCGGCGAACTCGTACAGGTACCTTGCCGCGAAGAATTCACGGATCGGTTGCACGTCAAACTCGAATGTGCCCTGTACCTTGCTGGCCAGTGCCCAGACCCGGTCAGTTACGGCGGTGAACAGGTCATCGACCAGGGTCGTGTCCTTGTCCGCGTCGAACAGGTAGCCGTTAATAGCCTTGCGGATTGCCCTGGTCGCCATCTGGCCGTTGGTGCCCTGTGTTTCGGCGAGGCTTTGGAGATGCCAGCCGAGAAACGCGGTGACCTCTTCGAGATCCTTACGGTGGTCGTGGACCGCGGGGGTCTTGACAGCCTCTCTGTCCAGGAACGTCTCCATGTAGGAGCGGTAGAGGTCGGTGCGGCCGGTTGGCACGGAGTCGCCGCGCTTCTGCATGAGGTACAGCAGGATGGTCAGTTGCATCGGGTTGTCGGCGAGTTGCGCGATGTGGGGTTCGGCCGAGCGGCTGTCGAATGTGCTCTGCAGCGCGCGCCGGTCCTGTCCACGGATGGATCGCGCGTCTGCCCACTTGCGCAGGTAGGCGGCACGCAGGGCCGGGCTAAGGCGGGCGAGGGAGATGATCTCGAAGACCTCTGGCGACGGTTCCGCCAGGGACGAGGCGTTCGGTCGGGTCGTCACGATCACCTGGGGCGCGATCCATCCGGCCGTTCGGGCGACGAACTCGTCGATCTGTTTGACCACCCAGGTCCGGACCGTCTCGCGCGCGATTTCGTCCAGGCCGTCAAAGACGATCAGTGCCGGCATCCGGGCCAGGATGTCGTGGACCATCTCGACGGTCACTTTCCGCCGGCCGCTTCGGGTGTGTAGGAGGTGGGCCAGGAATCCCTCAAGCGATGGGCTCTTGGGCCTCCGGCGCGGGGCGCCGGACGGCATTAGTGGGTCCGCGAACGGGTCCACGCCGTCAATCCACTGGGCGAAGTCGCGAAGGTCGATCCGGATCGGAAACCGCGGTTGCTCGGGGACGAGGGTCGGGCGCTTGCCGTCGAGGTTGTCCTCGTCACGCAGGTACTGAGCTCGATGCGTCTGACACAGGTACTGTCCGAGCGTCGACTTGCCCTGGCCCGGCTCACCCCGGACGAGCGTCATGCGCGCCGGCGTCTTCAGGAGATACTGCGCGGCGCCGCCCAGTGCCGTTCTCTCGCCGACCTCGTGGAGGGTAGACACCATCGCCCGAGGCGCCGAGATCCGGTTGGCCTCGACATCTACGAAGAGATCAACCAGGTCCCGCGAGTCCAGATCGACCTGCTTGAACTTAACCTTCGCGTCCTCGTCCCACTGCGTGGCGATGACCTTCAGCAGCAAGGTCCGCAGCTCGTCGTCACGGGCAGCGACTCGGTCAGCCTCAATCATGTACCGAATCAGGTCTGGTCCGGCAAGCATGTCCGGGTAGGCCCACTTGACCTCGGTCGGCGCCTTGTCGACCCGTGCATCGATGTCAGCCTGCCACCAGCACTCCATGGGAGTGCCGAAGATCTTCGACTGTCGGGCGAGTTCCTCGTCCAACTGGTTCATCGTGCCCGACCAATACTCGCTGGTGCCGGCCACGCATGTCATCAGGTAATAGGCGCTGGCGCCGTCGGCGACCAGCCGCCGGATATTCTCGGCCTCGCCATCGATCGCGGCCTTCAACCAGGACAACGGGTTCTGCAGCCGGTCACCGGTCCACTTCACCTGATAGATGATCGCGTTCCCGCCGTTCTTACGAACCGCGTCCCGGCCTCCGTCCTTTTGCCCGACCGGGAAACACACCACGTCAGGAAACTCGGTCGCCAGCAACGTGTTACACAACTGCTGGAACCTCTTGTCACCGAGCCGCTCGTACAGGTACTTCCACGAGTTCGACGACGTCGGCCTGGGCCGTGCCGGCGGGCGGCCCAGGCGCCTACGGGCAGACGGTGCGCTCATCCGGGGTGCCGATCCACACGGACTGACTGTCCGGAGTGTCGCAACGCGGCCCGGCAATTCATAACTGCCTGGACGCGGCAACGATCGGCCTCACGACCCTGCCGGGAGGCCGCCCACGCCGGTCCGCGCCCTGCTGCTCCGGCCATCAACACACTCCTACTCCGTCCAGTCAAGGTCGCACCAAACTGGCTCTGCGGTCTATCCTCTCGCGCCCGCACCCAGTTGCCCAAACCCACGCCACGCGGGTTAGCCACCCGACCGGGCGGTCAGACGGGCGTAGAGGTCCCGTCGGAGAACGGCCAGGACCGTCGCCGGGTCAGGTCCGCCGTCGGATGTTGGCAGGGAACAGCACGTCAAGGTAGTTCAGATCCACCGCCTTGATCTTCGTGTTCTGTTAGGAACTGGAGGATCATCAGACGGTGGCCTTCCATGTCGAGCACCGACTCGCTGAGGTCCGCACAGGATCGAACGGGACGGCCAGCGGCCGAGGTTGAGCGACGAGCTAGGCTCCTGTTCATGCTGTCCGCCCACGCACTGGGCTGTCTTTGATGTGTGGGGACGGAATGGAGGCCGACGGCCGCCAATTGTCGGTCACCATCGACGTCGCCTGCCTGCGGCAGGGGCGTGGTGGCAGCCCGACCGCGGTCGTGGACAAGACGCCGCTGAGCGACGCGCAGCGTCGCCTCGTACCGGTTCTCGCGGGGATCTCGCATGCCGTGATCATGTCGCTGGGCGATGACGGGCGGGGACATCCACTGGTCTCCCTGCGGTTTTTCACCGCCGGCGGAGGGCTGCCGGCCTGTGGCCACAGCACGGTCGGCGCGCTGCCCGCACTCACCGAGCGCGCAGCCAGCAAAGGCGGCACGGAGTACCACGCCACCCTCCGCACGGCGGGAGGATGCACTTTCCACGGCAGCGCAATCCGGAGGGATGACGGCGTCCACGCGCGGTTCGATCCCGGACCTGTCGAGCTGCACGAGCCGTCGCCAGGCGAACGCGATTTCGTACTTGCGGCACTGGGGGTAACCGCACGAATCCTGGCATCCGGCGCCTGCGCGGCCATTCTCGGGCGGCGACGGCTTTCCTCCGAGATGAGGGCGTCCTGAGACCGAACGTTAGTCCGGATAAAACGGTGTCCTCCTTTGAGCATCCGCCAAAATGCGCGGAAGAGTCCGAAGTCCGTCGTTAGGGCGGCGATCAACCCGACGAAAGTTGAGGAAACGTGGACAACAAGGTCGCAACTGCATTGCCCTCGGGCATCGCTGTGCAGGTCGCCCGGTGAGCGCCGTCCCGGTTCATGCCGTGCTGGGCGAGGAGCCGGTCGAGTTCGCCAGCGCTGGGGAGTTGGCCGCGTTGATGGCGCGGCTGCCGGCTGACACACCCGTGATCGTCAGCCACGCCGTCCGTGCCGATCCGGACCTGGCTGACGGTGACGATGAAGAGCGCGTCACCGCTGCCGCGTCGGCGGTCACTCTGCCGCAGATGGTTCGCGTCGCTGGCGAGGTGGAGCAGCGCCCTGTGCCCACAGTGGAGCTGGGTGCGTTCTACGTCGTCAGGGATCGGTCGGTGCCGGCCGTCACGGTGCCGGTCAGCCCGTACGAGCAAGCCGTCGAGGCTATCAGCGCTGGTAACGACGAGGCTCTGTTCGCCGCGTTGCGGGAATTGCTGGAGTTCGTCGCTGGATGTCTGGACGGACAGACCGACGCTTCGTTGTACGAGCAGCTCGCCGGCGACTCGGACCTCGTCTCGCAGGCCGAGATGGATGCCGTGTTGTTGCGCCATGCCGCGCAGCGGCTTGCCGCTCTTCGGGTTCGGATCGACGCCTACCTGGCCGGTTAGCTGACAAGGGACAGCCGGCTGCCAATGTCGTTGGTGGGGGATCTGCCGAGTCCGCCGCCGATGCGGATCTCTCGCTCACCTTTGGGGCCGTCCGCTGCGGTAGGCGCTGTGCAGAACGGTTTCGGCCGAGTCGATGGCCAGCGATAGTCCTTTGCGTGCTGGGTCTGGCAGGTGTCCCTGGCCCAGGCCGCTTGCTTTGATCAGTTGGGTTAGTGGCCGGTGGTGTTCGGCCTGGATCGCTGGGTGGTTGAGGAGGTCGCGGGCCGCGTGGGCGTCCTCGCTTCGGAGGACGTCTTCGGCGAGCCGCTTGATCACTTTATCCGTGGCGTGTGGTGGCGCGTTGCTGTCGAGGTCCAGGGCGGTGAGGTTGAGGCGGACGCGGAACACCGCGAGTCCGAGGGCTTCTGGTGTGGGCGACGTTCGATTGATCAGGTCGGTGGGATTGGTTGTTGGAGCGGCCCCGACCGTGAGTGCGTGCCAGTGCTGGAGGAGGTCGTGTACTGGTCGCTCCCATGGCTGCTCGATCTTGGCTTGGTCGAGGAAGGTAGCGGCTGAGGAGGTGTCGCCTTGTATGAGGTGGACCGCGACCGCGATCTGTCGCCCATCGAGGAGGTTGGGGCCGATTCCGTCGTAGCGGTGCACATGGTTCAGGGCGTCGGTCCAGCGTCCGGCGAGGGTAAGGGCACGGGTTCCGTCGGAGAGCAGGACGCCGCGTAGCCATTTGATGATCTGTTCGAGTTCGCTGGGGTCGGTGGGTAGCTGTCGGGGGTGTATCTCGAGGTCGTCGACGGCGGTGCGGTTTCCGCAGAGGACCGCTTTGTGTAGATCTGTAAGCATGCGGTATGCGCCGTCGCTGTCGCCGGCCCGGATGCGCAGCCGGGCGAGGTTGATGATCGGTTCGAGAGCGAAGCGGGCGGTGTAGCTGTTCAGCCGGACTTTGCCCAGGTAGAGGTTGGCATGGCGGTGGCACCAGGCGCGGGCGAGTTCGGTATCTCCGCAGTCGGAGGCGACGAGGGCAGCTCCGTTGAAGACCATGGATGCTTTATCGGGGTCGCGTTCCTGGTGGGCGGTTTCGGCCAGCGCGGCGAGTCTGTTCACGCGGGCGTCGAGTGGTTTGGCGGCTGGTCGTTGACGGGCTACGAGGGGAAGCGAGCCGCGATGGCGGTAGCCGGGGGCAGGGTAATGGGGTCCTCCTCTGCAAGCGGCGGCCGGTCGTGGGAAAGAGGTTTGTGCACGCTTGGGCATGGAGATGGCCGGGGCGAAACGGCCGCCGCCCCAGCGTCGGGCGGGTCAGAACGAGATCGTGAGGATGGTGTCGGGGCGGTTGATGTCGCCGGGCTCGACCGGTCGGGTTCCCGTTCGGTGGGCGGTGACGGTGGGTCGGTTGGGGCGGCCGGTGGTGTTCCATTGGTCGAGGAGGTTGGTTAGTTCGGTGGCGAGTTTGTCGGCGTTGGGTCCGTGGGCGATGGCGCCGAGTTGGTGGTGGCCGTCGGTGATGGGTTGGAAGGCGAGGTAGGCGATGGTGCCGTCGTGGTAGAGGGCGGCTCCGGCCCATCGGTAGGCGGGGGTGACCAGGCCGCTGGTGCGGGCGGTGTCGCCGACGCCGAGGCGGCCGAATGGTGTGTTGGTGTTTGCGAGGAGCCACAGGTCGAGGTGGCCGATGGGGTCGGTGTCGCTGACCTGGATGTTGGTCCAGCGTTCGTGTCGGGGGTGGTTGAGGGTGTGGGCGAGGGCTGCGCGGTCGGGTTGGTCGGTGGCGTCGAGTTTGAGGACCACGTCGGTATCGAGGCGTACGTGGTGGTCAGTGTGTTCGGTGGTGCCGCGCATGGGCACGAATCCGCAGACCAGGGGTGTGGTGGCGCTGACCAGCGTGTTAGGGGTGGTGCGGTTGAAGGCGAAGCAGCGGGTCAGGCCGCTCTCGTGTACGCGTAGGGGTACGACGATGCGACCGTGGTCGGCGAGTTGGTTCCACCATGCGGTGGTGATGTCCCAAGCTCCGGCGGTGACGATGATCCGGTCGTAGGGGGCCGTTGCGGGGTGGCCGAGGGCTCCGTCGCCGCAGACCACCTGGACGGTGTGGTAGCCGGCGCGGGTGAGGCCGGTGCGGGCGCCGTCGGCGAGGTCCTGGTCGAGTTCAATGGTGACGACCTGGCCGCCGGGGCTGGTCAGTTCGGCGAGCAGGGCGGCGTTGATGCCGGTGGCCGCACCGATCTCCAGGACACGGTCTCCGGGCTGCGGGTCGAGTTGTTCGAGCATGTCGGCGACGAGGCTGGGGCTCGACGCCGAGGACAGGGCGGCGCCGTTGGGGTCGCGTTTGGTGACGATCTGGCGGCGGGTGTAGACGGTTTCCAGGTCGACGCCGGGCAGGAACTGTTCGCGGGGCACCGTGCGGAATGCCTGTTCGACGGTGGCGGAACGGATGTGGCCACGTTCTTTGAGGGTGGTCACGAGCTGTTCGCGGAGTGCGGCGGCGCTGGGGGTTTCGGGTGCGGTTGGCGAGGTGTTCACTGCGTTGACCCTACTGTCGGTCGTCCGGATGGATCGGTGGCTGGTGTAGGTGTCGGGCGGTTGGTGAAAGGTCACGTGCACGGCGGCCGTCGCGAGGAGCCAGGCGTCGGCGGCGGTGATGCCAAGCCGGTTGAACAGGAACAGGATGTGGTGGGTGAGCACGCCGCGTAGGTCGCGGGTCAGTACCCCGTGCCGGTCGAGGAAGCCAAGGTTCTCCCCCGCCTGATGGTGTGCTTTCGGCCATTGCGGCGTGACGCCTAACGGGCTTTCCGGCGTCTCGTCGGTGGCGGTGAGTAGCCGTTGCACGTCGGCGATCAGGCGAGGGCTCGGTGCGGGCGCGTTGGGTTGGTGTCGGCGGGTGGCGAGGTGCTGCCAGACGTCGCCCTGTTCAGAGAACTCCAGTCCGGCGGCGCGCATGAGGTGGGTGGCAAGCAGGACGCCGAGTTCGCGTCGGTGGCTGCCGCCGGCGGTGGCGAGGTGGGTGAGGATGTGGCGGCTGTCGGCGTGGAAGAGGATGTGGGCGGTCGTCATGGCCTGGTCGCCGCCGAGCGCGTACGCCTCGGGCCGGTAGGCCGGTTCGGCGACACCGACGATGCGGTCGTCGTCGGTGATGTCGGCGAGTAGTGCGTAGACGCGGGCGAGGCGGGCGCCGGGCAGCAGCCGTAGCCGCCATGTCTGGCGTTTGCGGATGAACCAGAACGCGGTGATGATGCTGTCGTCCTCGGCGGCGCACAGGGCAGGGCCGAGCCGGGTGGCGGCGTACTCCTCGGCGGTCTGCCCGTCGGTGAAGGTCAGGTTGACCTGGCGCCACCGGCTGACCGGCATCGTGTCGGGTGACGGCTCGGTGTCGGGTTCGGGATCGAGGTCCAAGGCACTCCCCTCCCTAGTTGATCAGCAGGCTGGTGGTCCAGCGGATGTCGGTGCCGGTGGCAAGGGTGTGCAGCGTGAGGGCGACTCCTGCGGGGCCGGTGATCAGGCCGGATGGCGCCAGGGTGGTGTCGATGGCGTGGTGAATCAGCAAGCCCGCGATGCGGGAAATGGCGGCGGGCAGGCTGGTGGCGCGGGCGTCTGCGGCGGCGTACCAGACGGTGGCGGCCAGTCCTGCCCAGCCATGGCACAACGTCGGGTCGATGATCCGGTCGAGTTGGCCGGGGTCGGTCACGCAGCGGGTCAGAGCATCTTCGGCCGCATGCTGACGGCCGGGGTCGGCGAGGGCGATCCCGGCGAGTTGCTGGGCACGGGCCACGCCGGGGGTGCCGTAGCACCAGGACGGCCGACCCGGTCCGCTTGCGGCAGGCGTGCCGGCGCGCAGCTCGGCTGCCGTGATCCTCTCCGGCCACCAGGGCCCCGCAGGGCTCTCCTGCCGCCAACCGTCCAGCCAGGTACAGATCCGGCCGATCGCCTCGGCCTGGCCAGGCACCGTGACGTCCTCACGCATCGCCAGGGCGAGCAAAGCCAGGGGGCCGGTGATGCCGTGTGCCATCCCGAGGTTGGCATGCCCGCCCGGCACCGGGATCCCGCGGTCGTGTAGGTCGGCGCTCCACCAGCCCGGCGCTGCCCGGCCCGCGTCGTCGTCGGCATCGACAGGCTCGGTGAGCCGCACCAGGTACGCCAGCACCCGGCGAAGCAGGTAGCCGTGCGGGTCGCGGCGAAGCAGGTGGGCTCCCAGACCGGTCAGCCCGCGTACGAGGTCGAACTCCGACAGCGGCGGCCGGACTCGCGCCGCGAGACGGGCGTCGGCGGCAGCCAGCCGCCGCTCCACCAGATCCGCGACGGCATGGTCGAGTGCATCGAGTGCTGCCGGGCGGGCGTGCGGCGCGGCGGTGGTCAGGGCGTGGGTGACAGCGGGGGTGCCGAACCACAGTCCGGCCCCGGTGCCGTTGCTGAGCTGGTCGGTGGTCGCGCACCGCAGCCACGCGTGGACCGGTTCCCATCCGCTGTGTCCTGTCTGGGCTCGTACGCCGTGCAGGATGGCGACTCCGGCGGCGCCTTTGGACAGGGACTGGGCGTGCCAGCGGGTGCTTCGTGGCCCGTGGTCGTCCGCCGCGAAGTCCAGCGGCGGTGGCTCAACCAGGAGGGCAGCGATGCGCGAGGCTGTGGTCTCGGCGGCCTGTCGCAACGGGGTCGGAAGTGGCGTGGGGGTCATCGGGGTGCTCCTGGAGTGCGGACACGGCGGCGTACCGCCGCGAGCGCGATATGGCGTGCCAGCCGGTAGGTGACCTGCTCGCCGTCCTCGTCCGGGCCGTCGGCACGGACGACGTGCAGGTGGAGCAGGGAGGCGAGCACGGTGTTCGGCGTGAGTGGTCCGCCGGAGGCGGACAGTGCGGCGGCGTAGCGGGCTGCGGCCTGGGATCGCTGCTGCCAGGCGTTCCGGACCGGCTCGGGAAGGGCGGCCGGGTCGAGGGTGACCGCTTGCCGCAGCACGGCCCGGTCGATCGGCACCCGCCCGGCTGGCTCAGGACGCGCGACCAGCCACTCGCATCCGTCGGTGTGGCTGCCGAGCACGCCGGCGGCCAGGTCGATCATGCTCGCGGCGGTGAACGCCTGCCGGTCGATCCGGCCTTCGGGCTGCGTCCTCATTTGGGCAATGGCCGCAGTGGAGTCGGCGGCGAACAACTCCTGCGCGGCGGCCAACGCGGCGCCGTTCCCGTATCGGCCGGACTCGGGATGGTAGGTGTCCAGGTTCAGATCGCCGGCAACACCCTGCTGCCGAAGCCCGCTGGCCCAGCGGCCAAACTTGACCGCAGCGTCGCCGTAGTCGTCGGTGTGTAGGCGCAGCCGCAGATGCGGGAACGGGCGGCGCATGCGGATGAACCACCACAACGGCGGCTCGGGCCAGTCGGCGAACAGCACCGGCATCCCCCGCAGCAGGACCAGTTCCATCATGGCCGGGTCGACGGCCAGCGACGCGGACAGCAGGCCGCCCGAGCCCGGCATGACCGGCGCGGCGGCAGCGGGCGGCCATGCGCCTCGTGCGGCCACCGCGGCCGGCACGGGGGCGGGCGCGGCGGTGGAGGCGACCGGTACGACGACCTCGTGGGCGCGGCCGGACAGCCATCCGAAGTCGCGCGGAGTTGCCGCTTCCACGACGGTGATCGGCTGGGCGCTGGTGTCCAGGTGGGCGCGCAGCAGGGCTCGGTCCATGGGCTGATCGAGGTTGAGCCGCAGTCGCTGGTCGCCGCTACCGACCTGTACCCATGCCGGCAGCTGCAGCCTGGTCCGCAGGGCCTCCCAGGTTGTCGACCATTCGCGGTCGCTCGCATCGGCAGCCGGCTGCCTGGCCGGGTCGATTCGCCACCGTGCGGCTGTCAGTAGCACCTTGCCGTACCGCAGCGCGGGCCGAAACGGCAGGCAGGAAGCCGCGCCCCAGTCGAACGGTTTCAGTCGGGCGTCCATGGCTCGCGGCAGCTCCACGAGGAAGCGGCCGAGCGGCGGCATCGCATGCAGGGCTGCGGCATGCGCCACGGTCGGCTCGACCACCCGCCGGCGCGACATCGACACCAACACCAGCCGATCGTGGCCAGCGGCCACTGCGAGGTCGTCGAGGCGAATCACGTCCTCGGATGTCGGGCGGTGCTCGGCCAGGCTGATCAGCCACGGCAGGACCTGCCGGGAGTGGAGCGCGTTCTGTGCCCCGAGGTTGCGGGGCGGGAAGCTCAGCTGCGCCGGGATGGCCCCGTCCACCGCGACGGGAAGGCGCGCGAACTCCCGGCACATCCGCTCCCGCTCCGCGTCGGGCAGCAGGTCCAGGAACCGTCCGCCTGTCGCCATCGCCGACCGGCCCATCCCGGTCAACGCCACCGTGAACCTTCCCTCGTTCAATGCGTTCAACGAGACCGCCCGCACCTCTGCCGTGACGTCGGCGTGGGGGCTGACGTGCCCCGAAGGCTGGTCGGTGCCGGCAAGCGACCGCACGGCCGCATCATCGAGAACCACCTCATGAACGCCGTCGATCAACGCTTCTTGTGCCAGCGTCAGCAGCCGCTCGTCCCGGCCGGACAGCGACGCCGCGGCTGAGTCGGCTGCCCTGGTGAAGTGGTCCGGGTAGCCCAGCCCCGTAATCGGGTCGACCAACTGGGTCAACGGCACCACGCCCGCCGGGCCATAGCGGTCGATGAACCGGGCACGATAGGAACGCCATTCCGGCCGTCCCACCGGGTCCGGTGTCAAGCGTCGCAGCACGTCCACCGCCGCCACGATCTCGGCGGCGACCTGGTCGGGCAGAACGATCCGGTCTCCGAGCCCGAGGTCCACCACGAGGGGCTGTGGAACCGATGCCAGACCGGACATCTTGTCGGCCAGCCCCCGGAGGTCCGTCGAACCCGGCCGGCCGGTACCGAGATGGGCGTGCAGCGAACGAAGGTCGGCCCGCACCGTTCGCTGCCGGCAGGACTCACGGTCGAGGCTGTTGTCGAGCTGGCGCAGGACATGTCCGATCGGGTCCGTGCAGGTTGACGGCGGGCGAAGGGCCGAGATCAATATCGCGTGGTCGACCAGGTCGGCGACCAGTGCCTCGGCGGACGCGCGTGGGAACCGTGGAAACGCGGCGGCGACCTTGTCGACCAGCTCTGCCCACGGCATCGGCGCGGTGGTGAGCGACACGATCAGCCGCACCGCTTCGGTGTTCCTCACCGACGTCGCTCCCCTATGTGGCAGGGAGGCGTGCGGCCGGTGTCCCATGACGATCCGAGGTCCACGCACCAGCATCAGGTTGTTCGCCTGCACGCGCAGGCCGCGGCGCACGTCCGGATCGACTTCAAGCCGCGCAAGCAGGGACGCGAGCCAGCCAGCGTCCGGCCGCACCCGAA
The DNA here is from genome assembly GCF_018324255.1 of Polymorphospora rubra. Classification (GTDB taxonomy): domain Bacteria; phylum Actinomycetota; class Actinomycetes; order Mycobacteriales; family Micromonosporaceae; genus Polymorphospora; species Polymorphospora rubra. The sequence goes on from NZ_AP023359.1 coordinate 8,355,338, forward strand.
CCATCGACGCCTGCAACGGTGTCACGGTGGCAACCGCGTCGAAGCGCAGCGCCGCCACCGCCGCGAACAACCCGAACGGCGTCGCCCGCCGCTGCGCGCGCACCAGATACCGGGCCAACGCCAACGCCATCCGCCAGCCCCGGTCCGGGTCGATGGTCCCTGCGGCGAGCACCGCTTCGACACGAGCGGCGAAGACAGGGCTGGCCGTCCAGACCGCCTCGGCCATACCGGCCTTCTGCCATACCGCGCGAAGCCAACGTTGAATGCCACTGACGTCACGCCGATGCGGCCAAGGCGCCGCATCATCCGGCCCCGCGTGTACGGCGATGCGGATGGTGGCCGCATCGACCCGTCGGAACATGCCGCCTCCTGCCGTCACGAGTCGTTTCCCGGTCGAGTTGCTGGTCGTGGGATGCCGGTTCCGGCAGGCGTCAGATGATCGCCCACCGGAACCGGCCGAACCGGCGCGACTAGCAGTCGCTGCCCTTCACGGTGTCGCAGCCGTCGTCCGTGTCGGCCAACAGCGCCGCAGCGACCGGCCCCTCCCTCACGATCTCCACGTCCAACTCGAACGGGTCACCGCTGACAGCAAGCAGCTTGTTCATGAGTACCTCCACAAGGGACTTGAATGACAGGTGGGCAGGTAGCCCCCGCAGCTACCCACACAACCGGTTCAACCAGGCGGACCGGATCCAGCGGTGGGGATAACTGGATCCCGCGCGGTGCGCTCGACCTCTGGATGGGGCTGTGGTCGATGACCTGAGCGCCTGTGTGACCGGGTAGTAGCGTCGCGCTGAGGAACTCGGCGCGGGCGACAGAGAGCCAGCCGGCGGCCAGGGCGTGCTCGCCAGCGTGGCAGGTGGCGTCGAACCAGCGGGTAACGGCGGCGACGAAGGCGATGAACTGTTCGAGGTCGACGATGTACTCGTCCTGGCTCCGTGGTGCGATACCCGAGGGATGGCTGTGATCTGGGTGAGGGTCTGCACTCTTCCCGGCGAACAGGGCTGCCATCGAGTTGGAGGGATTCCACAGCATCTGACCGTCGGTGGTCTGGAAGGAGCGACTCATCGTTTTCCCTCCTGGGCCGGTGCGGGAATGGCCGGCGTCGGGTGTGGGTCGTTGACGCGTGCGCGGGCCAGGTTCGGCTGGGTGTGGATGGTGGTGCGGGTTGCGGCCGAGGTGCGACGACCTGCGTCGTTCGTGGTGCCCGGAGCCGCTGCGGTGGCGGCACCCTCGGCTTTCCCGTTCGGTTGGGTGGGTGGGCTGGCCGGGGCAGGCGTGAGGTCCTGAGCGGTGGTGTGGAGGTGGTCGTGGGCGACGGTGAAGCGCAGGCTGCGGGGGTGTTCGAGGTAGAGGCGGCCGGCGAGGCTCTGGGTGACGGCGACGGGTGGGTAGGGGTCGGGCATGTCGAAGACGGTGAACGGGGTGTCGTAGCGTGCGGCGGCCTCGTGCCCGTCGGGCAGTATGCGGATGGTGTGGCGGGGCTGGCGGGCGAGTTTGTGGAGGTGGGCAATCTGTTGCTCCATCAGGTGGGCGTCGCCGACTGGGGTTCGCAGGGCGGTTTCGGTGATCACGGCCGACAGTCGGGTTTTTCCCTCGTGGAACGTGTGGCGGCGGGCGGCGTGGGCGGCGACGGCGGCCTGGTGTTCGGGGGTGGGTTGGCGGATGCCCATCTGGGTTTGGATGAGGCGGGCGGTGTATTCGGGGGTTTGGAGCAGGTCGGGGATGCGGGTGGTGGCGTAGTAGCGGATCTGGGTGGCGCGGGTTTCGAGCCATGCGAGGTTGACGTAGGGGCGGTAGGGCAGTTCGTCGCCGAAGTCGATGTCCCAGTGGTCGCCGTGTCGGGCGTCGAGGGCGAGGGAGCACAGTTGGTCGCGTTGCCGGTCGTCGAAGACGTGGTAGATGTCGAGTAGTGCGGTGACGGTGTCGTATTTGAGTTTGAGTTCGCCGAGTTCGAACCGGCACAGGGTGCTCCATTCGACGCCGAGTTGCGGGGCGACCTGTTGCAGGGTGAGGCGGCGGTTGACGCGTAGTTGGCGGAGTTGGTCGGCGAGCCACTGGCTGCGGACGGTGGGCCGGTGGCGTTCGGGGAAGGGCACGGCGTTCTCCTGGTGCGGGTGGCTCGGTGGGAGGTCGTCGCGATCCCATGCGTCGCGGCGTTGTGGGTTGTTGGCGAGGTGCAGCAGCGTGGTGCGGCGGCGGGCGTCGGTGATCTGGTAGACGTCGAGCAGGGCGGTCACCGCGTCGGCGGGGAACGGCCATGCGGCTAGTTCCCATCTGGACAGGCCGGAGTGGTTGGGCCCGAGGTGCCGGGTGGCGGTCTTGAGAGTGACGCGTCGTTGTTTGCGGAGGCTGCGCATCTGCTCGGCCAGCCACCGCGCGCGCAGGCTGGTCGGCGGATGTTTGTACGACACGGCGCTGCTCCTCGAGGAGATCGGCGGGCTGGATGTGGCCGGCGGCGATGTGGGTCCCCTCAAACCCGCCGCCGGCCACGGTGACGGCACGTCGACCACCCGTGGTATCGGCGTGCCGTCACGCCGGTCACGCCGGTCCGGGACCGATCGTCAGCGGATCGGGCGGCGTGGCCGGAGTCGGGAGCTTGGTACGGTCCGGGGCTTGGCATGGCCTGTGCGGGGCTCGGGTGGAGGCGAACGGATTCGATGCCGCGGCGGTCGCTGGGGCGGTCGGGGTGGGTATGCCTGCGGCGGCCAGGGCGAGCAGGTATGCGCTGCTCGGCATTGCGGTGCTGGCGGTGGCCGCGGTGGCCAGGGTCTTGTTGGGCAGGGGAATCAGGCTGCCAGCGGGGCGGGCCCGCCGGTGGTGCAGCCCGTTCGCTGTGGTGACCGGGACGGTGGTATCCGACTGGTGTACCAGTTCGCACAGGGTGTATTCGCCGCCGGTGTGTCGTGGCGTGACGACTCGGCCGTCGCCGAGCAGGAGCTGTCCGTGGGCGGGACCCGATGGCTGGTCGGACTTGGGTTCGGTGTCCGGGGCGGGGTCTGTCGGCATGCTGACCTCTGTTTGCGGTAGGTGGCGGCCTCGGATGAGTTGTGGGGTCGGGTGTCGGGGACGGACGTGGTGTAGCTAGCCGGGAATCCGATCGACGCGGTCGTGGGTGTGACGGCACCAGTGGCAGGGTTCGGGTGGCCGGCGGCGACCTCGTCGGGTCGCCGCCGGCCGGTGCGCCGCTGCCCTCCCCTGGCTGCGGCGCACGTTGGTCCCCGCCTCCCGGTTGGCGGCGGTGGGAGGCGGGGAAGGGACGGTGGGCCGGAGGAACCCGGTCGTCCCTTGGCGGGTACCACGGTCAGGGGTTTCCTGTGCGGTACCCGATGGCTGTTCTTGGGCGGGGTATGGGTCGTCGCTGGCGGCGGGTGGCGTTGCGGAGGTCGTTGACGAATCGGTCGAGGTCGTGCTGGGTGAGGCCGGGCATGCACACGATGTGGCTGCGTCTGTTCTCGGTCGGGATCGACCAGCGGGCGGCGACGGCTGGTGGTGGTGGGCGGTCGAGGACGACGGTGAAAGCGTGCGGGTGGCGCCAGGCGGGCCAGCGGATCTCGGTGAGCTGGGTGAGGGTGTGGGCGGCGAGTTCGCGTGCGTGTTCGGCGCGGGTTCGCAGGCCACTGAGGCCGTGTCGTTGTAGAGCGGAGCGCAGGATCAGGGGTGCGTGTCCGTTGCGGCTGCCGGTGATGGTGGTGTCCGGGCTGCCGATGTAGGACACGGGTGCCTGGGTCGGGGCTGCGGCGCTGGTGACCAGGACGCCGCACGGGAACGGGGTGCCGAGGAACTTGTGGCCGGAGACGACGATGCTGTCGGCGAGGTCGAAGCCGGGTCGCTGGTCGGGTTCGAGCAGTGCCAGGGGTATCCCGGCGAGTGCGGCGTCGACGTGCACGTACCGTGCCGGCACGCCGATGTCGTCGAGCACGGCGTTGATCTGGTACAGGTCGTCAACGGCTTCGGTCATGGTCGTACCAGCGGTTGCGACAACAAGCGCCGGCCGGCCGGGATGCTTCGTGAGGCGCCGGCGTAGGTCTGTGTAGTCCATCTCGCCGCGGTCGTCGGCGGCCACGACAACCGACGGCATCGCGAGCAGGTCGATCGCCTTCGGCACGGAGTAGTGCGCGGCCGTCGTGTAGCAGACGATTCCGGTCGGGTGGCGGCGGCGGGCTTCGCGCAGAGCCCAGAGGTTGCCTTCGGTGGCACCGGTGGTGACGTAGCCCCACCGGTCATCCCCGGCACGTACCAGGTCGGCGATGATCTCGACAACCTGCCGCTCGGCGGCCTTGGTGTGGCCGGGGCTGGCGCCGTCGACGTAGGGGTCTCCGACGTTGTTGAGCAGCTTCCTGGCCATGAGCGGTGCGAGGTCGGTGAAGTCGACGTCGGTGGCGCCGGGGTAGCCGATCGGGACACGGCCGGCCGTATCCGGGGTGGGCAGGATCGTGGTCATGGGTGGTGCCGCCGGATGGTGTCGTGCAGCCGGTCGACGGCCTCCCAGACGAGGCGGGTGTCGGGATCGTGGGTGAGGTTCGGTCGCCAGTGCCAGGGCCGGTAGACCTGGCCGGCGACGGCCAGGTTGTGCGTGGCTGCGATGGTGAGGCGGCTGTCGGCGAGGTCGACTAGGAGCCGGGTGCCGTCGGCCAGGCGCAGGTGGCCGCGCACCGGTACCTCGAGGGAGGTGCGTACCTCACCCGTGGCGGCCCACGCGCGGGCCGGGGTGTCCAGGGTGGTTACGGCCAGGCCGAGCCAGGTGGCTTTCGGGTCCATGCGTTCGGCGCGGTTCGACATAGCTACGCGCGGGTCGTAGCCGGTGCCGTGTCGGGTCACGATCGTGGTCAGCCGGTGCAGTAGCGGGACGAGGTTGTCGGCCTCGGGGCCGGCGAGAAGGAGCCGGGATGCGATCCGTATCCGACCGGTCGGCTCGGTGTAGAGGAACGCGCAGGCGTTGGGGCTGATCGGGTCGCGGGTGCGTCGGTCGAGGGCGTGCATGGCGTGTAGGGCGGCCATCTTTCGCCACCGGTCCACTACCGCGTTGCGCATTTCGGCGGCGGCGCTTTCGGCGGTACGCGCCGCCTCATGACCGGACTGTGGTGGCGCAGGTTCGGTGAGGGGGTTCTGGTCGTCGCGCAGGGCTCGGAGTTCGGTGGTGGGTGTCTCGGTCATGGCTTGTGTCTGGGTCATGGCTACAGCTCCAGGGATGCCAGGCGCCGGTCAGGGACCGTGAGCGGGTCGGGCCGGCCGGCACCGATCGCCGCGTACACGGCGGGCCGGTGGTGCCCTAGGACGGTGGCCCAGGCCAGGCCGGCAACGGCGGCGGCGATGATGCAGGCGGGGATGACGTGACGCAGCGGCGATTGCGGGGCGATGCCGAGTAGCAGGTGCAGGTTGCCGACCATCACGGCCAGCAGGCAGGCCCCGCCACCGTCCCGAGGGCGGGACCGATGCCGTACGTCCACACGCCGTGCGAGGTGCGTCGTTCGCGAAGGCCGAGAACGATCGCCGCAACGCTGGTGGCGGTCAGCAGCGCCACGATGGCGACGGCGGCGAGGCTGGACAACGACGTGAACAGCAGCATCGGATCGGTGCCGATCCAGGCGGTGCCGGCGATGACGGCGCCTGCCACCAAGGTTTGGGCCAGTGAGCCGCCGATCGGTGCCCCGGCCGTGGTCGTCGCGGCGAACACGGTCGGCACGACCCGGTCCCGGCCGAGCGCGAACAGGTAGCGGGCGCTGACGGCGTGGAGGGCGATCATCGCGGTGACGATCCCGGCGGCGAGGACCAGGCCGGCGACCGCTGGCAGGATCGGCCCGTGCTGGGCGGCGAGGATCTGCCAGGGCTGCCCGCTCATCGCGGCCGGGTCGCCGAGCTGGCCGGGACCGACAGCGACGCCGATCGCCCACGCGCAGAGCCCGTATCCGATCGCGGCGGCGGCGATGCCCGCCCGCACCGCGGTCGTGACGGCCCGGGGTGTGCGGGCCTCCTCGGCATACGTCGTCGGCGACTCCAGGCCGACGAACGCGGCGATGGACAGGGCCAGGACGCCGCCCCAGCCGTCGACCAGCAGCGCCGAGGGGTCGAAGCCGGTCACCGTGAGCTGGGCGTCGGCAGGGTTGGTCACCGCCGTGGCCACCAGCAGGATCAGGATGAGGAGTTGGCAGGCCAGGACGGTGGCGATGATCCGGGTTCCGGCGGTGAGCTGCCGGATCCCGGCGACCGCGACCACCGTCCACGCCACGGCGGCCCACACCCACCACGGGCCGCCGACGCTGGCCGCGACGACCGCCCCGAGCAAGCCGAACAAGCTGATCTGGATGGCGTAGTAGGCGACGACCGCCACGAACGCACCGGACACGCCCGCTGCCCGGCCCAGCCCGTCGGTCAGGCTGCCGTAGAATGTCGCGGCCTGGCCGGTGCGGGCGGCCAGCGCGAGGTAGCCGACCGTCAGCAGCAGTAGTGCGCCCCCGAGGAGCACCACCGCCAGGGGCAGCCCGGCAACGCCGGTGCTGGCGTAGGTGGCGACGATCCCGCCCGCGACGACCGTGACCGGAGACGACGCCGAGATACCAGCCCCGGTCAGTCCGAGCGTGCCGATCGTCTTGCGCGCCAACGCGGACTGCGTCATACCGGCACCTCCCCGACCATGGCTTGCCCGAGGGGACGCCAGAACGCGCGTGGGTGCTCTACGAGCCGGTCAACACGCCGGTTGATCAGCCGTCGTAGCAGCGCACGCAGGGACCAACGGCGGCCGTCCGCCGACCCGGCAGGCTCCTCCGGTAGTTCGGCAGGGGCCGGGTCGCCCGGCACTTGATCGGGGATGCCGATAGGGCAGTCCGGTGAGCGGCAGTCGGTCTGGTTGTAGTGCGCGTTCATCTCGTAGCGGGTGATCTCGACGACCGACCAGGCGGCAGGTCGCAGCGGGCCGAGTTGCCAGTAGTCACGGTCACGGGTGAGCCGGCGCTGCGCCTGCTCGACAGTGCGGCTCAGCCCGAAGTAGGTGTGGGTGCCGTCGGGCCAGTCCCTGCGCACCGCGAACCCGTTCCTGGGCGGCTCGGGTGGTAGCGCCGGCCAGCGGCGTGGTGGTGCCTTGCGGCGTTCGTCGGGGTCGGGGTCGCCGGGGTTGCTCAGCCAGCGAGGTCGATCCATGAGGGTTCTGCTCCGGTGGGTGGGGAGGGCGGATGGAACACAAGCCGCAGGGCGGAAACGTTGTCCGTGGGCGGGTCGGACGGGCCGGCGGGGTGATCCCGGGCTGCGGGCACATCTGGCCCGCAGCCCGGGGTCTTCCCTGAGTGGCCCTGGCCTGCCGTGTCGTGCCCTGCCGAGCCAAGCCGCGTGGAGCCTCGGCGCGGCGGGACCAGCGGTGTCAGGCCCTGACCTCCCGACACCCCTGCGACGGGTCGATGTCGACGAAGACGGGCAAGTGGTCGCTGGCGACCCTGGCGAGCGGGGTGTCGAAGACCGCGTGCCGAGTCACGGCGTCGAGATCCTGGGCGCTGGTGTGGATCGTGTCGATCCGGCGGGCAATGCTGCGGCGGCCGTAGTCACAGGTCGGCCAGTGGCCGGTGGTGGCCTGCCACACCGGCGATCGCACTGCGGTGTCGCGTAGGCCGCTGAGTTCCCACACCTGCGCCGGTCACCGGACCAACTCCCTTCAGGAGTGTTGTAACTCGGTCGGATGCTGGCCGGACGTGTCCGACGGGTGCGTGTGGTAGGTGCTGCTGGCCGGTGGGCTTGCGGGTGCCCACCGGCCGGCAGCCGGTGTGGTGGCAGGCCGGGCCGCGTCCTGCCACCCCCTTGGCGGCATTCACTGGGGCGGTGGATGCCTCAAGGGCCCGTGAAGGTTCGGCGCGACGCGGCGCTCGCACCAGGGGCGAATCGGCACCGGGTCAGGTGCAGGGGGTGCCGGGTGACCTGCCCGGCGGGCAGGGCAGGTGGATGACGTCCAGGGGCCGCATCTGCAGGTCGCCGGGGATCGTGCCGATGCCCTGCAGCAGCACGATCGTTTTCATGACCTTCGTCGGGTCGAGGTCGCCGATGTCCGCGCCTGGGCCTCGGACGTAGGCATCCATCAGCTCGATCTCCTTGACGGCGGCGTCGGCCTTGAACTGGGGCACCCGCTCGACGAAGACCCGCGCGGCGGCGTGCGGGTCGCCGATGGTGTCCCCAAGCCCGCGGTTCGTGGCCGCGACGAACCGGGCGACCAGGTCTGGGTCACGGTCGATGAGATCTGTCGAGGCGATGATCACGTTGCCGTACAGGTCGCTCAGCACATCGCTGTAGGGCAGCACCACCGGCGGGTCACCACCGGCCATGACGGTGATCCCCGGAGTACCGATCACGGTCTCCGCGACCGCGTCGACCTTCTTGTTGACCAGCATCGGACGCAGTTGCCCCGCGTCCATCTGCTGCCAGATCACCTTCGACGCGTCGATACCGGCAACCTCGGCGTAGGCCGGGAACAGGGTGTAGTTCGTACCCCCGGCCGGGTAGCCGATCCTCTTGCCCTCCAGATCAGACGGCCGGCTGATCCCGGACGACGACAGCGCGGTGATCGTCGAGATCGACCGCTGGTACAGCGCGCTCACGGCACGGAAACCGCCCTTGTCCAGCGTCGGAAGCTGAACGATCGCGGCGCTCAAATCGACGACAGCGAAATCGGCCTCGCCGTTGAGCAGGACACCGATGTTGCGGGCGGTGCCCTGCCCCGGGCGGATCGTCACCGCCAGCCCCTCGGCGGCGTAGTGACCCCGCGCGTCAGCCACGTGGAATGGGGCGTCCATCGGCAGCGAATTCACCGGCCCCAGCACCGTCACCTCCCGCACCGCGCCCGGCGGCTGAGGACCCTGTCCACTGCCGGCACACCCGGCTGACGCCACCGCCACCACCACGGCCGCCGTCACCGCCGCCATCCGTCTCCACACCAGAATAAGTCCTTAGAAGTCAAATCGGGCACATGGGGGGTGCAAGGAACCGCCGGACGACCAACCCACGGCCGCCCGCCGACCTTTGAAGAAGTGGAAAGGGTTGCCGGCTACGCCGGCGCGAACCCGACCGTGGTCCAGGTCGCGTTACCGATCACGACCGTCTCCGGGTCGTGCATGATCTCCGGCAGCCGGTCCAACAACACCGGATCCGCCCCGTGGGCGATCAACTGGTCACGCAACTCGGCCGCCACGACCGTCACCAGCCGGCACCCCGGGCTGCCACCCGGCCACGAGCGGGCGCTGACCGTCGTACGCACGTCGACCAGCCCGGCCGCCTCGAACGTCTCCGCAGCCTTCACCGACCAGGTCGCATCGTTGCCCCGGGCGTCGAACACCGCCCGCAGCGCCTCCTGGTAGTGCTGGTAGACGTCATGCGCATCGGCGTACGGGCTGTGCTGGACGAAACCGCTCCACAACCCCCACTCCTGATCGACCAGCACCCCGCCCGGCCGCAACACACCCGCGTGCTGATGGACCAGATCGCGGCGGGCGGACGTGTGCGCGGCGAACAACCGCAGCGGAATCCCGTCCCAGCCACCGGGCAGTGGTCCGTCCGCAACGTCGTCACGCTGCACGATCCGCAACCCGTCGACCGGCGGGATGTGGCGGGGATCGATGTCCGAGGCGACCACCTCAGCGGTCGGCCCCAACGTGCGAGCCAGCCACCGCGCCACCGACCCGTTCCCCGCCGCCGGCACCCAGTACCGGCCCGTCGGCACCAACGGCAACCCCCCCAACAGCCCCGTCGTCTCCTCGTCCAGGATCTCCGACAGGCAGTCCAACATCGGACTCGCCGTCGCACGGGCGTTGTCCAGCGCATATTGCATGGTCATTCCGGCCTCCCCAGCCATCGGCATTACGAATCCACGGCGGGCCGGTGACACGGCTCCGCCGACGTAG